>JAKZUJ010000111.1:0-31499 GCA_047516685.1 Chloroflexota bacterium | reverse complement strand
CTGCCAATCGCCCGCACGGTAAACACGTGGGGACGCGAGTTTTACTTCGACATTGGCGTGCAGGCCGACCAAGAGCCGGACGCCTCGGATGTCGTTGAGGTCGGGGACCTGGCCTACTGGCCGCCGGGGATGGCGTTTTGCCTGTTCTTCGGCCGCACGCCGGCCAGCCACGGCAACGAAGTGCGCGCCGCAAGCCCGGTGAACGTGGTGGGTCGCATCGGCAATCCGCCGGTTGACGCCCTGCGGCGGGTGCGCATGGGGACCGCGATCCGTATAGCTGCCACCTAGGCAGCCACGCCCGCATGGCCCCTGCTTGGCTGCTGACTTGACCGTTCGTTTATTGTCCGGTACCGTACGACTGAAGCTTGACAGTTCGGGCCCGGCGCGCGGCAAGAGTCGCGGGCGCCGTTAGCGCCGAAATACGCTTAAGGATGGCTTGCGGTGGCCGATCCTCTGACACAACGCCAGCATCGTGTGTTGCAGACCATTGAGCGGTTCGTGCAGGACGAGGGCTACACGCCCAGCGTGCGCGAGATTGGCGGCATCCTGGGGCTGGCGCCAGCCACGGTGCAGCAGCACCTGGAAGTACTGGAGCGCAAGGGCTACATCCGGCGATCCGGACAGTCGCACGGCATCGAAGTCCTGAGCGGCGGCATGCCCGGCGGGGTGATCAACGTGCCCATCGTGGGCGAGATTGCCGCCGGCGCCCCAATCGAGGCCTACGAGGAGCGGCTGGACACCATCGCCGTAACCGCCGACGTGTCGCCCGAGGGCACCGCCTACGCGCTGCGCGTGCGTGGCGACAGCATGATCGACGATCACATCTGCAATGGCGACATCGTGATCGTGGAGCCAGTCGACACGGTTCGCGATGGGGAGATCGGCGTGGCAATGCTGGACGATGGATCGGTGACGCTGAAGCGGATCTTTCGCGAGAATGACCGCGTCCGCCTGCAGCCAGCCAACGCTGAGATGGCGCCGATCTACGCCGATAAGATCCGGATTCGCGGTCGGGTGACTTCCATCATGCGGCGGCTCTGACGCGGCCCACGACGTGTCTCACATCCAGGATCGCCGCGACGATATCGCAGACCTGGTAGCAGCGGGCGCCGTTGACGCCGCGGCTCAATGCGCGCTGCTGGCGGTTGACGCCGCCGCGCCCAGCCCGGCGGCTCGGCTTTCAGCGCTTCACCTCGCCAGCCTGGGAGTTCGCTACGCCGCCGAAGGCAACAGCGCAGCCGCGCGCGAAGCCTTTGACCATGCGCTGGACACCGCGGCCGGGGAATCCGAGGACGACGACCTTCGGCCACGGCTCTATCGCAACGTGGCGGCGGCGCTCGACACCGCCGGGCGCCACGCGTCGGCGGCTCGTTGCCTGGAAGCCGCCGTGGAGCAAGGGGCAAGCGGAGCAGCCGTCTGGCAGGCGTTGGGCCGAATGCGCCTGAAGGCCGGCAATCCGACCAGCGCCCTGGAAGCGCTGAACCACGCCCAGCGGCTGAAGCCCACGGCCGCCGTCACCGCGGATCTCGTGCTGGCCGAGCTGGCCGTGGAAGCAACGCCAGCCACTGCGCGGCGCGCGCTGGCCCGCCTGGAAGCCAGCCGGCCGGATCGGCCCGCCGTCAGGTGGAACTTTGCCCTGGCCAGCGCCCACGAGCTGGCTGGCGACGCCAACGCCGCCACCGCAGCTTTTCGCCGGGTGCTGGAACACGCCGACGGCGAACTGGGAACGAAGGAACTGGCCCGGGCCCGCGGCAGCATCTAGGGAAAAGCCTTGTCCGCAAGGCGATCTGCGTCCTCGGGTTTGTAAGTCCCCGCGTTGTCCCCGACTACGGACCACAGACCACCTAACCACGCGTTCGCTTGTTGTACGTCCGGTTTTTGTACGGTATCCTTTGGCGATGAGCACCGAACCGGCCGCCACTGCCAGCGCTGTCAGCCGTTGCTCCGACTGGATCGGCGAGCGCGTGATCATGCACGCCGACATGGACGCCTTCTATGCGTCCGTGGAGCAACGCGAGCAGCCCGAGCTCCAAGGGCGGCCGGTCATTGTTGGCGGCCCGAGGGATGCGCGCGGCGTGGTGACGGCCGCGTCATACGAGGCTCGCGCGTATGGGATTCACGCGGCGATGCCGCTGCGTCAGGCTGCCCGGCTCTGCCCGAAGGCGGTGTTCGTGTCGGGCCGAATGCAGATGTACTCCGACGTATCCATGGAGGTCATGCGGATCTTTCGGTCGTGCACGCCGCTGGTTGAGCCGTTGTCGCTGGACGAGGCCTTCCTTGACGTGACCGGCTGCGAACGACGCCTTGGCGCGCCGCACGAAATCGCCGACCACCTGCGGGCGGAGGTCCGCTCGGCGGTCAGTCTGCCGATTTCGGTTGGCGTGGCCACCAATAAGTCGATAGCAAAGATCGCCTCGACCCTTGCCAAGCCCGACGGACGACGCATCGTGACGCCAGGCAAGGAACAGGAGTTCCTGGATCCGCTGCCCGTCCGGATGATCTGGGGCATCGGTCCCAAGAATGCAGCCCGGCTGGACGCCCGTGGCATCCGCACGATCGGCGATCTGGCGCGCCATGACCCAGAGCGGATGCGCGAGTTGCGCGAGCCGGCCGCCCGGGCGCGCGGGATCGATTCCAGGCACGTGGAGGCCGAGCGGAAGGCCAAGTCGGTGGGAAACGAGGCGACCTTCAGCCGCGACACTGGCGATCGCGAGCTGGTGCTGCGCTACCTGCGGCAACTCGCCGATCACGTTGCGCGCCGCCTGCGCGCGAAGCGACTGACCGGCCGGACAGTCGTCCTCAAGCTTCGCTACGCCGACTTCCGAACAATCACGCGGCAGGTCACGTTGGACGCGCCAACCGACCACACACCCGACATCTTCGGCGCCGCCCGGCGTTTGCTGCTGCGCGAAGCGCGCGACCGAGACGTCTACCGGCTGGTCGGCGTGCATGTGTCCGGCGTTGAATCGGATACCGCCCGGCAACTTGAGCTGCGGTCGGGGATCGAGCGCGACCGGCGCCCGCTGGACACTGCGATGGACGAGCTTCGCGCGCGCTTTGGCGATGCCGTGATCACGCGCGCCGCCCTGCTGGATTCGAGCGCCCGCATGGGCAGCGAACGCTACTCATGGCGTGACGAAGTGTTGGGATGACACGTTGCGTATTGCGTCTCCGGGACGTTCAGAGAGCAACCGATGCCTGCAAAGGAGCGCTTGATGTCGAGACTGCCCAATGAGTTTCGCGCCCTGCTGCGCGACGAAGCAGCCAGCGGCCGCGCCACGGCCGACACCGAAGCGCCGGGCAATTCCGGCGACCGAATGGCGACGGCCAAGCTCGCGCGACTCTATCGTTACGCCCTGCGGCATCCGGCGGGCGGGCGGGATCAGATTCTTCGTGAAGTGGCAAGGCAAACGCTGCGTCACGGTCCTGCCCACGTGCTGGGCCGCCGGACGCGCGAGGCCCGGCTCTTCATGAGCTGGGGCCATCAGGTTCACCGCGAGGTGTTTGCGGCACGGTCGGGCCTGCACTTCGAGCCCGGCCGCACACCGCGGCAACTGGTCGCCACCTGGAACTTCACGTTCCCGGTGGTCGACCTGGTGCTGAGCGACCTGCATCGGCGAATGCGCGACTACACGCTGGTCGTCGAAGACGGCGCCCGCCGCTATGTGCACGATGGGTGCGGCATCCGGCTGGAAACCACACCGCCGCGGACACTGTTCGGGACGGCGAGCACGATGGCCGAAGGCGCACCACCGATCTTCGCGTCGGTGTGAGGACCAAGCTCGCCTATTGGTACCTCGGCAGTCGCTGGCCACCACAAGTTAACCACCGTGTCCCCACACCGAGTGCTACCATCACTGGTGTCAGGCCGTGCGTATTGTGCAGCCTGCGATACGGGAGGCAAGGATGAGCTTGTCTTCGTGCGTATCGTTAGGCCCCGCGAGGGCCACGCCCGTCTCGCGGTAGCAGCCGGATTTCACCTCGGCGCTCGGCCAGCCGCTCTGGCGCCTTCCCAACGCGACCTGTTCAGCGCCCTCACCCATCGTGGATTCGCGGGCGTCCTGGAACAAGCCGCGCACGCCGGGTGTCAGGTTTTTGTGTGCGGTGGCGGGCTATTCGCCGATCCGCTGCCGTCGCTGGACCACGTCCGCCTCGCAATGGCTCCGCTGGGGTCGGCACGGCGCGCTGGCATAACAATTATTGCGACGCGCGAACAGACGGATCAGGCCACGGAGGGGACGAGCTTCCTGGCCGAAGTTGGACTGATCGACACGGTTTTGGAAGCGCACCGACCCGATTCGGTCCTGGTATCCGCCGCGGATTCGCAGATTGCCCTCTTGACGGGCGGCGCGCGCGGAGACTTCGACGCAACCGATCTGATCCTCGCGTTGGACGCGCCTGGCGGCGACTCCGCCGAACCTGCATCGCACTCCGGCCTTGTTGACATGGTTGTGTCTACCCGCGCCGCCACGGCGGGTGCTGAGCGACTGGATAACACTCCGCTGATCGAAACAGGCTGGGCCGGACCGTCGCTGGACCGCGAGACCCAGCCCGGCTTTTTGATCCTGGACATTGATCCTGACGCCGGCCTGGTCCCTACCTTTGTCGAGACCGAAGCCCTTAGGCCCGCCAGGATGGTTATTGACTCGCCACGTGCGGGATCCGACGTTTCCCGGCAGGTCGCGCCCGAGCTAGGCAGAGCCGGCATCCTGGACGTGGACCTGCGCGGGCGAATCTCACGCTCGGTTTGGCATGAGATGGATGCGGCCGGGCTGATCGAGAGGGCCGCGGCGGAAGGCACGCTGCTGCGCTTCGCGCTTGAGCAGCTGGTCGTGGAAGGCTTCGATGGCGATTCAAGATCGCCCGAACGCGCCTCCTTTCTAGTCAACACGCGCCGCGTGAGCGAGGGACTGGCTGCCGCTGCAGACGACGAGAGTCAACGAGCGATGATCGCCGCGGCCCGGGCGCGCGTCGTCGAGATCGCCCGCCGCCGCGAGCCGACAGCAGTCGTAACGTGATCTTTCTGGAGCAGTTGGTCGCCCGCCACGTCGGGGAGATCGACGACGTCGGAATCACCTTCGCGCCGCGCGGACGCCATCTCATCCAAGCGACGCCGGCCGCGGCGGCTACGCTGAGAGCCGCTCTGCGCTGCGCCCTGCTTGGCGACGTGGCGCCCGGATTCGGCCGGAGGGACGGCGCGCTGGTTGGCGCGTCTATCGTCGCCGGCGGCGCAGGCTATGTGATTGAGCGGCGCATCGGTGGTGACGGGCGCCTCTCCACCTCGCTGGCGCGACGCGGGGCCTCGGGGCTGGTCCCAATTTCCGGCGCTGAACGGATCGAACGCGAACTGGACCAATTGCTTGGCGCCGATGGCGAAGCCTTCGCGGCCTTGATTTGGCCACCGCGCAACCTGGAACCGCTGACCATCCGCCTGCGCGACATCGTCAGCGCCTGGCTCGGCTCTCGCCGAATGAACCTGTTGGCGGCGAGCGTGGAGGTGAGCCAGGACCTTGAGGAAGCCGAACGGGTGGCGTCTTTGCACGTGGCGCTGGCGAAAGCAGCGGAGGCTCATGCCGCCGCCGCGGCCGAGGTGCGGCGGCTGGAGTTCGCGCGCAAGCGCGACCGGGCGGCGCGCGCCGTTCATCAACTCGAGGAAGCCGAGCTTCTGATAGCCGAGGCCGAGGCCGAGCGACTTCGCATGGCGACGCTTGCCGCGGGACTCGAGCGCCAGGTTGAACAGGCCGAGCGCGTCCTGACGCTGGCGTATCTGCTGGACCATCGCGACGCGGCGGGCCAGCGTGCTCAGGCCGCTCAGACCAGGCGAACCAGCAACGAAGCGCAACTCGACGAGCTACGGGACCTGCGTACCGGGTTGACGACCAGCGAGCAGCTGCTGGCCACGCTGGAGCGCGGACGGGCTGCCTATCGACGCGCTGACGACGCAGCCGTCGCAGCCGAGAAGGCGCGCCGCTCCAGTGCGACGGTTGGCGAAGACATGGCCGCCCTGGAACGCGCCCGTCAGGAACTGTCGTCCAGCCGCAGCAAGGCCGAACGGCTGGCGGCCGAGGCAGAACGCGCACGGACCTTGAGCGACCGGGTAAATGAAGACTCGCACCTGCCGGCCGCGCATCGTCTCTGGCGCGAGTGGCTACATCACGCGCCGGAGGCCGAAGACGACGTGCAGGCGGCCAAGGACGAAGCCGCGGCACTGCATCAGCAAGTGGATGCGCTGGAAGCGGCCGTTCGCACCCAAGCCCGCGACGCCCAGGTGCGGGCAGGCTGGCGTCGGACGGCGACCGGCGGCGCCCTGGCGGGTCTGGCGGCGGGGGTGCTGGGACTTCTCGCGTTTGCACCACTGACGCCGCTGGGTCTGAGCGTCGGTCTGGCGGGCACGCTGGCCGGGATCTGGCTGACGCTGGCGGATCGCGGCAACGCCGAGGCCGCCGACCAGCTGGAACGCGAACTGGATTTCGTGGCACGGGAACTCCAGCAAGTGGAACACCGGCTGTTGGCCGCCGAGCAGGCGAAGCAGGCCCGAGACCGAGTTGAGAGCGAGCTTGTGGCGCTGGAGTTGGAAATTCCAGCCGATGCTCAGCGGGCGAAGATTCTTCGAGACAGTGCCGCGGTCCGTCTCCGTCAGATGGTGGATGGCGACCACCGGCGTGACTCGGCCGAGCTTCAGTCGACAGCGGCAACCACGGCCGAGGCCGCCGCGGACGCCGCACGCAACGTTCGGCGTCTGGAAGCGCGCGCAGCGACGCTGAGTCGACACGATCCCGAGCATCAGCTCATTGCCGCGGCAACCGAGCGGCGTTCGCAACTGGCAAAGGCCGCCGACGCGAGTCGGGTGGCTGAGCGCCTGGCCACTGAGCTGGACATTGGCGCCTCGCGGGAAGCCATCGAAGAATCCCGCCGCGAAACGCTACGCCAGGTGCAGCAGTTGCAGCGGCGGCTGCGCAGCGGCGCCGACGTAGAACTCCAGCGTCAGGTGGCCATCCGCGACGAGACGCGGGCCAATGACGAACTTGCGGCTCTGGACACCCAGATCGCCCACCATCGGTCCACGGCCTTTGACGACCGTCGGCAGCGTCCGCGAGCCGTGCAGCTGGCGCGGCTCGCCGCGACGGTTGCCGAGCTTGGGAGCGAACGGGCGCACGCCGTGGCGCGGGCCGCCGGTCTGCGCGGCCGAACGGTTCAGGCAGCCTCCCGGCGGCATGCGACAGACCTCGCGGCGGCGCTGCGCGCACTGGATGTCGAGGTGGACGCCGATACCACCACAGCCGAGGCGCGGGTCGCTATCCCCGACCTGGACGCTGAACCGGTGGATGCCGAGGAGATTCGACGCCTATTGCGCCAGGCTCGCGACGTCGTGCGCCGGACAGAGACGCGCGTGCAGACGCTGGAGCTGCGGGTCGGTGTCGAACGCACCGACATCGACCACGCCGACGCTCAGGCCCGCCTGGATCAGGCCGTGCGGGCCCGCCGCACTCGTGAGATCGGACACACGATCGTGACCGGTGCGCTGGATGCCGTGATGGACAGCCTGCCAGCGGCGATCGAGCGAGAACTGCGAATCATCCTGCCGGCCGCCAGCGCCGGCCGCTTCTGGGACGCGCGCATTCGTGAGGGTCTTTGCCTGGAGATGTGGGACGCGGCGGCCGGCGCCTGGCGCGTCCCCCAGGACCTGGACGACGAGAGCCGCGAGCGGGTGGAACGAGCGCTCGCTCTGGCCTTCGCGAGCGCCGGCCCGCCGCTGGATGCGACGGACCTGCCGGCGTTTCTCTGGCTGGAACAGTCGGCCATTGATCGCGACGGCGCGATCTTGCAGGCCTTGGTTGCCGCTGCCGATCTGGGAGCGGCGGGGCAGCGCTATCCGCAGGTGATAGCCACCGGTCGGTCGCTTGTGGCCAATCTGGGACGCTTTGACCGTGTGACGCGACTATCCGGCCGGCACACCGACGGCCCGGTGCAAACCGTGGCTGGAATCCGCGAGGCCGGATAATGCTCACGACACGAGCCGACAACGATGCTCCAGGCAAGAGCACCCCCGGCCATGAGACCCGCCGGCCGCGCCTCGCGCAGCGGCGGCACGACCGCGGCTCCGCCAGATCAAAGACCGCGGCCAAAACCCGAAACGGCGCACCAACCGATGCCCCTGAACGCGCGTCTCGCGGAGCACGCCGCCTACGAATCCATCGCGGGGACGACGTTCAAGACTCAAAGGCGGCAACTGAAGCCAACGGCAAGGCGGCATCCAGTCGCTCTCGCGGTGCGCTGACTGCCGCCGCCCGGAGAGACCCGGATCCCGATGGGCAATTGAATCTCACGCTGGATCTCAGCGAGCCGGAACCACGCGGCTACCGAGCTTCAGCGAAACCGCCGCGGGAGCGGGTCAACACGACCCGCTGGCTCTGGTGGGCCATGGTCATGGGCGCTGCGACCTGCCCGATCCTGTTGGGGTTCCAACTGGTCTTTACGGACCCGTCGCATAGCACGAACGTGTTGGCGGTTGTGGTCACCATGGCCTTCGGTGCGCTGTTCGCGACCTGGACCTTCGAGTACTGGCTCAGGCGCGGGACCGCCGCCAAGCCGGCGACACCGCCCACGTGGGCCCTCACCCGGCACGCCATCCTGGCGTCCGTGGGCGTTGCCGCCATGGCGGTCAGCGCGCTGAACCGCACGGCCAGCTTTGGCCTGCTGCTGCTGGTCATCTTTACGCTGATCGTGGCCGACATCCTGCTGCGCCGAGTTCGCATCCGGTAGTGAGTGCCGCCGCGTCAAACGACCCCTACGGGCGCATCGCCGATCTGTACGAGGCCGAACATCGCGGTTGGACCGACGATCTGGACCTATACCAGGCGCTGGCGGCGCGCGCCGGTGGGCCGGTGCTGGAACTGGGCTGCGGAACCGGCCGGGTCGCCATTGCTCTGGCCGAGGCCGGCTACGAGGTTCTCGGCATCGAAACGTCGGAGGCCATGCTGGATATTGCCCGTGCCAAGGTGCGCGGACGCAAACTTCCCATCACATTCGCCCACGGTGACATGCGGCGGTTCAGCAGCCGGCGGGCGTTTGGCCTGGTGGTGTGCGCGCTGAACACCCTGCTACACCTGCAAACCGCTGACGACGTTCGCGACACGCTGGTCGCGGCGTCTCGCGTCCTGCGCCCCGGGGGCCTGCTGGCCTTCGACATCATCAACCCGGCGCCCGACCTGCTGGCAATGCGCGACGGGGTCGTGCGGCGTCAGTCGACGTTTGCCGGTCCGGAAGACACCGAAGTCACGCACTTCGTGTCGTGGGATATCGACCCCGTGGCTCAGACCATCGAGACCGCGCACTACTACGACTGGCTGACCGACGAGGGGCTCGTGCGGCGGCGCACAACGTCATTTCGGCTGCGCTACCTGGAACGCGCCGAGGTTGAAGGTGCGATTCGGGCCGCGGGCTTCAGCAGCGTGGAGCTGTATGGGAACTCCCAGCTCGATCCCTTCGACCCGTGCGGCGATCGCATGGTCTTCCTGGCGGCCACGGCCGACGGCCAGGTGTCCTGACCGCAGCGGCGTTAGAACGACCACCGCCCAATCGGTCCGTTGCGCCGAAGCCACGCGGCGTAGGCGTCAGGGTCATTGACCAGCCGGAGTGTTGAGGCAATTGGCTTCAGACCCAACGGCATAAGCCGCTGTAGCAAGACACCATCAGCCAGCGCCAGATCGACCTCAAGCGCGGACAGACCACGGGCCAATGCCGAGCGGGCGGCCGCTCGCACGGAAGCTTCAATGAGGCAAGGTTGCGGCGTGCGGGCGATGACCAGGCGCAGATCAAGCGATCCCCCGGCGGCGGGTATCAAGGGATCGGGGTCGCACAGCAACGCCACGTCAGAGCCAATCAGCAGGTAGCTGTCTCGGGAGTGCGGCTGCGCCTGAATTCTGGCCGCGCCGGATGGCTTGAGGCCCTTGCCTTCGACCCCAAGGTTTGAGCACCCCGCTTCGCGCCAGCCGGACAGGTCGGCTTGAGCGCCGATCTCCCCGGCCCGACCACGGAGACGGACCGTTACATCGGCGACCCGGAAGCCGCGACGTGCATAGAGCGCGGCGGCAGCCACGGCCGTCGGCGCCGCTTCCAGTCCCATGACCGACCGTCCGCTTCCCGCCAGGAACGCGAGCGCGTGATCGGTAAGTGCGACCCCCACGCCCGCGCCTCGAAACTCCGGCATGACGCCAAGGCCAGCCAGCCAGGCCGCTTCAGGCTCGACTACCGCGAACACGGCGCCGATGGGACCGTAGCCGCCAACCTCGGCGACCCACGCGCCATGAGCAGCCTGCCGCCACGCGCGAATACGCTGCGCGGTTAGCGGCAGGATCAGACCGCCGGCGGTCGGGATCGCCCCGGCGTCGGGCTGCCGGAAGGCCGACCGAAGCACACGGGCCACCGCCTCGGCGTCAGCGGTACGCATGGAACGCACCGGCGCCCGCACGCTTCGGTGGGAATCAGCCACGATAGAATCCGCTTGGCGGCCCTTGGGTGGTCGCAGTCTGAACCTCGAAACGAATTGCCGCACCCATGACTACCCTGCCTCATCCCGATCTGGCCGGCGCCATGAGCCGGCTGGGTACAGAAACCGCGTTCTCCGTGCTGGCGCGAGCCAAGGCGCTGGAACGCGAAGGGCACGAGATCATCCACCTGGAGATTGGCGAGCCCGACTTCGACACGCCAGCCAACATTATTAGCGCGGCCAAGCGCGCGCTGGACAATGGATTCACACACTACGGGCCATCGGCTGGGCTTCCCGAGGCGCGCGAGGCCATCGCCGCCGACGTGGCCGCCTCGCGCGGGATCGAGGTCACCCCCGAGCAAATAGTCATCACGCCGGGCGCCAAGCCCATCATGTACTTCGGGATCACGGCGCTCTGCGGCCCGGGCGACGAAGTCCTCTATCCAGACCCTGGTTTCCCGATTTATGAATCCGTCATTCGCTTCGTGGGCGCCACGCCCGTGCCGCTGGCCCTGCGTCCGGAAAACCAGTTTCGGCTGGATTTGGACGAACTAAAGGCCAAGCTGTCCGACCGCACGAAGCTGCTGATCCTCAACTCGCCCCAGAACCCAACCGGCGGCGTCCTTCCACCCGACGACATTGCCGCGATTGCCGACCTTGTCGTTGACCGACCGCTCTACGTGCTGAGCGACGAGATCTACGGGCGCATCATGTACGGCGAAGTCGAGCACGCCTCAATCGCGGCGCGCCCCGGCATGGCCGACAAGACCCTGATTCTGGACGGCTTTTCCAAGACCTACGCCATGACCGGCTGGCGGCTGGGCTACGGCGTGATGAATCCCGGCCTGGCGGAGGCAGTGGCCCAGTTGCAGACCAATTGCACCAGTTGCACGGCCGCGTTCATCCAAATGGCCGGCGTCGAAGCCCTGACCGGTCCGCAGGACGCCGTGGACGGCTTTGTGGCCGAGTTTCAGCGGCGGCGCGATGTGATTGTGGACGGACTCAACAGCCTGGCGGGTGTGGACTGCCAGCGACCGGCGGGCGCCTTTTACGTCTTCCCGCAATTGAGCGGCTTCCGAATCAGCACCGATGAGATCGCCGATCGCCTGCTGAACGAAGCGGGCGTGGCGGTGCTGGCGGGGACCGCCTTCGGGACGGTCGGCGCCGATTCCCTGCGCCTGTCGTTCGCCAACTCGGTCGAGAATCTCGAACGCGCCGTGGAGCGCATGCGTCCGGTCCTCGCCGCCTGCCGCTAAGCGGGTGCGGGCTCGCCTACATCAGTTCGACCCGGTCGAGATCGAACATGAACATGGTGGCGCCGCCCACCTGAACTTCCACCGGAAACGGCAACCGCGCCTCCCCGGGATCCTGCACGCCCTGTAAGGGGCTGACGAGTTGCATGCGCGTCGTGGCGTTGCGCCGCACCACACCCATCAGATCACCGATTCGGTCTTCGTTCACGCCAATGATGAACGTCGTATTGCCCTCGCGCAGAAAGCCGCCCGCCGTCGCTACACGCGTGAAGCGAAAGCCGCTGGAGACGAGCGAGTCAGCCAGCACGTCAGCATCCGCTTCCTGCACGATCCCAAAGAAGAGCTTCAGCAGGCGTCCATTCAAGCGTGGCTTCCCAGGTGGCGCGGGCAGCTTACGCGATGCTGATCGGCAGAAGCCGCTGAACCGGCGCCGTCACCCGCCGCAGTTCACGGCCGGCAAGCATTGACCGCACGCGCGCAAGCACCTCGGCCGCAATCTCGCCAGGGGGGCGCAGCCCGTCCACGACCAGCCAGCGATCCGGGTCGTCCCCCGCCTGGTCCAAGTACGAACTTCGGATCCGCCGGTGAAACGGCAGCCCGTGCCAATTGATGCCGCCCGCCTTTTCCCAGTCGGTGTGGCGGTGACTGAGGCTACGTTTCAGGCCAGCCTCAATCTCGATATCCATAAGCACCGTCAAGTCCGGCGTGACGCCTTGGATCGCAAATGCCGTCAGGTTGTCGAGGTCACGCCGGCGCAGGCGGAATCCGCCGCCTTGGTAGGCACGCGTGGAGGCCGCGAACCGGTCGCAGATGACCACCCCGCCGCGCTTCAGCTGCGGCCGGATTCGCTCCGTCACGTGCTGCGAGCGGGCGGCGGACATCAGCAAGGCTTGCACGCGCGGGTCGACGGTCTGCATGTCCTGTTCCAGCAGCAGCAGGCGGCGGAGACGTTCACCCAGTGCGGTGCCTCCCGGCTCACGGGTCAGGTCCACGTCGAGTTCCTGCTGGCGCAGCGCATCGCCGAGCAGCTGTGCCTGGGTGGTCTTGCCGCTGCCCTCGGGACCTTCGAAAACGACGAACAGCCCGGCGGCTTCCCCGTCGATCACGAGAGCCTCGGCCGTGAACTCAGGGACGTGCGCAGATGCTGACGCGGCACCCCGTTACCGCGCGCTGTCGCAGGAGCCGGCGTCGACCCCTGCGTCGCTGAATCCTTGGGGCGTTCCATGTCCAACAGGGTGATCAGGCAGGCCTCCATTTGTGTCACCGTATTGTTTCGGAGCACGTAGACCGGCAGGCCGCGGGCTTCGGCATCGCGCAATATTCGGGCTCGCTTGCGGTGGAAGCTACGTAGCGTCACGACCACGTCGGCCTGGGCCAGGTGCCGAACCAACCGGACCATATCGGTCGCAGTGCTGGCGACGGCGTGTTCCATCCGACTGCGGCTGACGCCGAAGGGAAACACATGCAGTCGCCCGTCATCCTCTTTCGTTTCCTCGGCTTCCAGCGGCTCCGGCAAGGTGTCCTCAACGCTCACGCGAGCCTCCGCGTTGGTGTCGCGCAGAACCCGACCATCCGGCAGCCGCATGCGGGACTCGGCTCGCACGGCCCCGCCTCTCAGGATGGCGTCCACCGAGGCGGCGACATTGTGGTGAATGACAAAGGCGTCCCGCGAGTGCAACTCGATCAACGTATCGAAGGTCGGCGGCGAGCGGCGCTCCAGCACGGTTTTCTGGCTACGTCGCCGCCGTGCCTCGTCATCGCTGAGCGTCACGGACTCGACGCCGCCGATCAGGTCGCTGAGCAGCGGGTTGAGCAGCACGTTGTCCAGGGTTTGCCCGTGGGCCGTAGCGATCAGGCGCACGCCGCGTTCCGCGATCGTCCGCGCGGCCTCGGCCTCGAGATCGGTGCCGATTTCATCCACCACAATGACCTCGGGCATGTGGTTTTCGACCGCTTCGATCATCACCCGGTGCTGACGATCCGGGGCGGCCACCTGCATGCGCCGGGCGCGTCCGATGCCCGGGTGGGGAATATCGCCGTCTCCGCCGATTTCGTTTGACGTATCGACAATGACCACGCGCGCGCCATGATCGTTTGCCAGCACGCGAGCCATCTCGCGCAGCATGGTGGTCTTGCCCACGCCGGGCGGCCCCAGCAGTAGCAGGCTACGATCCCCGGCCACGATGTCGCGAACGATGGCCGTGGTGCCAAACAGGGCGCGACCGCGCCGCACCGTCAGGCCGACTACCCGACCCGACCGGTTGAGAATGGCCGAAAAGCGGTGCAACGTTCCCGGAACCCCGGCGCGGTTGTCCGCTGTAAATTCGCCCACGGCATCCACAACCGCGGCAATGTGCGCCGCATCCACCTTCCAGGGCAACAGCCGCTCGGAACCGTCGCTCAGGCGAATCTCGGGAACCCGGCCCAGGTCGAGCACAATCTCAACGAACTCGGTCCAGCCGGGCATCGTGCGCAAGTCGTCCTGCAGCCGGACCGGCAGAGCCGCAACCAAGTCCCTGAGTTCGTCGTCATCTCCGGATTGAATGTGCGGCGCATCAACAGCCTTCGGTGGCTGGAGGAGATCGGAGGTCGCCACGCTTGTCTAACTCGTCGCCCGGTCGAGCGCTTGCGCCGGTACTGCGGCGGCGATTCGCACGGCCATGTGCTTGACCAGCAGCTCCCGCTCGTCGGTCTTGGCAAAGCCCTCGGCTTCCACTGCGCGGCGCAGCGCGTCTTCGTGCGCGTGCACCACTACCCGAACGGGCAGTCGCCTCACATCCATCAGCGACCAGATCGCAAAACGAAGCAGCTGGCGCGTGAGGTCAACACGACGGGGGTGAACCATCAGCGCCGCCGCATGCCGGCCACGGTTTCCCGCGTGCATACGCAACCAGCCATCAAGCCCAAGCTCGCCGTCGACCACGAACTCCTGGGGCGCGCGTCCATCGGCCAGCAGCGAAAACCGACGCCGCGGAATGGTTGGGCGCTCGCCGCCCTGCGACTCGGCTAGCTGCAGCGCCGCCGGAGTGATGGTGCGATAGAGCTGCGAGATTTCCCAGGCGTCCGCCGGCTCCGCTGATCGCAGGCCGGTAATTGGTCCGGGATCGCCCATTGGTCCGGGGCGGCAGGTGTAGACGTCCTCGCTGACTGCGCCGATAAAGCCCAGGCGTCCGAAGACGCCACGAAACCGGCTGTCGCGTGGCAGGCGGGCAAAGACGCTGACGTAGCCGCGAGCAGCGGCGTCGGCGGTCAGGCGGTCCAGAATCGCGGCGCAAGCCGCGAGCTCAACCGACTCTGGGGCCGCATCGTCCGCCGAAAGGGCGATGGTGAGCACCGAGACGTTGGCCCGGCGTCGATCGGGCACGAATTCGGCCTGTGCAAAACCCACCAATTCGTCACCGGCCCAGGACGCATACCCCTGCACGTGAGGAACCAGTCCAGGCACCGTGCCGGCCAGGGCCGCAAATGCTGGTGGCGTGGGACCGGCAACGGGCACGACGTTTTCTCGTGGACTCGCCGCGAGCACGAAGTTACGCGCCAGCGCCGGCGCGTGCCAGGGGCGAAGTGGCGAGACGCGCAGCGTCACGCGTGCCGAGCCATCTCGACAAAGCTGGCGTGCAGCCTCGTATCTCCGGTGAGTTCGGGATGGAAGGCGGTTCCGAAGAGACGGCCGTGTCGCACGGCAACGATCGCTCCATCGTCCAGCCGACCCAGCACCTGCACGCCTGGGCCAACGGCGCGTACGACCGGCGCGCGAATGAACACTGCGTGAAACGGGCCGCCCGCGATGCCGTCGATCTCAAGATCGGTTTCGAAGCTGTCGGTCTGGCGGCCGAAAGCGTTCCGCTCAACGGTTATGTCAAGCAGATTCAATAGCGGCTGCTGCCGGCCGACGTCTCGCGCCATAAGAATAAGTCCGGCGCAAGTGCCCCAAATTGGCTTCCCGGCCTCGGCCAGAGCGCAGATCGGCTCGCGCAGTCCGTAGCGTTCCATCAGCTTTCCGATGGTAGTGCTTTCGCCGCCGGGCATGATCAACCCGGCGATGCCATCCAGATCGGACGGCTGCCGTACTTCCACGGCTTCGGCGTCAAGCTTGCCGAGCATGGCTCCATGTTCGGCGAAATCGCCCTGGAGCGCGAGGACGCCAATACGAACGCTCACGCGTGCCTGGCCCCACTACCAGCCGCGACCGGCAAGCATCTCCTCGGGCGGAAGCGAGCTGGTGGCGATCCCAACCATTGGCTCACCGAGATTTCGTGAGACCTCGGCGATGAGTGCCGAGTCCTCAAAGTTCGTGGTGGCCTCCACGATCGCGCGGGCGCGTTGCGCCGGGTCCCCGGACTTGAAGATCCCGCTACCCACGAAGTTGCCATCCGAGCCGAGCCGCATCATCAGGGCGGCGTCGGCCGGCGTCGCAATTCCACCAGCGGCGAAGTTCACCACCGGCATGCGGCCAAGCTCGGCAGCTTCCTGCACCAGGTTGAGCGGCGCCTGAATTTCCTTGGCGTAGGCGAAGAGCTCGTCTGGGCGCAGGTGCTGAATCTGACGCAACTCAGACATCACTCGCCGCATGTGGCGGACAGCCTCGACGACATCACCGGTGCCGGCCTCCCCCTTGGTGCGAACCATGGCGGCGCCTTCACCGATGCGGCGCAGCGCCTCGCCCAGATTTCGACAGCCGCAGACGAATGGCACGTCAAACGCGGCCTTGGCCACGTGGTGCTCCTCGTCGGCGGGGGTCAGAACTTCCGACTCGTCGATGTAGTCCACGCCGAGCGACTGGAGCACCTCGGCTTCCACGAAGTGACCGATCCGGCACTTGGCCATCACCGGAATGGTGACCGCGGCCTGAATCTCCACAATCTTGTCCGGGTCAGACATGCGGGCCACGCCGCCCTGGGAGCGGATGTCCGCCGGGACACGCTCCAGCGCCATCACCGCGGCGGCGCCCGCGTCTTCGGCAATGCGGGCCTGCTCGGCCGTGACGACGTCCATGATGACGCCGCCCTTGAGCATTTGCGCCAAGCCGCGCTTTACGGTTTCAGTGTTCTTGCTGACAGACCCGTTGGAACTCATGGCTCCCCCAGACGTGTCTCCTTGGTGAAGCCTCATAGCTCCGTGTTGGAGACTCTTAGGCAATATTCTAGCGTGAGTTGGGCCCGAAATTACCAGGCTGGCTGAGCCTGCTGGATTATTTCGCCCAGGGGTGTGTCCAGGCCAGCGCGCAGAATGCCCTGCAGCGTTGCTTCTGCCAGGCCCGGATCGACCGGGTCCGCGGCGGCCAGAAACTTCCCCTGGAGTTCCGCGTCGCTCAGCGGACGGCTCGGATCGCCGCGCGGGTCTTCAACGAGGACGGTTCGCACGTCGCCCCCGGTGAACTCGGCGCGCACCTCGCAGCCCCAGCGCTGCGGATAGGCTGCATCCAGCGCCGCGTTGGTGGTGACTTCGATCCGGTCGGCCACACGCAGCACGTTGGCGTCCCGGATGTGTGGTTGCTCGAAGCGGTCGGGCGTGGGCCGCCCATGCACGAGGGTCTGGGCGGCCACGTAGTAGACGCTGAACTGGGCGTCCACGCGGTTGCCCGGGCGTCGCTTCGGCTCGGCCGGCTCGGCAATAATGGCGCCGCCCCCCGGCAGCACGCTCACGGTCACACGGCGCAGATCGTCCGGCTGGAAGCCGTTGCTGGCGCGTAGTTCGCGGCAGGCATCAATGACCGGGTGGATGTAGCGGCAGCAGGCGTAGGGCTTGATGGCGACATCCAGAAGCGCCGGGTGGTCGGGATCGAGCGCGTCCAGCGCTTCCGGACGCGGGTCGGCGCTATAGGCCTTGAGCAACCCATACGTGCCGGTGAGCGCATCGATGGCGCCAGGCACTCCCGTCGCCGCCAGGTCGGCTGCAACGACGCCGGCGTGCGCGGCCCAGCCAGCATTGAGACGCTTGCCGTCGCTGCCGTTCTGGACATAGGCCATTGATCCGGAGGCCATCCCACCAGCCAGTCCCAGGGCATTGAGCATGCCGCCAGCGTCAAGACCGATTGCGTGCGCGGACGCAACGGCGGCGCCCAAAGCTCCCGCTACGCCGGTGGGGTGAAACCCACGCGCGTACGTCGCGGGCGCGTTGAGCGCGTCGCCCACCCGCATGGTGACTTCGTACCCGGCAACACCAGCGGCAAACAGATCGGCGAGCGTGCCTCCGCCGCGCTCCACGACCGCCATGGCGGCGGGCCACACCACCACGCCGGGATGCAGTGAGGACACATTCGTGACGTCGTCAAGTTCCAGGGCGTGCGCCGTCATCCCGTTAGCCAGGGCGGCTACCGGGGCCGGGGCGCGCCCGCGCAATTGGACCGAGGAATCTCCGTCACCGGCTTGGCTGGCGTACGCCGCCGCGCGAACGCCCACGGGCAGGGCGCTCCCGCCGATGAGCACACCCAGGTAGTCGAGCAGGAGGCCGCGCGCCCGCGCCTCGACCTCCGGCGGCAGAGCGTCCGGGGAAACCGCGGCGGCAAACTCAACGAGATCGCGTGAGGGGTTGCGCGTCATGACGGCAAGCTCCGCGGCGACAGGCCCCGCCATGATGCCAAGCCGCGGCTACGCCGTGTCAGCCAGCAATGCGTCCAGCAGCCGACGTGGCCTGGTTGTATGACCAGCCCTCCAGCCGACTGCCCGACTCGTGGCCCGATACCTCGTACCTCCATTTGCCGTCGCCTGCGACTGTCACCGTTCGCCTTCTGCGGCGGCCCTTTGCCAGACGATTCGCCCTTCCCGCGACTTCCCGGCCAGCACCATGGGAGGGGTCGTCAAGATCAGTTCATCGCCATCCTGCTGAACGTACCTCACCTGCTCGGTCCCAACGCGGTTCGGGTAGAAGGCCGTCTCGACTTTGTGAATGACGCGGTCTCCCAGATATTCGTACCGGCCGCAGTACGCAATAAAGGTGCTTGCCGCGGCCAGCTTCTCCTCGTCGGTGCCAGACAGCATGTCCCCCGCCGCGAAATTCGTCCTGCCAGCCGCCATCATGAGGACCGACATGTAGCCGTCGGGCGTGTACATGATGTAGCCCGTTGCGTCCTCGCCCAAGGGGTACAACACCTCATTCCCGGTGTGGGCCTCGAACGTTACGAGTCGCCATGCGCCGATCAGCGGGTTCGCTTCCATTACTGCGCCTCAGTTGTTGTGAGTTCTCGCGTGCTTGAACGCCTGGCCCGGCCATGATGCCAAGCCGAGGCTATGCGGTATCAGCCAGCAAGGCGTCCAACAGGCGCTGCTTGAGGGCGCCAAATCCCGCCGTGCCGCGCACGCTGCGCGCCCGGGGCCTGGACAGGCCAACGGACAGATCGAGCTGGATGGCGCCCGGACGGCGTGTCATCACGTAGACGCGGTCGGAAAGCCACAGGGCTTCCTCTACGTCGTGGGTGACAAACAGCACCGCCGCCGCCAGCCGTTCCCAGATATCCAAGAGCCATTCCTGCAAGGCGGCGCGCGTGAGCGCATCCAGCGCGCCGAACGGCTCATCCAGCAGCAGGATCGACCGGTCGAGCAGAACCGTGCGCAGCAGCGCCGCGCGCTGCCGCATGCCGCCGGACAGGGTGTGCGGCAACGCGGTGGCAAAGCCCTTGAGCCCGAAGGCCGGCAGGAGCTCTTCGGCACGCTCGCGCGCCGCGGCGCGGTCGCCGCCACCTACCTCGGCGCCCAGCGTCACGTTGTCCAGCAGCGAGCGCCAGGGCAGCAGCAGATCGCGCTGGGGCATGTAGGCCACCTTGCCGGGCACGCCGCCTACTGCCGCCGCAACCTCAATGGTGCCGGCAGTCGGCTCGTCCAGGCCCGCGATCAGGCCCAGCAGCGTGCTTTTGCCGCAGCCGCTGGGGCCTACGAGCGAGACGAACTCGCCAGGACCAACCTCCAGGCTGACGTCGCGCAAGGCCTGAACCGGTCGAGATCCGTCCGCCGCGTAGGTCTTGGATACGCCTGACAGCCGCAAGACCGGCGGTCCGACGGCGGTCATGTGCGCTTAGCTGTTCCGGATGAAGCTGTTGTCCATGGCCTCCGCGGTGTTGATCACGCGGGACTGCAGACCGCGCTCCACCATCCAGCGCGAATAGGCGTCCCAGACCGCCTGGGACTGGTCGCCCCAACGATCGGCGCCCTCCGCGTAGCGCTCGCTCAGCCACGGCTGGCTCACTCGTACGAGATCCGCGTTGATGCCCTCGGCGCTCGAAATCAGGATTTCAGCCGCGTCCTCGGGATATTTGATGGCGTACTCGTAGCCGCGCGCCAAAGCCCGCGTCCAGCGCTGCACGACGTCGGGCCGGTCGGCAATGAGCTGTTCGCCGGTGACGAAAACGGGGGTGTAGTAGTCCGGCACGCAGTCGAGGTCCGTCATGGACAAGAAGTTCAGCTCTACCCCGCGCAACTCCGCCTCGATGCCCGTCCACCCTTCGAAGATCCAGGTGAAGTCCACGTCGCCGCGCTCCCAGGCCACGAACGGGTCGGTGAAACCGATGTCCACGAACTCGATCGCGTTCACGTCGCCGCCGTCGCACTCCATCAGTGAGGTGAGCACCTGGCGCTCGACGTCCGAACCGTAGGCCCCATACTTTTTGCCTTCGAAGTCCTTGGGCCGACGAATGCTCCGGTCAATGGGCGAAGCGAAGCCGGACGTGTTGTGTTGGATGACCGCGGCAATGGAAACCACCGGCACGTCTTCCACGCGCGCCAGCGTGACGGCTTCCTGATAGCTGACGCCAAAGCTGGCCGCGCCGGAACCCACAGCAGCTTCAACGCCTGCCGTGCCCGGTTCGATGATCGAGACCTCGAGCTCCTCCTCCGCGAAGTAGCCCTTGGCCTGCGCCACGTAGAGTCCGGTGTGGTTGGTGTTCGGCACCCAGTCAAGCATGACGGTCACGCTTGCCGGGCCGGACGATTCTTCGCCGCAGGCGCTGAGCAGCGGAATCGCGGCCGCCGCGCCAAGCGCGCCCAGGGCGCGCCGTCGTGTAATTCTCATGTCTGGGCCTCCTCCGTTCGTACGTATATCCAGGGCGCGATCCAGCGCCCAACAACATCGACCGCCAGGAACAACACCACACTCAGAACCGCAATGACCGCAATGACCGCAAACACACGCGCCGTCTGGAACGAACTGGACGCGCGCAGCATGTACAGGCCCAGTCCCTGGCTCGCGCCGACCCACTCGCCGATCACGGCCGCGATCACGCTGTAGCTGGCCGCGATCTTCATGCCGCTCAGCAGGGCCGGAACGGCACAGGGCAGCTTGACCTTGCTAAAGACCTGCCGCCGGTTTGCACCCATCGAGCGCACGAGGGCCTGCATGTCCGGGTCGGCGTTGCGCAGACCGCCGGCCAGGCTGACCGCGATGGGAAAGAAGCAGGCTAGCGTCACGATCAGAATCTTCGGCGTAATCCCAAACCCGAACCAAATCGCCAGCAACGGCGCCAGCGCGAAAATCGGGATCGTTTGCGACGTCACCAAGAGCGGCGAAAGCGCACGCCGCGCCAGACCCGACTGATCGATAAGGGCCGCCACCGCGAACGCCAGCAGCAAGGCCGCGCCATAGCCAATCACCGCCTCCAGCAGGGTGCGCACCGTGTGCGGCCCAAGTTGCGGGAGCGACTCGATGAACTCCACCGCGATTACCGACGGACCCGGCAGCAGCCACTCGGGCACCGCGGCCAGCCGGGTCACGAACTCCCAAAGAGCGATCAACGCCGCGACCACGGCCAGCGCAGGAGTGAGCCGCACCAAGCGGCGGGAAATCATCCGGCGGATTGCTTCCGGAAGGGAGCGACGCGTTCACGCATCGTGTCCAGCCCGGAGGGCCGTTCCAGCAGACGAATGTTGCTCTGAATCGCGTCCGCGCCCTTGGCGATCGCCGCGCGATGCGCGTCGATCGCCACCTGCATCAGTTCGCCGGCGTCATCACCTTCGATCGTGGTCTCCAGCGACCCGACTTCATACTCGAAGCCAGATGCCTGGATGTGCCCGATTGCGGCGTTGATCGGCTCCAGGTCGTCGCACCCGGCCAGCGACTGGACTTGAATCGCGAGCGTTGCTCGTGGCATCGCCATCCCCCAGACGTAAAGAAATCCGCGGGTTGCCGTGCAACCTGCGGATATGGCCGAGCCTGTTCCCTACGCTGGCATTACCCAGATCAGGTTCCACGGGTCGGTGACGGCTCCGGTCACCTTCTCAGCCGGGCATGCCCCCGGCTCCCCGAGTATTCAATTGTGAGGCCCGCCCCAGTGCGAGCCGTCGACTAACGTGCCTAACGCTCGCACGCTCGAATCGGCGTGTCAATCGCGGCCCGCCCCGTGCTCATGCACGAGCAGCAGCATTCCCGATCCGACTTTCAGCGTGGCCGTGGATCCGGTCAACTCGTTGCTCGCGCCCAGGCTGGACCCAACCGCCAGGCTGCGGCCGCCGAGCTCGTAGCAAAGCCCGCGGGAGTGAATGTCCCGCACCGTCCCGCCCACGGCCAGCAGCGTGACGATGTCGCCTGGGCAGCCGCGGACTTCGGCCCGATCGGTCACCAGCCGGACCTCGCGGCGCCCATCGGCCAGCACCACCTCGCGGTCGCGCCAGCGCTCATTGGCCAACAGCATCACGTTGGCCAGTTCGTGGTCAAGGCGGGATCCGCCAAAGGCGCCCGCGACCACAATGCGCTTGGGATCGACTTCAAGCGCGGTCAGTAGGGCCAACTCGGCGTCGGTTGCGTCCTTGGCGGTCGGGAACCGACGCACCTCCACATCCGGATTGGCGCCCCGCGCCCGGGCGAACCCGGCCTCTCCGAGCGAGTCGCCGTCGCCCACAATGACATCGCAGCCGCCGCCGGCCGCCGTGACCGCCCGCGCCCCACCATCAGCACCGACAACGCGATCCGCCGTTTTCAGTTGCCGCCTGAGAAACGCCGGGTCGACATCCCCGTTCAAGACCACCAGCACGGTCATGCCGGAGTCCACGCCACATCCTCCGTTGTCTGGGACCTGACCGGTCGGCTATGCCCTACCCGGAAGTATCAGACACGCGACGGCGTTGGCAGTCTGCGGTCTAGCGGTCCGTCCGGTAGAGGTAGCGAACATCCCAAAGCCCGAACAGCGTTGGCGTCACGTTGCCGAACACATTTCGGACCGCGGTGAGCCGCTCCGAATGCGTGGTGTAGACCACCGGTGCGTTATCGGCCGCGATTTCCTGTGCCAGGTGGTAGTGCCTGACCCGCTGCGCATGATCCAGTTCCTGTCCGGCCCTGACGAAGAGGGAGTCGATTTCGGCTTCCCAGGTCGTGGCCGGTTCGGACTGGTTCGGGTTCCAGAGGTGCAGCGATTCGCTGCTGTGCCAGAACGAAGTGCTGAAATGCGGCTCGGAGCTGCTGCCGAAGCCAATCAGGATCGCTTCCCAGTCATATGTGCTGGTCAGCTGTTCGACGATCGTGCCGAACTCAATCACTTCAATGTCGGCCTGAATGCCGATTCTCGTCAAACCGGCCTGGATGATCTCCAGCACTTGTAGGCGCAGATCGTTTCCCGCGTTGGTGGCCATGGTGAAGCTGATGTTGTTGCCGGCATAGTCTTCGCGGATTCCGTCGCCGTTACGGTCCACCCAGCCCAGGCCGTCCAGAATGGCGTTGGCCTTTGCGATGTCGTATTCATACCGCTGAACATTCGGGTTGTGGAAGTCGCCGGCGGCAGGGCTGACAAAGGCCCACTGCGGGTAGCCCAACCCGTGCTGGACTTCGCGAATAATGGCGTCCTTGTCAACCGCGTGCGAAACCGCCTTACGGAAGCGCGTGTTCTCGAACCAGCGCAGCTTTTGGGGCGCCAGGTACGGCTCACCGGTCTCGGAGTTCTCGCCCGGGTTCAAGTTGAAGGCCAGGAATGTCGAACCGAAGTTGGGGCCACGACTGTAAAGGGTAAAGTTCTCGACCTCCTGCAACGGATTGAGGATCGCGAACTCCTCGCCCACAACGCCCTGGATGTCCGTCTCGCCTTCCCTGAACTTCACGAGTTCGGCGGCGAGATCAGGAACGATGAGGTACCGGACCTCCGCCAGGTAGGGGAGCCGATTGCCCGCGCTGTCCGTCAGCCAGTAGTTCGGATTACGACGCAGGACGATGCGCGTGCCCGGCTCGAGTGTCTCGATAGTAAAGGGTCCAGTGCCAATGATCTCGGCAGGATCGGTCTTGATGTCCCAGGTCGAATTGAAGGTCCCGTCGTCCACGTGCGGCTCGAGGATGTGTCTGGGATAGATGGCGGTGCCCAGTGATCGGAGGAAGGGCGCAAAGGGAACCGGCAGCACGAACTGAACGGTGTAGTCGTCGACTGTGCTGACAGTCATCCGCTCTTCGCGCCACTCAGAGGTGTCGTCGTCCAAGACCCGGAAGCTGAAGGACGCGCGATCACTCGTCGGGATGTCGTCGTTGTAGATGATCCGATTGAACGTGAAGGCCACGTCGTGGGCGGTGAACGGCTGCCCGTCGTGCCACGCGACGTCGCGGCGCAGGCGGAAGGTCCATGTCAACCCGTCGTCCGAGCGATCCCAGGACTCGGCCAGGCTTGGTTCGACCTGATCGGTCAGCCACGAGACATCGGTGAGTCCCTCAAAGAGATAATTCAGAATGCCGGACGACGACGAGTCGTTCGCCAGGGCCAGATTCAAGGTCAGGGGACCGCCAAGCGTGGAGTACGTAATGCTCCCGCCCGGCGTGCCCACGGAGTATTCGAAGGCCTCGGCATTTGCTTGCAATTCGGCAACGGTCGCGCTGCGAGGGACGAGCGCCGACTCGGGAACGGGCGGCGGAACCAGCGGGGTCGTGGCGTAGGCCCAAACCTCATCCGTTTGATCGCTGTCGGCCCCAAACGTCTGAACCAGCGGTCCGGGTAAGTCGTCGGCGACCACCGTGTACGACGTGGTCACGATGAGCGTTTCGTGCGCGGCCACGTCACCCAATTGGATCGGCGGATAGCCCGCATAGCCCGCGGTCGAACGGTCCGTCTAGTACGAATAGTGCAGCAGGAATAGGCCGGTCAGCATTGTTCCGCCGGTGTTCGACACTCTCACGCGGCAGGTCACCGCGTCGCCCGCGGCAGCCGACGCGCTGTCGCACGCGGCGCTAATCGCCAGGCGCGGCGTCCCGGAATGCGACGCGGCGGCGTTCCGCGGAGCCAGGACCATTGCCGCCGCCACGGCGAGAATCGCCAGAACCCAAGCGAGATGCGGCGTACGGATTGGCGCGACGCGTCGGATAAGCATCGTGACGTTCAGTTGATTTCGATTAGCTTTCATCAGACTTTGGTGAGCCGCGTGGCCGCTGTCAATTTCCACAGCGCAGGCCGCACCTCTCAGGCAAAACGGTCCGGCCCGAAGGGTCTGAGCAGCGGGTCGAGCCGGCCATCGCACACCAGGTCGGCCACCAGTTCAGCCGTGATCGGCGCCAGGGCGATGCCCTTGGTGAAGTGCCCGGTCGCAACCACCAGGCCCCCGACCGGCGTCGGACCGATCACCGGAAACCCATCGGCGGACTGTGGACGGAAGCCAGACCAGGTCTCCACGATTTCGGCGCCTTCGAGTTCGGGAACGATGGCGGCGGCGGCGGCCTGGACCTGCCTGATGGCATCCGGGTCGATGTGGGCGTCGAACCCCACGTCTTCCTGCGTGGCGCCCAATGCCACTCGTCCGTCCGCGCGCGGCACGATGACACCCTCCGGAAAGTTGACGGCGCGATGCGGCGCCTCGGCCCGCACGGCGCACATCTGACCCTTGCAGGGACGCACGGGCAGCCGGAACCCAGGCGCAAGGCCAGCACACCAGGCGCCAGCGGCAAGCAGCACGGCAGGTGCGGATACAACCGCGTCACTCAGGCAGACACCCGTGGCGCGGCCGCCGCTGACCTGAATGGAGACCGCGGGGGCATCGGTCAGCACGTCCACGCCCGCCGAGCGAACGGCCTGCTCCAGGGCGGCGCCCAGCAGTCGCGGATTGAGCGACGCATCGGCGGGAAATAGCGCGGCATTCCTCACGGATCCCGTACAGAGCGGCTCCAAAGCGCGTAACTCTGCCGGCGTCAGCAATTCGGCTTCGTATTCCGCCGCGTTCAGCCACGAGATCCGCCCTTCAAGCTCGGCGGCTTCTTCGTCGGTCCTGGCCACGGCGAGGATGCCGTCGGTGCGCCAATCCACACCGTCGGCCGCAACGCTCTCCAGGAACTCTGGATAGGCCGCGAGCGATCGCCGCAGCAGGTCGAAGAGCGGACCGGGTCCAGCCCCGTAATGATGGGCGGCAATCACGCCAGCCGCGGCCCAAGTGGATTCGCGCGCCGGCCGTCCACGCTCGATGAGCGTGACCTGCAGCCCGCGTTGGCGCAGCTTCCAGGCGCAGGCCAACCCGACGATTCCGCCGCCGACGATGACGGCGTCGGCTGTCCTCCCGCGGCTCACGGCCAGGGGGGTCCGCCGTGGAGCAAGCTCGGGCTAGGCCCCATCCACCGCGGCGCGCAGGGCTTCGCCGTTCTGCGCCCACCAGCTGGACAAAATGCCGATGTCCGTGCCGATGGAAAAGTGGGTCACGCCCATATCCAGATAGCGCTTGGCGTCGTCTGGCGAGCCGATCTCCGCTCGCGGCTGGATTCCCATGTCCAGGGACGTTTTGATGACGTACGTCTCGGCTTCGCGGACAGCCGGGTCGCGGCCCTGTCCGGGCTTGTCGATGCTCATGGCGTAGTCCCCGGGGCCGAACTGGACCATGTCCACGCCGCCAACGCCCAACACGTTGTCGAGGTTTCGGACCGCCTCGTCCTTTTCGATCATCAGCGCCACGACGGCCTTTTCCAGCGCCTCCACGAAGGCCGGGCTGCCGGCTTCGCGTCCGTAGCCCACGTCGCGGCGTGCGCCGGCGCCGTGCACCCCGCCGGTGGTCGGCGTGCTGGCCCGAACGGCCTTCACGCACTCGCGTGCTTCCTCGGGCGTTCGCACGTCGGCAAACAGCAGGTTCTGGATTCCCGAGCCAATGGCCCGCACGGTCAGGTACGTCCGCGGCTCCTGCTCGATCTTCATCATGCCGCTGAAGTTGTCGAAGAGATCAATGGCCCGACCGATGTTCTCCAGCGCGTACAGGTCGTAGGGCGCGTACTCGGCCACGAACTCCACGTAGTCGTACTGGCCGGTCTGGCCGACCAGCTCAACAATCGCGGGCCAGGAGATGAGGACGTGAGTGCTGATGCTGGGCATGCCGGCATCGAGCAGTTCGCGAAGACGGTTTGGGCGCATGCGGGTGTACCAAGGTGTCGGCTGCCGCGCAGTGTTTCACACCACCGGGGGCGGCGTCATCGTTCGGGTCGGCGGTCAGGCCACCAGGTACTCGCGCAGCGCGTCCCAGTTCACCTCCATGCCGAGCCCGGGACCCTGGGGCAAGCGCACGGTGCCGCGGTCGGTGAGTTCCAACTTCTCATGAAACATGACGTCGTTTAACCCGGCCACGTTGGGGTTGTAGAACTCGAGGATCAGCGGCATCGGAAAGGCCGCCAGCAAGTGAATGTGGATTTCCTGCAGGCCATGCGGCGCAATTGGAATCTCATACGCCGCCGCCAGCGCCGCGACCTTGCGGTACTCGGTGATCCCGCCCAGCACCATGGCGTCGGGATTCAGAATGTCCACCGCTCCGGTTTCCAGAAGTTCGCGGAAACCCCAGCGCGTGTACTCGTTTTCCCCGGCGGCTACAGGGACGGTGGAGGATCGGGCCGTCATGGCGCTGCCGCGCATGTTGTCCGGGGATACCGGCTCCTCGAACCAGAAGGCGTCGTACGCCTCGAGAATTCGGGCCATGCGCACGGCGTCGGCCTGCACGTAGGCGTTGTTGGCGTCTACTAGCAGGTCGATGTCCGGGCCGATGGCTTCGCGCACCGCGCGAACGCGGACTTCATCCTGACGCAGCGGAACGGCGCCAATTTTCATCTTCACGGCGTTGGCGCCCTGCTCGACGTAGCTCAGCATTTCGTCCTGCAGCTCAGTCAAACCCTTGCCCGCGGCGTAGTAGCCGCCCGCGATGTAGGCGCGCACTTCGTCGGTGTAGCCGCCCAGCACCTGGTAGAGCGGACGCTCGAACGACTTGGCCACGACGTCCCAGAGCGCAATGTCGATGGCCGAAATGGCCCTGGTGGTCAGGCCCTTGCGGCCGAAGATCTTGGGCTGGTACAGGGACTCCCAGATGCGCTCCACGTTGCGCGGGTCCTCGCCAACCAGCGCCTGCCGCATATCGTTGATGGTGGCGATGATGACGTCGCCGTGCGGCGTGGCCGTGATGCCACCCGCGCCGCAGATGCCAACGCCATCCAGACCCGCGTCCGTCGAAATCCGCACGATGACGTTCTTGGACGCTGTGTAGGTGTACTTCCCGTTGCTGATCGGCGTGTCGTACGGCTTGGCGTACAGCTCGGCTGATACGTCGGTGATCTTCACGCGGCGGCTCACATGGGCTGAAGGAACCAGCCGCAGCAAACCACGGCGGCGGGCGCGCGGTCAATCAGCGACGGATAACGCTAGCTCGACTCCGCAATCATGAACGAGGTGACCGCGGCAACCGCGCCGTCCACGGTTATTTCAACCACGTGCTCGCCGAGGCAGGTCGTCTCGTCAACAAAGAAGGCAAAGAACCCGCGCCGTAACGGCTGTTGGGGGCCGGTCTCATACTCGCCGCCGCAGCTGCCGGCCTTCCAGCGGATCCCGAGCCGCGCGCCCTCGCTCACGTCGCGAAACTCAACGCTGATGTACACGCGGTCATCCAGGTCGAACGTATCCGCCGGCTCCTGTGGCCGCTGCAAGCCGTCTACCGACAGTGCGGTGGCGATCCGGCCCACGGTTGCGCGCGCCGGCGTGGGCGCTGACGTGGGCGTCGTCGTTGGGCCTTCAGTCGGGGCGGGCGACGGCGTGGCGGCGGGCGTGGTTGGGCTGGGCGACGGTGATGGAGAGGCTGCCGGTGACGGACTCGGCGTCAAAGCCGCGGCTGTCGCCGTAGCAGGCGGCGGCGCTGGCGTGGAGGTCGAGGTCGGCGGCGCCTGCGCGGTCGTCGCCGGCTGGGGTGAAGCCGTTGGCGTTTGCGTAGCTACAGCGCGCGGCGCGGCAGCCACGGACGCTTCGGTGGGCGTAACCGGCGGCGTGGCGGGGGACGCCGAGGGGCTGACGGCTTCGGGCGGCGCCTGCGTTGGCGCCGTCACACTGGGTACTGGTGCGGCGTCGCCATTGCATGCCGCCAGGATGAGGACGAGTAGCCCGAGGCATCCGCAACGGAACGCCGTCCTGGCGTAGGACCGTATCTGTGTTGTGCACCGTCGCACGATGGTCCTCAACAGTCGCCAAAGCCTTTGCCGAACGTCGGGCGCAGTCGCAACGAGACAAACCCAAACGTGCCTCTAGCGTGGATTAAGTCTACCAATGGCATGTCCGCAGTCCTGGTGTGCTATGAGACCGGTGAAAAGCAGGCTGGCGTTACGCGATCTTCAGCTTCCGTCAAGCGCCAGGTGCAGCCGCCGAAGTACCTGCTCGGTCGCCAGCTCGAGAGGCGCGGCCAGCGTGGCGCCGGCCGCCAGCGCATGACCGCCTCCGCCAAATGCCGCGGCCACGCTGTCAATCCGCGGCCCGCGCGAGCGGAGGCTGACGCGTGTGCGAGACCTGTCAATCTCGTAAAAGACGGCCACCGCCACTGCCTCCGCGACGTCCTGCAAGGCATTCGGGATTCCCTGCGAGTCCGCGATACGGGCGCCCACGTGGGCCGCCATCTTGGCGCTGACCTGGGTCCAAACCAAGCGACCGTCTTCGGAGCGAACAGCCGACGCCAGCGCGGCGCCGAGCAGCCTGGACGCCTGAAAGGTCCGCACGTTCAACACGGTGCGCGGAATGTCCGACGTAGCGCCGCCCATTTCGTGCAGGGCGGCCGCGGCCCGCAGCGTCCGCGGTCCAGTCTCATCGGTCTGAAAGCCCAGGGTGTCCGCGACCAGGCCGGCTTGCAACGCGATCGCACCGTCTCGCGGGATGGCGATGCGCAGCGTGCCAAGCAACATCCAGATTACTTCCGCCGCCGCCGCGGCGTCGGCCACGACAAAATTGACGTCGCCGAAACGCTCGTTGGTGACGTGGTGGTCGATGTTGATTATGGGTCGGATCGCTCGCAGTTCGGTTCGGACTTCCTCAACCGCGCTCAGCAAGCCCATGCTGGCGGTGTCGACCGAGAACAGCGCGTCGAACGGTCGCCCTTCAGGCGGGTCCGCCAGCAAGTCAGTCGTGAGCGGTCGGAATCTCGCCGTCCCCGGAATTGTGGCCATGACCGGATCAATGCTCTCGGGCCGGTTGACCGCCAGCACGGGCGACGCGCCCAGCGCATCGAATATCGCCGCCAGGCCCAGCGCCGAACCGAGGCTGTCTGGGTCCGGATTGCGGTGCGAGACAATCAGCGGCCGCCTGGCCCGCCGAATCTGCGCCACCACCGCGCCGCGCACGCCGGCCTGACATCGTGCGTTGTGGATGGTGGAGGGTCCCGGGAGAGGAGATGCGATACGTGCCTATCTTATCGGCGCGATCCGTTCGTTCACGTGGCCGCTACCCCGGGCGGCTGTCTGCGTGCTAGCTTCAGGAGAGCGGACTTCGTGCCGCGGGTAGTCCTTTGGGGGATCGTATGAGCGCGGTTGAGACACGCGAACGCATTGGCCTGCCGCAAGATAAGCCACCCGCCGAGCGCATGACGCTGCCGCTGGCCGCGCCCTCGCCGCCGGAACCGGCTGCCGCGCTTTCCCTGACCGCGCGCGGCGCGCGCGCTTTTCGGGAGATTCTGGCCGGCAAGGGTGAGCCGTACGGGGCGCTCAAGGTTGCCGTGATGGGCGGCGGTTGCGCTGGCAACCAATACGCCATGGCGATCGCCCGCGCACCCGATCCCACCGACATCGTGCTGGAGTCCCGAGGTGTGGACATTTTTGTGGACAGCGCCAGCGCCCACATGATGGCGGGGGCCGAGATCGACTTCATGGACAGCATGATGGGTCGCGGCTTTACGGTCAGGAACCCAAGCGCGGAGCAAACCTGCGGCTGCGGGAGTTCGTTCAACACGAACGGCGGCGGCGTCAAGCCCGGCGGCTGCACCGCCTGAGCCCCAGCTTCCCTTAGCTTCCGCCGAAGCCCAGTTCGGCCAGCGCCTCGCGCGCGACCCTGGCCTCGTCCCACGGCTCTTCGTGGTCCGCGAACTGAATTGACCGTTCGTGGCCCTTCCCTGCCAGCACCACGGTGTCGCCGGCGCGGGCCAACTCGACAGCCCGAGTGATGGCCTCTCGCCGGTCGTGAATCGTTTCGAAACAGGCCCCGCCGCCGGGGGCGCCCGCAATCACGGCCTGCGCGATATCGCCGGGGCATTCCCGGCGCGGGTCCTCACTGGTGACAATCGCCACATCAGCGCCCTGCGCCGCCGCCCGACCCAGCATGGGGCGCTTCTCGGCGTCCTGTTCCCCAGCGCTGCCAAAAACGACGAGCACCCGGCCCGCGGTGTGCCCCCGCACGTCCGCCAGGCACGCAGCCAGGGCGGCCGGCGTGTGCGCAAAGTCCACGATGACCTGAAACGGTTGGCCGGCCCGCACGGTCTCCATTCGACCCTTGACCGGAGCGAATGACGCCAGTCGGTTCACCCCGGCTGAAATGTCGCCCGTGATGCTGCCCACACAAGCCACGGCCGCGGCGACGTTGGCCGCGTTCCAGCGTCCGTGCAGCTTTGTGG
>JAKZUJ010000110.1:0-15898 GCA_047516685.1 Chloroflexota bacterium | reverse complement strand
GCCGCGGGCGAGACGCGCATGGCGGCGCCGTTGCCGAAGCTGTTGTAGGACACGGGCGGATCCATCCAGATCCAGTTCCTGAACGAGCCGCCGTAACTTTCGTCCGGGTAGCGCCGGCACCACTCCTGGAGGGTCGGGGCCGGCGATCGGTCGTGCAGCAGGATGTCGGCTACGGCGGCGGTGCATACGGAGTCGTCGGTGATGAAGCCCCTGTCGTTGAAGAACTCGAACGACTTGGTCTTGATCTGGTCCCACTCGTAGACCGAGCCGACGACATCCCCGATGATCGCTCCGATCACGGTGCCCTCCTGTAGTCGTTGTTATCGTCGCCGTCATTCATGGACGAGGAAGATGCTCCTCACTTATTCAGGGGAAGGCGAATCGTCACCGTGACACCATGCCCAGGCCCGTCGCTTGTCACGGCGATTGTGCCCGCGTGTGCTTCGACTATAGAGCGGGCGATGGCCAATCCCAGACCTGTGCCGCCTGACCCACGACTACGAGACTGGTCACTTCGATAGAAGCGGTCGAAGACGTGGGGCAGGTCTGAGTCGTGGATCCCGATCCCGTCATCGATGATCGAGATAGCCAATGCTTCGCCGCTTTCCAGCTCGGCCCTCACCTCGATATTTCCGCCGGCCTCGGAGTGCTGAATGGCGTTGCATAGGACGTTGCCCACTGCCTGGCTCATACGCATCCGGTCGAGGTGCATGTCCGGGAGATCTCCGGCTGCCTCTAGCGAAACTTCAACCTGCCGGGCCTGAGCCTGTGGCCGCCAGCGATTGATCTCCGTGCTGAGTAGCTCGTCAATTGCACTGGCTTCCAGCGTGAGCTGAAACTCGCCATGGTCAGTCTCCGCAAGCGAGCTCAGATCAGTTACAAGACCACGTAGTCTGTCTACCTCCTGGATGATGTGGTCAGATGCGGCCTCAGGCGTCTGCAGCCCATCACGCAGGCCGCTTGCCTCTAGCTGCATGACGCTCAGCGGCGTATTCAGCTCATGACAGAGATCGTTTACCAGCCGCCTCCGGAGTTCGCGCTGAGTCTCCAAGCTAGACGTCATCTGATTGAAGGCTGCGCTCATCTGTCCCAACTCGTCCGAGGATGTGACCGGCAGCCGGGCCGTATCTCCCTGAGCAATTGCTTCGGTTGCCTTCGTCAAGGCTGTCACAGGCGCTGTAATACGCTTGGATAGCCAGGCGGACAGCAATATGCCAACACCAACTGTCAGGATTCCGCCAATACCGGTGATATACAGGAGCGCGTTGAGGAATCCGTGCGACTCCGTCGCCAGGAATTCGTGGTTGACATCCACATAGACCTGCCCCACTGGCTGGTTCGCCGTCAAATCGAACACTGTCTCTTGATGTCCATCCAATTGGGGTGCAGTGGCGCCAACTGACAGCTCCGATGCGTTGTCCGTAACCACTCGTCCATCGACCCCGACGATGACGACTCGTATCGGATCTTTATGGAAAAGCTCAAAGGACTCTCCCTCACGTTCTTCGGATCGCTCTCTCCGCAGACCGCCAGCGTAAATGTATCCGGCCGCAGCCAGCGCCCGGTCCACCGTTTGCCAGCCACCGGCCGTGGTGTACTCGCGACTCAGACTCTGGGCCAGGCGACTCGCCTGATCATCGCCTAGCTCGTCCACGAACACCCCGAAACGCGACTGCGTGGTGCAATAGCCCACCACAACGCTGACAGCAACGGTAAGAACGATGACAAAAACAATGTAACCCATGATTCGCCAGCGCAGGGACATTATTAGTCCTCTATCACAAACTTGTAACCGGTGCCGTAGACCGTCTGAATAGGCTGGCGCCCATGTCGGCCGATCTGCTTGCGCAGGCGAGCGATCTGGCTATCGATGGCGCGGTCGAACCCATGGAAGTCGTGCTTGTAGGTCAGCGAGATCAGCTGCTCACGGGTGAGCACCTGGTTGGGATGACGCATAAACGTTGCCAGCAGAGCTATTTGCTTCTGGCTCATAATTACGGGTTCTCCATTGATCGTTACGCTGCGGTTGGTCTCATTCAGGATGATCTTGTCGCGTGTCAGAACTTGCTGAACTCTGCCTTTGACGCGACGAAGCACGGCGTCGGCGCGCGCAATGACTTCGCCCGGATCGAATGGCTTGACGATGTAATCGTCGGCGCCGCTTTCGAGTCCGATGACTCGCTCGGCGTGGGCTTCCCTGGCGGTGAGCATGATTATTGGAACGTCCGACTCGCGACGCAGGATTCCGCACAACTGAATTCCATCGAGACCAGGAAGCGTCAGATCGAGGACGATCAGGTCTGGAGTCAGCGTACGGGCCAGGTCCAGACCGGATTCTCCGTTATGCGTAACCTCGGCGGAGTATCCGGCGCGCTCGAAGTACACCTTGAGCCAGTTCGCGATCCTTGCATCGTCTTCGATTATCAATACGGTGGCACTCATCGCTGGTCCTCTACGAATCCATCTTGGACGCGGCGCCTCTGAGAGGCGCCGCGTCCATAGACGGGATACGTCCGTGATCCGACTCTTGCACTTGAGGTTCTCACATCCTCCTTCGGTCGAATTCGGTTAGCTTTAGCCGCCATCCCGACGCTCGCCACCGCTCCCGTGTTCGCCGCCAGACTCCCTGCCACTACCATGCTCACCGCCCGACTCGCTTCCCTCACCTCCGGCGCCAACCTCGGCATGTGCCGTCCAGCTAGTGAACGATTCCGCGGTCGCAGCTAGATCGATCGCTATCACCTCGCCCGGCGCCATGTCGGTCGGCGTGGTCGGACCGAGCTCCGCGCCGTTCGAAAGGTGAACTTCGATCCTGACGCGGTTCAGCACGCCGTTCGTCGTGTTCTCTACCGTGCCCTTGAACGAGTTGCCGGGAGCATCGTACTTCAGGATCAGGCGGGCGCCGCTCCGAACAGTATCGAAAGTATCATCCAACGCTAAGGTGTTCGCACCGCTACCTTCTTCGCCACCAGCGCCGCGTTCACCACCGCCTTCAGTACCTTCCCCTCCAGTGTGAGCTACAGGGCCTGGGCCGCCGCAGTCGAATGTTTCCATGTGAACGACGTAACCATCGTACGAAACGCCTGCGAGTTTGGGTTCACTGGCGACCGACAGGCTTGATGTAACTTCCTGTCCAGGGCTCAGGTTTCCCAGCTTCTCGGGACCAAGCTCTCCTACTGTCTTCGTACCTGACTTCAGGTGAGGTTCGGCCTGCACATAGCACAGTGTCTGTGCGAGTGTGTTTCGCACCGTTCCGTGGACAGACCGGGTTGCTGTGTCGTACTGCATTGCAACAGCTAGTCCTCCGAGAACACCGTTCCACGACTGCCCTAGAGGCGTGATTGGGCTCGACATCGCGGCTTCATTGCTCTCTCCACCGCCGTCGGAACCTGTACTACCGCCATCACCACCAGGGCCCTGTTCACCGCTGCCTTCACTACCTTCTCCTGTGGATTCGCCGCCTTCGCGTCCACCGCCATGCTCACCTCCAGAGTCGTGACCTTCTCTTTCGGAGATGCCCTGACTTACCGTTGGGCGGTCAGAATCTCGGCCGTCTCCGATCCAAGTGTCGAACGTACAACCGTTGAGTATCACCGCGAAGAATATAGCCCCAAGGACCGACCCACTCAGGAACTTTTTCGTCATCAGTTTCTTGCAAGTCATTGATTCGCCTCGTTCGTGAGGTATCTGTGATTCCTCTCACGATAGCGATGAAATGTCGCGGAAATATGTCGTCCGCAGCCGGGACTGGAACCCCGGTGTCCTTCCACCGCGAGGCGAGAATGATCGTCGGCAGCCCGCGCAACCCGGACCATTCGCCTTAGCAGCTCTTGGAGGTGGTGAGCCTCCGGCGGGCCGACGGGAGGGTGATCTCACTGAAGAAGCTCTCTCTGGCCCAGATCAGCCGTGCGCTTGCCTCGTCCAAATCTCCCGGCCTGACCGACGCCACGGACAAGTGAATTGCGGCGACCGACCAGCAGCGCTAACTACGGCCGTCCCGCGGGCACGGTGGCGAAGATGCGCCGCAGAACTCGAGATGTTTCGCGGCCTTTTCTTCCTTGGCTCTACGCGCTATCTCATCGAAGTCCTCGCGCCTGGCGGACGGCTTCACTGAGCCGTCCGCCGACTCGAGGCTGAATTCAGTGTCCCTGGGCGGCGCCTTACATGTGTCGTCGATGGTGAATGCAACGTTCCTTCTCGCTGGCCACCACTCCCACCCGCAGACCTCGCCGACTGCTGGAAGGTCGAGTGATTGCCCTTCGTCCTCGTTTAGTGTACACTACGCCAAATGTCTACGCAACCCCATTTCCGCGTGTCCAGCGACCGCCTCGCTCCTTCCGTTCGTCCTGAGCTTGTCGAAGGGCGCGCCGCCGTTTCCTCGCCCGACGGCGCCCGGCTCCGTGCCTCCGTCATGCCAGCGAACGCCGGTATCCAGTCGTTGCGGCCCAACGCGCCCCAGTCCTCGCCGGAAAGCGCCCGGCCGCGGGGCAGGAGTTTTTTGGAAAAAACTCCTACGTGCGCGAACCCGCCCCACTCCGCGCTCCCGGTCGCCGGGCCGGGATGCCGAATGGACGGGGCGCTGGCACCATGTCAGGCAAGGACACGGTATTGGACGTTCGGAGGGGCCTGATGCTTGGTATCGGAGTAGTCGGATTGGGCGGGATCGCGAAGTCGCACCTGACGGCGCTGCAGATCGCCGAGGACGAGGGGTATGCGCGCTGCGTGGCGGCCGCCGACCTGGTGGAGGAGCTGCGGGAGTCGCACCGCAAGGAGTGGGAGATTCCGGCGGTGTATCCCAACCACCACAAGCTGCTGGAAGACCCGAACGTGGATGCGGTGGCGATTGTGCTGGGTCACCACCTGCACGCGGACCTCACCATCGACGCGCTGAACGCCGGGCGGCACGTGCTGGTCGAAAAGCCAATGGCGAACACGGTGGAGGAATGCGACCGGATGATCGAAGCCGAGGAAGCTTCAGGGAAGATCCTTCAGATCGGTATGACGGGACGCTTCCACCCGGCGGTGCGCAAGGCACGGGAGATCCTGGACTCCAACGAGCTTGGCCCGGTGGTTACGGCGCTTTCGCGGTTCAACAAGAACTGGGGCTACGCCGGGCGCCGCTACCAGTACCGCACGCGCTGGATGGGCGGCGGGATGTGGATGGGCAACGGCGTGCACGCGGTGGACTGGCTCACGCATTGCATCGGCGCCAAGGCCGTGGCGGTGAAGGCCAAGCAGAGCACCTCCATGCACTACCAGGGGGCGGACGACGTGACGACGGCCTTCGTGCAGTACGCCAACGGCATTCCCGGCCTGCTGGTGGTGGTGGGCAGCGCGCACGGTTGCGCGATGGACGGGATTGAGGCGCACTGCGCGCTGGGCGAGATTCAGTACAACGTGCGCGGCACGGTTCGGGTCGGCGTGGGCAACAAGTGGCGCGACGTGGAACACGACGGCAAGCACGGCTTTGCCGAGCAGTACCGCCATTTCGCGCAGTCAATAGACATGGGGATGCGACCGCAGACCAGCAGTCGCTACGGTCGGCACATCCTCGAAATCCTGCAGGCCGCCGAGACGTCGAGCATTACCGGCCGCGAGGTGCACCTGACCGATTACCACCGCCTGCCCTGGTAGGCGCGTGGAGTAGGACCCAGTGACACGAGCGATGAGGCGCTGATGGGGTCTGGCGGCGCGGGCCACGCAATTCCGCCGTTCGCCGAGCGGTTGCGCGAGGCGTTGGACTCGGACTCGCTGCCGGTGGCGCTGGGGCGCTCGCTACCGCAATTGAGCGAGCGGCGCGACGCGGCCTTTCGGCTTCGCGACTTCAAGGGCGGCCAGGCCGATCTGGGCGGACGGCGGCGTGCGGCGCTGGATCGGCTGCCCGAGCTGGTCCAGGAGTTCACGGCGGCCGCTGAGGCCGTGGGCGCCGTGGTGCACCAGCCCACGGACGCGGCGGGGGCGGTCGCGGCAGTGCTGCGGGTGCTGAATGACCACGACGTGAAGATGGTGGTCAAGAGCAAGTCGATGGCCACCGAGGAGATTCAGCTCAACCCGGCGCTGGAAGACGACGGGATCGAGGTGGTGGAAACCGATCTGGGCGAGTTCCTGGTGCAGGTGGCGGGCGAACGGCCGTCGCACATCATCGCGCCGGCGCTGCACATCACGCGCGAGCGCGCGGCTGAGCTGATCAGCAAGGCCACCGGGGAAGACCTGCCGCCGGATCCGGACGTGCTGGTAGGGGCAGCGGCGCGGCATCTGCGGAGTCGGTTCATCGACGCCGGCGCGGGGATCACGGGCGCGAACGCGCTGGTGGCCGAGACGGGCACGGTGATGCTGGTCAGCAACGAGGGCAACGCGCGGCTGGCCAGCGCGCTGCCGCCCGTACACATCGTGATTGCCGGCATCGACAAGCTGGTGCCTTCGCTGGCCGACGCGACCACGATGCTGGAGAGCCTGCCGCGCAGCGCCACCGGTCAGCCGATCTCGACCTACGTCTCGTTCATTTCCGGTCCCAGCCGCAGCGCCGACATCGAGTTGTCGCTGTCGCTGGGCGTGCACGGGCCGCGCCACGTGCACATCGTGCTGCTGGACAACGGCCGCGAAGCTATTCGCGCCGACCCGCGGATGCGGGAGGCCCTGCAATGCGTGCGCTGCGGGGCCTGCTCGAACGTTTGTCCGGTCTACCAGCAGGTGGGCGGGCACGCGATGGGGCATATCTACACGGGTCCGATCGGGCTGCTGGTTACGCCATACCACCACGGTTCGGAACACGTGGCGGGTCCGCAGTCGCTCTGCGCCGGCTGCGGCGCCTGCGCGAGCGTGTGCCCGGCAGGCATTTCGATCCCGGACCTGATCCTGCACGTTCGCGAGCGGGCGGTTGCCGAGGGTCACGCCAGCAACACCTTGAAGCGGCGCGCCCTTGACGCTTTGGGCGATGATCGGCTGCTGGACCGCGGGGCGCGCCTGGCAGCCAGGGCGCCCTGGCTGCAGGCGCTGGCGGGCCGGCTACCCGGCTCGCCGCTGAAGCAACGGCCACTGCCGCGCGTGCAGCGACGTCCGTTTCGGGACCGCATTGGCGATGTGGCAAAACCGAAGCCCGAGGCGGCCATGCGAGTGGCCTACTTCCCGGGCTGCCTGACCGACTGGCTCTCGCCGGAGACCGGAGAGGCGGCCGTGGCGGTGCTGGAGGCGCTGGGCGTAGCCGTGGAGCCGATCCAGTTCGCGTCCTGCTGCGGGCTACCGGCCATCAACGCGGGATATCCGGACCAGGCGGCGCGAATGATGCTTCAGACGGTTGAAGCAATCGAAGGCCTCCAGGTGGACGCCGTGGTCAGCACCTCAACCAGTTGCGCCGGGGCCATGCTGCACGACTACGCACGGCTCACGGAGGACGATCCGGCGTTGGCCTTGAGGGTCCGGGCAGCTGCCGCCAAAGTGCGGGACTTCACCAGCTTTGTGGCCGAGCGTGGTTTGAGCGACGAGATGCACGGCCGGGCAAGCGGGACCGTGACAATTCACGACGCCTGCCAGTCGAAGCACGGGCTGGGGCTGGGCCCAGAGACGCGCGCGCTGCTCAGCGACGCGGGATATACCGTCGTCGAGGCCCCGCCTTCAGGCGAATGCTGCGGGTTCGGCGGCTCGTTCTCGTTCGATCACCCCGAAGTCGCCGGGCGCATGCGCGCCCGCAAGCTGGAGGCCTTCGCCGCAACCGGCGCCGAAGTCGTGTGCGCGGATAACCCGGGATGCCTGCTGCATTTGAAAGAGGGCCCGCCAGTAGGTGGGGCCGGGCGGGCGCTGCACTTGGCCGAGTTGCTAAGGGCGACGATCACTTAGCTCCGACTTGGCAGTGACACCGACGGTGGGAGCGGTCAAAGCCGATGCAGGCGAGTGATTGGCCTGCTGCTACACCCTCCGCGCGCTGCCAACCGTGCCGCGGACGCCGCGGCGCAGGGCGCTGGCTGTTAGGTCCAAATCCGATCGACGGCAATGATGAGGCCGGTGGCCGCTCCGACGATGCCGAGCATGCGCAGCGTCAGGCGCAGTTCAAGGTCTTTCAGGTCAGCCTTGGTTGCGAGGTGTTCGTAGGCGCCCTTGAGCCGGCTCATGCGGTGACCAAGCGCGCGGTCTCGATTCCAGGGTCGGCGCTGATCTCGCCTGCGGTCATGGTGGCCCTCCGGTGCGAACGGTCCACCCTGCCGCTGCGTGTGACGTTCGATCCTTCCGAGCGTCACGCCGTCAGTCTAGATCAACGACGACGTGGGGTTCAAAGCTGCCCATTACCGTTATTGCTCGCCGCTCCGTTCGTGACGGTCGATCACCGCCCAAAGGTCTTCGGTCACCGGCCACTCGCGCTGATGACGCCCCACCCACACCTCGCGCGCGATGCCCGCGGGATCGATGAGGACGACGGCTGGCCGCGCCATGTTCCAGGACTCGAAGTTGACCCGAACGTACACGCCGTAGTCGCGGATCACCTGGCGGTCAGCGTCCGCCAGCAGGGGAAATGGGATGCCCTCACGCTTGGCGAACCCCGCCACGGCGTCGAGATTCTGCCCATAAACGCAGGCGACGTCCGCGCCTCGCCTCGTCCACTCGTCCAGCTCGACCTCGAGCCGCGCCAGGTAGCCCTGGCAACTGAGTCACCAGGTATGCCGCAGAAAGACCAGGCAGAGCCACCGACCGGAGAAGCCCCGCAACGTGGCACGAGCGTCTGTTCCCGCCACGGGGAGATCGAAGTCCGGCGCGGGATCGCCGGATGCGAACGTCGTTGAGCCTTGCGCGCGCGGCATGGCCGCAACTCTACGTGAACACTCCGCGGCGGCCAAACAGCACCGCCGCCAGGGCGGCGCTCGGGCGAATACTTACGCACGGCTCGCTTGGACCATTGCTAGGGCGTGACCATGACCTTGATGTTGGCGTCCTTGCGGGTGCGGGCGCTTTCGAGGGCCTGGCCGGCGGCTTCCAGCGGGTAGTGGGCGGTGATGAGCGGCTTGATGTCGACCGCGCCACGGGACAGCAGGTCGACCGCGAGCGGCCAGGTGTTGGCGTAGCGGAAGACACCGGCAACGTCCAGCGCCTTGTCCACAAGCTCGTTGGTGTCGATGGATGTCACTTCGGCGTCTGTCATGCCGACAAGCACGACGCGACCGCCACGGCGTGCGATGCGGGTGGTCTGGGTGAGGGTGATGGAGTTGCCGGCGGTTTCGAATACCAGGTCGAACTCGGTGGAGCGAGTCTTGCCAACATCCTCCGCGCGGGCATCGACGGCGTCGGCTGCGCCGAGTTCCAGGGCCTTCTGAAGGCGGAAGGGTTCGATGTCGACCAGCGTGACGTCGCGAATGCCCTGGCTCTGCAGAGCCAGCAAGGTCATGAGGCCAATGGGTCCGGCTCCCAGGATGGCCACCCGATCACCCAGGCGGGCGCGTCCGCGCCGGGCGGCGAAGAGGCCGACGGAAAGCGGCTCGATAAGTGCGGCTTCGTCGTAGGAGACGTGGTCGGGGATGCGATAGGCGAAGTCGGCGGGATGGGCAACGTACTCGACGAATGCGCCGTGGACTGGGGGCGTGGCCATGAAGACCACGTCATCGCACAGGTTGTAACGCCCCGTCCGACAGTGACCGCAGCCGCGGCAGGGCACGCCAGGCTCAATGGAGACGCGGTCGCCTTCAGCCAGCGAGGTGACGCCGGAGCCGAGGGCGACGACCTCACCGGAGGGTTCGTGGCCGAGGATCAGCGGGTCGCGGACGACGTAGCGGCCAATGCGGCCGTGTTCGTAGTAATGGATGTCGGAGGCGCAGACGCCGACCGAGCGGATTTGGATCAGGACCTCGCCGGGACCTGGGTCGGGCAGAGGAATGTCGCGGGTGTGGATCTGGAGGGCTGAGTCGAGGTAGGCGGCTTTCATTCGAAACTCCAAGCAGGCGAAACGGCGAGCGGGTTCTAAGCGATGGCGAGGGGACGAACCGGAGAGGCGGTGGCGCCGACGATCTTGAGCGGCGACATGACGAACAGGAATTCGTAGACGCCGGCGGCGGCCAGGGACTCAAGGTCGGCGTTCTCGAGGATGTGGATGCCGTGGTCCACCAGGAAGATGCCGTGGACCGGAAGGTGGTCGTCGCCAGCCGGGATGAACTCGAACGTCATGGTGTCGGAGCCGCCGAGGTAGACGCCGGTTTCAGCGAGCCATTCGGCGCAGTCGGCGGTGACGCCGGGTTGGCCGTGCTCGAAGTCGAGAAACGCCGGGTCGTTCCAGCGGCGCATAAGGCCGGTGCGAACCAGGCAGGCGTCGTCGGCACGGACTTCAACGCCCTCTTCGTGGGCCACGGCCTGGGCGACGTCGGCCGTGATGGCGAAGTCGTTGGGCAGGATGTCCACGCCTTCGGCGCCGGCCACATCCAGGAGAACGCCGCGGCGCACGATGGGCGGCACGTGCTCGATTCCGTGCTCACGCATGCCGCGGCCGCCGGTCTGGACGCTGGCCGCTTCGAGGCCGCCGCACATGATTCCATCACGTGCAAAGTGGGAAAGCGCATCGAGATGCGTGCCGGTGTGGCCGCACATGACGATCAGCTCATTGGCCGACCCGAGGCCGCCGGGGCGCATGGTGTCGCCGTGCCGTCGCTGCAGGGTGAAGATGTAGGGCGGATGGGCCGGGTGCACGGGCATGCCCATCGTGAAGGACGTGCCTAAGTCAAAGACTCTCCGACCCACGATTGATTCGAGCGCGGCCTGATCCATGGTTGAGTCTCGCGCGCACACGGCTTGCGAATCCTGCCGATCCATGTCGAGGCAGGCAAACCCGCATAATCGGCGACGCTCGATCAGCCTGCGGAAGCATCCGCTCCTGTAGGCGCCCGGCGCGGCCGCGCGACGGGCGCGCACCAAGCTGCAGGTCCGAATGCGAATCGATACCCAAAGCCACATCTGGCCCGAGCCGTTCCTGGATTACCTGGAGACCCGCGACGAAGAGCCACTGGCGTTTCGGGAAGGTGACGCGCTCTTCATCGACACCGGCAAGTGGCGGCGGCGGGCCATGCCGGGGCACTCGGACATGCAAGCCAAGCTGCGGACGATGGACGCGGCAGGTATCGACCTGACGGTGCTTTCACCGAACGATCCAGGTCCCGAGCGCTTTGGCGACGACGGGCCAATGGTGGCGCGCCTATTCAACGACTACATCGCGGAGCATACACAGGCATATCCAGGGCGCTTCGCAGGCCTGTGCGTGCTACCGCTTCAGGACGAACAGGCGGCTCGCGCGGAGTTGGATCGAGCCGTGCAGGAGCTGGACATGCGCGGGGTGCTGCTCTACGCCAACCTGGACGGGCGGCACCCGGACGAGCCGGAATACGAATGGCTGTTTGGGCGTGCCGAGGAACTGGGCATTCCGCTCTATCTGCACCCGGCCTGTCCGGTGACTATCGACCAGGTGGAAGGCCGAAACCTGATTGGCGCGCTGGGCCTGATGTTCGATACGACCATCGCGCTGGCGCGCATCATCGTGAGCGGGCTGATGGACCGCTACCCGGACCTAACGATTGTTTGCCCGCACGTCGGGGGCGCGCTGCCGTACCTGATCGGTCGGCTGGATCACCAGACGATGGTGCTCAAACGCGGCGCCGAAAACTTGACCCGCCCGCCCAGCGAATACCTGCGCCAGGTCTGGTTCGATACGGTCTCGCCCTGGCCCGCCGCCGTGCGCTACGGCCTGGAGGTTGTGGGCCCGGACCAGCTCATGTTCGCCAGCGACCACCCGTGGGTGGAGCCGGACGTGATTGCGACCATCGTGGACGATTTGCCGGTGAGCGACGAGGACCGGGCGAAGATTTACGGGGGGAATGCGGCGCGGTTGTTTGGGCTGGACGGGTAGTCGGATCAGGAGACGTGGCCATTTGGTGGGGCTCACCTGAACGCGCAGTTCTCCTGCCCGCCCAGGCGCCAAGCTCCGCGCGTGACTTCAGATGTGAAGCAGCGGCCCTGACCCATGCGCACGAACCGCGACTATCGAAGGGCTAGACAGAGACGAATTGCAAACCATCCATGCGCGCAAAGTGCCGACGATTGTTGGTGAGTAAGGTCAGGTCATGGCGAATTGCGGTAGCCCCAATCATGAGATCGAAATCTTCAATGAGGTTGCCGTCCGCTCGCAGTCGGCCGCGCTCCTTAGCGAAGATGCGACACGTCTCGAAGTCAATCTCCACGAAATAGACACCCTCAAGGAATTCCTGAAGCGCTTCCTCGTCACGTTTCCGATTCGCAGAATACAAGACCCCTTCATAAAGTTCAGCCAAAGAAATCACACTTAATCCGATACCTTGAGATGACATTTCGTCGACACGATCGATCACTTGATCGACACCGTGAAGACACTGGATTGACCAGTCTGTGTCGATCAGGAATCTCAAAAGGGCTTGGGTCGTGAGGCGGGGCGAGAACCAGTTTTCCGGGCTGCATAGATCTTGCGAATCAACTCGTCTGGGTCAGACGACCCCTTCCAGCCGCCGAAGCTCGCTCGCAGCGCCCGACGCTTGCGCTCCAGCGACGGTTCGTCGCTGATCGCAATGGTGACTTCCGTCCCCTCTTCCAAGTCAAGATCCTCCAGCGGCAGGACAACTCCGCCGGAATATCTGCCCCGAATTTCCCTGACCACCAACAACGCTCCTCACTCCGACAGTCGCGGTGGGGCAACCACCGTCCCAGGTGCTGCGTCGCCCCAACCGCTCTGAATCGAGTCTACACCTGGGCCGACGGCGAGCGGCTCTGTCTATCGCGGAATCGGGGACGTAGGCAGGGGCTGCTCGAAGTGGATTTCCAGCGCCTCACGGAGTTTAGCCAGCGCAGCGTTCACCGACTCGCCCTGGCTTGCCACCTAAAAGTCCAACGCTGGGGCGACGAACCACTCGCCCTCTCTCCGCACGCCTACGGTGATCCCCCTCTTCTTTGGGCACAGACTCCAGATCGGCGGCCGGCAGCAGCGTCTACGGCTTCAGGTACTCGAGTCGTACGGCTTCGTTGATTAGCTCTTGGGCGAAGGTCCAGAGGGTTTGGGAGCCTTGGGCGATGTGGGCGTTGACCTGGAGGACCTGGGCGCTGGTGACGCCGTGTTCGCGCCAGGCTTTGCCTTGGGTGTGGAAGTTGAGGAGCAGGGGTTGCAGGCGGTCCAGGGCGGCGGCGAAGCGGGCTTCGGGGGTCTGGCGGGCTTCGAATTCCTCCCAGAGCGCGCGCAGGCTACGTCCCTGGCTGGGTGGCAGCAGACCGTAGAGGCGGTCCGCGGCGGAGCGTTCGCGTTCGGGTTGTAGCGCCCTCGCTTCCTCGTCGTAGACGAACGCGTCCCCAGCGTCGATCTCCACGATGTCGTGTACGAGCAGCATGGTGATGACGCGCGCGATGTCGGTCCCCGGCGGGGCGTAGTCGGCCAAAACGAGCGCAAACATAGCGACGTGCCAGGCGTGCTCGGCGTCGTTTTCACGGCGTTCCTCCGCGGTTATGAGATTGCGGCGAAGGACGCCCTTGGCCAAGTCGAGTTCCAGCAGGAACCCGACTTGGCGACGCAGGTCGGTATCGACCTCGGGCGGTGTGGCTCTCAGGGAATCAGGAGCACTTTGCCGCTGGTTTCGCGGCCTTGCAGGGCGCGGTGGGCGTCGGCGGCCTGGGCCAGCGGGACTTCGCGGTCGATCTTGAGGATGAGGTCGCCGGCCTCGATCCAGGACAGCACGTCGCCGGCGCGCCCTTCCAGTTCGTCGCGGGTGAGGGTGTAGTGCCCGAGGCTGGGACGGGTGAGGAATAGCGAGCCCTTGGCGTTGAGTATCTGCGCATCGAGCGGCGGGACCGGGCCGCTGGACGCGCCGTAGAGGGCCAGCAAGCCGCGCGGCTTGAGACAGTCGAAGCTGCGTTCATAGGTGGCGACGCCGACTGAGTCGTAGACGACGTCTACCCCGGCGCCATTGGTGAGGCGGCGGACTTCCTCAAGAAAGTCGGCTTCGGTGTAGTTGATTACCTCGTCGGCTCCGGCCGCGGCCGCGATTTCAGCTTTGGCCGGGGCGCCCGCGGTGGCGATGACACGCGCGCCGGCGCGTGTGGCCATCTGGATCAGCAAGCGGCCCACACCGCCGGCTCCGGCGTGCACCAGGGCGGTGTGGCCGGCAGCCAGTGGAAAGGTGCTGTGCGCCAGATAGTGCGCTGTCATCCCTTGCAGCATGGCCGCGGCGGCCTGGTGGGTGTCAATGCCCTCGGGCAGCTTGACCAGTTGGGCGGCCGGAACCGCCTGCAACTCAGCGTAGGAGCCCAATTGCATCGCGTGGGCCACGCGGTCACCGACCGAAAGCCCGCTGACATCAGGCCCCACGGCCTCAACCACGCCAGCACCTTCCATGCCCAGGGTGAAGGGCGGATCCAGCGGATACTGGCCGCTGCGCTGGTAGATGTCGATGAAGTTGACGCCCACGGCCTCCATGCGGACAAGGGCCTGATCGGCGGCTGGCGTCGGATCGTCGACGGTTTCGAACGAAAGGGCGTCGGGTCCGCCCGGCTGGTTCACTCGGATCGCCTGCATCAGATTCCCCTGCGGCGTGGCTGGCCAGGCCATTGTCCATGTTCCAAGAGCGGCGTCGTGCCGTACCATGCGCGCCCGTGAACTCCGGGCGCGCGCGGGACACTTTCAAGCACCTGATTCCGCGCGTCTACATTCCCACCTTCGTCACGTCGTTTGGGCAAGGCATGCTCTTGCCCACGCTGCCGCTCTTTCTCCGCGACATCCTTCGCGACCCGGCAACGGACGACGTCAACGTCGCGCTGGTCACGTTGCCGATAGCCATGGCCGGGGTAGGAACCCTGATCGCCAACGTGCCATCGGGAGCGGTGCTGACTCGAATCTCGGAGCGGGCAGCGCAACTCATCAGCCTGGCGCTTATAGCCGCGACTGTCATCGCGCTCGCCGTCGAGCCGCCGTACCCCGTCCTGATCGCCCTTCGGCTACTCACCGGCGCCGGCCTGAGCCTGTGGGGGCTGTCGCGCATGCAGTACATGCTGCGCATGACGCCCTTGCGCCAGCGCGGGCGCATTATGTCGCTGTTTGGGGGCGTCAACCGAATCGGCGGCGCCTTTGCCGGCCCGGCGGTGGGCGGCGTCGTCGCCAGCGTGTTCGGGTACGGAGCGCTCTTCGGCGCCGCCGGCGTGATCATTGGCGCCGCCATGATCCCGTCCGTCTGGCACCGGGAGTCGCGGATGGACCCCAGCGCCCGCGTCGCGCTTACGAGTAACCCGCTTCGAGGACTCGGGCGCGTGCTGCGGAATCACCGCTACGACCTCGTCACCGCCGGCTCGGGTCACATTTTCGCCTCGACAATTCGCGCCGGGCGCCCGGTGGTTTTGCCGCTCTACGGCGCGCTCGCGCTCGACCTGGACCCGGCCGCGGTAGGCATCGCCCTGAGCGCCTCGGGAGCGATCGACATGGTGATGTTTCCGCTGGCTGGCTACGTGATGGACAACTTTGGTCGGAAGTTCGCGATCGTTCCATCGTTCACGCTCTTCAGCGCCGCGATGGCGCTGTTGAGCCTGGTCGAGGATTTCACGGGTCTCATCCTCATCGGGTTGCTGATCGGTTTCGCCAACGGGATCGGGTCCGGCTCAATGCTGACCCTGGGGTCCGATCTGGCGCCTCGCGATCAGCCGAGTGAGTTCCTGGGGGTCTGGCGCCTGCTGGGCGACATTGGTCACACGGGAGGACCAGCCGTGGTTGGCGGTGCGGCCGAGCTGTTCGGGCTTGCGCTGGCGCCCCTCTTTCTCGCCGGAATCGGACTGGCCGGCGCCCTTACGTTTGGAATATTTGTGCGCGAGACGCTGACCAGGCGGCCGTCCACGGCTGAAGCGGATCCCTAGCGCGGCTGCTACCGTGACAACC
>JAKZUJ010000109.1:0-7482 GCA_047516685.1 Chloroflexota bacterium | reverse complement strand
GTGCATTCCAGCGGTGAAGGCGGGCTGGACGTGCTGCGGGTCAACGAGGCCTGCTGGGAGTCGGCGCGGACGGGTCGCGAAGTCGAGGTGAAGGGGCTGGAACCAGCTTAGTCTCGCCTGAGTCGAGCTCCGTCGCGATCAGCGGCGACCCTTAAGCCCAGACGCCGCCAGGCAAGTTCTCCTGGTCCCTATTCCCTAGGCCGGCCAGCATGCGCCGGCCCGCGGCCAACCGAACGCGCTACACGCGCCGCCGCAGGCGGGGGTTGGCGAGTTCGTCGAGGCCGTGGCTGATGAGAAACAGCCCAATGAATAACAGGACGATGACCACCATGGGTGACAGCCACCACCACCAGAGGCCGCGAATCACGGCGGAGTGCAACTGGGACCAGTAGATGGTCATGCCCAGGGTGTTGGTGGTCTGGGGGCCGAGGCCCAGCACCTCCAGGCCGATGGCGAAGAGGATGGCGGTGGACACGGCGGCCACGAAGCTGGCGCCCAGGTAGGGCAGCATGTTGGGCATCAACTCTTTGAAGATGATCTCCGGCCCGGACATGCCGTTGAAGCGGGCGATGGGCACGAAGGCGCGTTCACGCATGCTGAGCACCTGGGACCCGATGGCGCGGGTGGTGCCGGGCCAGGCCAGCAGGGCAATGATGATGGCCATCGATTCGACGGTCACCTGCCGCACCTGGCTGGCGACGGTGATCAGGATCAGCAGCGCCGGGATGGTGAGCGTGATATCAGTGACGCCGCGGACGGAGGTCCCGATGGGCCCGCGGTAGTACCCCTGCACGAAGCCCAGGGTCGAACCGATGATCAGCGCCATGAAACCGGCGATCAGGCCGATCTTCACCGTCTGCGGCGTCCCCACGATGATGAGCGCCAGCATGTCGCGGCCGAAGCTATCCGTACCCAGTGGATGGTCGAGACTGGGCGACAGGTCCTTGGCAAAGGCCGTGGTGCGGGTGGCGTCCTGGTCGATGATGAACGGGGCCACCAATCCGAAGAGCACGATAACGGTGATGAGGACCAGACCAGCGATCAGGGTGGGGTTGCGGCGGCCATAGGAAATCCACTCGCGACGCCGGCTCCAGGCCTCGGGCGACCGCGATTCGGCTGTTACCGGTGCAGCGCTAGCGGTGGACATAGACGATCCTGCGGTCCACGAACGGGTAGATCAGGTCCAGCACCAGCATCGCGAACGCCACCGAGACCACCAGCACGTACACGATGCCCTGGATCAGGAAATAGTCGGTGTTGCGGATGGCGCGCCAAAGGATCCAGCCCATGCCGGGGTAGTCGAAGATGACTTCGACCAGCACCGCTCCGGCGATGATGCCGCCGAAGGTCAACGCCAGGCCGGTGACCTGGGGCAGCATGGCGTTACGCATGGCGTAGCGCAGGAATATCCGCAGAGGCGACAGGCCCTTGGCCTCGGCCATGATCATGAAGTCCTCGCCCATGTTGGTCACCATCATGCCCCGCATGCCCAACATCCAGAATCCGGTGACCGACAGAACGATTGATAGCGCGGGCAATATGCTGTGGTACAAGACGTCGAACGCGAAATCCGGGGCAAGTTCAATTTTCGCGCCCGTGCTATAGGCGCTGCCCAACGGGAACAACTTCAGTCCGAAAGCAAAGGTAAATATCAGGATCAACCCCAATAGGTAATACGGAATAGCTGACAGTGGCATCAAAATGGGTACAAGCCACTTGACCCAGCGGGACGATCCGGGCCAGCCGAGCAATGCGCCCAACAGGTTTCCGACAATGAACGCAATGATGGTGGATGCAGTCAGCAGCCCGATCGTCCACGGCAGCCGCTGGACGATGAGACGTCCGATATCGGCCGGGAAATACGAGATCGAGGGTCCGAAGTCGAAGCGCGCCACGTTCCACAGATAGGAGAAGTACTGCTCGACCATGGGGCGGTCCAGGCCGAGCCGCTTCTTGTACGCGGCTACCACCTGGTCCATGCCCGAGGTGCGGATGCCCAGGGTCTCGAGCTGCGCGAACTGGGCCTGAATGGGGTCGCCGCGGGCCAGGCGCGGGATGACGAAGTTGATCGACGCCGCGACCCATACGACCAGCAGGAACATGCCGACCCGCCGAAGTAGATAGCCCAGCGACACTCGTGCAATCTCCTGAAGTGTGCGCAGTCAGCCTGATGAAGCGTCGAGCACTGCTTCGCGCCGCACCTGCCCAAGCAGGTTTCCCAGCGAGCACTTCAACAGCGAAGCCTCTTCCAGTATAGGGAGCGCGCGCGGCCGGTCCATCCTGCCGACCCGTCCGCGCGCCGGCAGCAGGCGCGGCTCGGCGCCACTGAATTGTTGGCCGCCGACGAGCTTGACAAGCGCCGCCCCGCATCCACAGTATCCGGCAATGCGCACGCTGCGTAGCGTCGCGGCGCGTCGCTTGGGGGAGAAAACCCACATGAGTTCTTTGAATGGACTGAGCCGACGGCGGCTGCTTCAATTCATCGGTGGCGGAGCGGCGGCAAGCGCCGCCGTGTTGATTGCCGCCTGCGGTGACGAGGACGAGCCAGCACCGGCCCCGGCTGCCACCGCTGCGCCGCAGGCAACCGCGATGGCGGAAGCGACGCCGGAGGCCACCGCGGCCGCCACTGCCGCTCCGACCGCGGCGCCGACCGCGGCCCCGGCAAGGACTGCCGCGCCGACGCCCACTCCCGAGGCCATGCAGGAAATGATGGGGGCGTCCGGTCCGCGCGACAACGTGCCGCGCAACCGGACGTTGATCGGCGAGAACATTTCGGGCCGCAACGCGAACCCCGAGGTCTTCAACCCGTTCAGCAACAGCATGACCATGCACACCGGGTCGCAGCAGTTGGCGATCGAATCCGTCATCTACATCAACCTGCAGACCGGTCAGGAAGAGCTCTGGCAGATCGACGGGTTCGAGTACGACGAGGGCTTCAACGGCGTCACGATGAGTGTGCGCGACGGCGTGGAGTGGTCGGACGGCATGCCGTTCACGGCTCACGACATTGCATTCACCCTGAACATGCTGCTCAACGGCGGCGCCGACCTGCGCTGGGCCGTGGACGTTCAGGAATGGGTGGCGTCGGCCGACGCCATGAGCGACAAGGACGTGCACATCACGTTCAACAAGCCCAATCCGCGTTTCATGTCGCAGATGTTCGCGACGCTTTACTGGTCGGTGTACATCGTTCCCCAGCACATCTGGGAGGGCCAGGACCCGGCTACGTTTACCAACTACGACCCGGAGAAGGGCTGGCCGGTCTTCACCGGTCCGTACACGCTGACCTCCACCACGGAGCTCGAGACGGTCTGGGACCGGAACGACAACTGGTGGGGCGCCAAGGTGGCGCCGCCCATCGGCGGCGTGGACCGCAAGACGCCGTTGGCCCTGCCGAAGCCGGAGCGGGTGGTCTTCGTCGGCGTCGAGAACGCCGAGAAGCGAGCCGCCAAGGCCATCGCCAACGAGCAGGACACGTTCTGGCACATGCCGCGTAGCGTCTACGAGCAGGTCAACCGGGAGAACCCCAACATCAGGGCCTGGTTCCCCGACCTGCCGTACGCCTACTTTGACCCGGCGCCGCGGCACCTGGCGTTCAACCTCAAGGCCGCGCCGTTCGACAACGCGGACGTGCGCTGGGCGATCTCCTACGCCATTGACCGCGAAAAGATCGTGGAGTTCGCCTACGAGGGCATCACCACCGTCACCGACGTGTTCTTCCCGCACACGCCGGCCATGGACGTCTTCTACCAGCACGCCAAGGACCTCTTCGAGCAGTACCCGGCCAAGGAGTTCAACCTCGAAAAGAGCGCGGAACGCATGGAGACCGCGGGCTACTCGAAGAACTCCGACGGTCTCTGGGCCGACGGCGACGGCAATACGGTGGTAATGGAAATCCACGTGCGCGGTGGTGAGGAAGACCAGCAGCGTGTCGCGCCGATCCTGGCCGACCAGCTGCGGGTGGCCGGGTTCGACTCCACCTTCAAGATCACCGAGGCCGGCGCCTTCTTCGACGGCATCGCCCGCGGTGACATCGTCACCAACATGCAGCTGGTTGGCGGCAACACGGTCAACGTGGCCGACCCGTGGGGTACGTGGAACCTGCTCCACAGCAGCCATTCGAAGCCGATTGGCGAGGTCGCGACCGGACAGCGGTCGCGCTTCGAGAACGCCGAGTTTGACGCCATCGTGGATGCGATGGCTGGGTTGACCACCAGCGACCCGGAGATGAAGAGCCTGTTCTACGACTCGATGGAGATCATTCTCCGCGAGATGCCGATCGTGTCGATCGTCCAGACGGCGTTGTTGACACCCAACAACTACACCTACTGGAGCAACTGGCCCGACATCGGCAACGACTACCAGGCGCCTTCGCAGTGGTGGGGCAACTTCTACCACAGCGTCCTGACCATCGAGCCCACGCAGTAACGTTGGCCTGATCGGCGGTGGGCTTCCCGGCTGCGGGAAGCCCACCGCCGGGGTACCATCGGAACAGGGAAGTCTTCGTCTGGGATGCTCGGGACTGCCTCCAGCGAGATTCCGCGGACGGCATCCCGCTGGTTGACAGCTGTATGGAGAGGATGCGGGCTTTAGACCCATGACACGCAGCACATTCACGCGCCGCCGGATGCTGGCGGCGATCCTGTTTGCGGGCGCTGCCGGCGTCGCCTGCGGGGCTTCGCCGAGTGATGCGTCTGAGCCGTCGGAGTCGTCGGACACGTCGGGATCGACGACGGAGCCCACCAAGACGCCGACCCTGGACTTCTTCCGCCAGGGCGGCCGCAACCCGAGCTACCCAACGCCCACGCCGCAGCCCATCCCCGGGCAAAAGCAGTCCTGATTCGGCCGTGGTCGCGGGCGCACGTGCCTGACCTGATGCCGCATCGGGGACGCCTAAGGTGAACAACGGCGCGGTCCTGACGGTCAAGGACCTGCAGGTCTACTACGACACGCCCGCGGGTACCGTGAAGGCCGTGGACGGCATCAGCTTCGATCTGCATCCAGGCGAGCGCCTGGGCCTGGTCGGCGAGTCCGGCTCGGGCAAGAGCACCATGGCGCTGGCGCTGATGCGCCTGCATAAGCCCCCGGCCCGCATCGTCGGTGGCGAAGTGCTGCTGGATGGCATCGGCGACGTGATGAAGCTCGACGCGGACGCCCTACGCCGGATTCGCCTGGACCGGCTGGCCCTGGTTCCCCAGGGCGCCATGAATTCCCTGAATCCCGTCATGCGGATCCGCGACCAACTGGCCGACGGCATCAAAACCCACGAGCCCGGGGACAGCCGCGAAGAACTGGCCGCGCGCATTCGAGCCCAGCTGGCCAGGGTGGGGCTGGACGCCGAGGTCGGCGGCAAGTTCCCGCATGAGTTGAGCGGCGGCATGAAGCAGCGCGTCGCCATCGCGATCGGCACGTCGTTGAGCCCCTCGGTGATCATCGCCGACGAACCCACCAGCGCCCTGGACGTGGTGGTGCAGCGGCAGGTGATGGAGACGCTGCGCTCGGTGCAGGAAGAGATTGGCGCCGCGGTGGTGATCGTCGGGCACGACATGGGGCTGATGGCCCAGTTCGCCGACCGCATGGGCGTGATGTACGCCGGCAAGCTGGTGGAACTGGCGCCGGTTCAGGATCTCTTCTCGGACCCGCAGCATCCCTACACGAAGCTGCTGATCGAGAGCGTGCCGACCATCGCCACCAAACGCGCGCTGGTGAGCATTCCCGGTTCACCGCCGACACTCATCAACGTGCCGCCCGGCTGCCCCTTCCATCCGCGCTGTCCCAGCGCGTTCGAACCCTGTGACTCGCAGGTGCCGATGTCGATGTCCCAGAACGGCCGCGTGGTGGCCTGTCACCTCTATCCGGGGCAAGCCGCATGACGGCCTTCCTGGAGATGTCCAACGTCAGCAAGGTCTTCTCGGCCGGCATCATTCGCCGCCGCCGCACCGTGGCCGTGGACGACGTGACCATGACGATCGACGAGCAGTCGCCGTCCATCCTGGCCGTGGCCGGCGAAAGCGGCAGCGGCAAGACGACCCTGGCCCGGCTGCTGCTGGGCGTGATTCCGCCGTCTGCCGGACAGGTGATCTACCGCGGCCAGTCGGTGGATGACCTCTCACGCGCGCAGCGCCGAACATATCTGCGCGAGATTCAGCCGATCTTTCAGGACCCGTTCGAGTCCTACAACCCGTTCTACAAGGTGGACCACGTCCTCACCGTCCCCGCCCAGAAGTTTCAGCTGACCGAGACGAAGCAGGAGACCACGCGGCTGATCGAGGAGTCCCTGGAGATGGTGGGCCTGCAGCCGGCGGAGACGCTGGGACGCTTCCCTCACCAGTTAAGCGGCGGCCAGCGTCAGCGCGTGATGGTGGCCCGCGCCATGCTGCTGCGGCCCCGCCTGATCGTGGCCGACGAACCGGTCTCGATGGTGGATGCCTCGTTGCGCGCCACGATCCTGGAGAGCATCCGGCGCATGAAGCAGGAGCTTGGCATCTCGGTGGTCTACATCACCCACGACCTCACCACGGCCTACCAGATCGCCGACAACATTCTGGTGATGTACAAGGGCTCGGTGGTGGAAGCCGGGTCGGTGGAGCAGGTGATTCGCGATCCCAAGCATCCCTATACCCAGCTGCTGGTTTCGTCGATCCCGCAGCCCGATCCCTCGATCCCCTGGGGCGCGGAAGCCGAGATCGCCGGCGACCCGGAGTCAATGGAAGTCGCCGACACCGGCTGCAAGTTCGTGGACCGCTGCCCAGTGGCCTTCGACCCCTGCCGCGGCCAAAGACCGCCCCTCTACCACGAGCACCCATCCCGCGCCGCCGCCTGCTTCCGCTACAACGACGCGCCGGCCCTGGAAGGCGAAAACCTGGACACGGTCTTCCTCCCGCAGCTCACGTCACAGGCAACCAGCGGCTCAGAGGATCAGACTGCGAGCTGAGTCTCTTCGCGCGCTCATGCGGGAGAGGGCGGAGTGAGCGTCTTGGCCAGGCGCTCTTCAACCGTCAAAACAAGGCGCGCGGGACTTCCGCCTACGCCAACCTGACCTCACGACCGCCGGCGGCGGAGGCGTAAATCGCGTCCACGACTTTTTGTACCCGCAGGCCGTCCTCGCCGGTCGACCTGGGCTGGCCGCCTTCCCGGACGGCCCGGACGAAGTCGGCGACCGCCGCGTGCTGGGGCCAGGGCGCCGGCTCGAAGTTCCGGTGCACGCGGTCAACCCAGGACTCGGACTCGGCCGTGAAGATTCGCAGCGGCGTCGCCGACGCCTCGATTCGACCCAGGGTTACCTCCGCGCCGGCGCGGTCGCCCGCGACCCAGACCCGGTAGTACTCGCTCTCGACGAAGTTGAGCGCCCAGCTGCACTCCAGCGAGAGCGTGGCGCCGTTGTCGCAGCGGATCATCGCCATCGCAAAGTCGTCGACATCCATCTCCTGGTGATTCCACGGCCCCCAGGGGTTGTAGCCGCCGTCGGCCTGGTTGCCGATC
>JAKZUJ010000108.1:0-86433 GCA_047516685.1 Chloroflexota bacterium | reverse complement strand
GAGAAGATCGTCACGCAGATCGTCGAGACGACCAAGATCGTTGAGAAGGAAGTTCCGGTAGAGGTCGAGAAGATCGTCGTCAAGGAAGTCGTCAAGGAAGTCATGGTCGAAGCCGCGCCCATGATGGAGGCGACTGAACCGGTCCAGTTCATGAACTACTGGGCGGCGGGGACGCGCTGGGAGACGATGAAGGCCGGCCTGGAGGAATTCGACAAGCAGTTCCCCAGCGTCAAGTACGACCTCATCCCAATTCCGCCGGGGTTCTACCGCGACAAGGTCAATATCATGTTCGCGGCGGGCACCGTTGGTGACGTGGTGGTGCTGAACGGCGCACGGATGCGCGAGTTCTCGCCTGGTCTCGTACAGCTGCAAAGCCATGTTGACAAAGCCGGCATCGACCTGGACGACTACTTGATCTTGGCTCGGGAAAACCCAGACGACCCGAGTTTCGAGAACTTGAGCATTGACGGCACGCTGTATGGCATGCCGTTCATGTCAGGTGTCAACGGCTACGTCTACAACATCGACAAGTTCGACACCGACGGCGTCGAAGCGCCGACGGCAGACTGGACCTGGGACACCCAGATGGAAGCGGCACGGCAGCTCACCAACGCCGACAACAATGAGTACGGTCTGCACCACGGCACCGGTGGCGAGTTCCGCTGGCTGCCCCTGATCAGCGCCAACGGCGGCTGGCTGTTCACCGATCGAACCCGCCCGGCGCCGGCCTCCGGCTTCGCCACCGAAGGTGGACTTGAGGCGTTTGAGTGGTACGTCAACGCCACCTACCAGGAGGGCGTAGGCGTCCCCCTCGGCGAATTGTCGCAGTTGCTGTCCGAAGGCATCACGGCGCCATTCGCGACCGGCAAGATCGGCATGGAGCCCGGCGGCATTCACGGTCCCGGCGGCCGCAAGCTTCGAGTCGGAGGCCGCTTCGAGTGGGACAACATGCCGTCACCGCGCTCGCCGACAGGTGAAGTCGCCTACTCCACCAACGAGTTGGGCCACTTCATTACCGTCAAGGCGCTTGAGCACGGCACGGTCGAGGCCTCGGTGATCCTCACCTCGTTCATTGCGGGCGAGTACTTCCAGGGTCTCGTCGCCGACGGTCGTGGCGCAATTCCGATGTTCCGTTCGGTCATCGAGAGTGACCGATACCTCGGATTCCAGCCCGGTCTGCCTCGAAGCATGAACATCATCAAGGACAACTTCCTCAGTCCGGATGGTTACGGGCTCCACTTCTTCAGCGGCTGGGCGCAGTGGTGGAACATCCTGCACGACGAAACGCAGCCCGCGATCGTCGGCGAGATTCCGGCCCGCGAGGCGCTTCTTAACGCCCAGGCGGCGTGTGACAAGCACCTCGCAACTCTGCAGTAGGCATTGTTCACATTCATTCAACCTTTGAATGAATTGGACGTTTCGGGCGGGCGCCACTTGTGTGGCGCCCGCCCGTCCATGATTTGAACTGAGGAAATATTGCGAACGACAAGATGGCAGCGCTGGAGTGGGTTGCTGTTCATCATGCCTTGGCTGATTACGTTTCTTTGGTTCACACTCGGACCGTTCATCGCATCCATTTATCTCAGCTTCACTAACTATCGGTTTATTGGGCTGCCAACGTGGATTGGTTTTCAGAATTATGCAAACCTCTTCGGTGATGACCCCAAGTTTATTCGCAGCATCATAAACACCCTCTACTACACGGGCGTGCACGTACCTGGAGTCATGCTTCTGGCATTCTTCGTAGCCCTCTTGCTAAACCAGAAGGTAAAGGGACAGCCAATCTACCGCACGGCCTTTTATCTCCCGTCGGTGACCGCAGGCGTCGCCACTGCATACCTCTGGATTCTTCTCCTACAGCCAAATGGCCTCATCAACCAGTTCCTCGGGATCGTGGGGATTGATGGTCCCACCTGGCTGACGAGTTCCACCTGGGCGATGCCAGCGCTGATTCTCATGAGCTTCTGGGGCCTGGGAACGACGATGATCATCTACCTGGCGGCCCTGCAAGGCATCCCACAGCACCTGTACGAGGCAGCCAGCGTCGACGGGGCCGGTGTCGTTCGCAAGATGTGGCACGTCACCGTACCGATGATGACGCCCGCTATCTTCCTCACCGCGGTGCTTCAGATTATCGGGTCCTGGCAGGTCTTCACCCAGGCGCTTATTGTGACGAACGGCGGTCCGCGAGATTCGACGCTGTTTATTCTGTTACATCTCTATCGGACTGGCTTCGAGTACTTTCAGATGGGCTACGCGTCGGCGATTGCCTGGGTGCTGTTTATGATTATTCTGGTTTTCACGATTATCCAATTCACCGTCGCCCGACGCTGGGTCTACTATGAAGGCGCTACGGAACGCTAAGCCATGACTGCACGAACGATTGAGACCGGTCCGGGGGTGCGGCAGGCACCCGTCGCTGGTAGCACCATTCGATCCCGGCGTATCCAACGGATGCGGATCATTGCGCGCCTGGTGGCTTACGTCGGCTTGATCGGCGGAAGCCTGATGTACGCGATTCCATTCGTCTGGATGGTTCGCGCATCGCTGATGAGCATCGACATGTTTTACGAGGATCCACAGCCGCTGTTTCCCGATCCACCAGCATTTAATAATTTTGCGGATGTCTGGCAGATCGGTCCATTCTTTTGGTGGATTGGGAACAGCACGATCGTGTCGTTTGCCGCCGTGACCGCTGGAACCCTGATCAGCGCGATTGTCGCCTTTGGATTCGCCCGACTTAGGTTTCCAGGAAATCGCATATTCTTTCTCATAGTTATTTCAACCATGATGCTCCCTCAGCATGTGATCATCATCCCCCAGGTCATTCTTTTCCGTGAACTCAACTGGCTGGACACGCTGTTGCCCTTGATCATTCCCCTGTTTGGTGGTACGCCCTTCTACATTTTCCTCCTACGCCAGTTCTTCATGACACTTCCGTTGGAGCTCGACGAAGCAGCTCAAATTGACGGCGCGTCACGTCTGCGCGTGTTTTGGACCGTCGTGATGCCGCTCTCGAAACCGGCCATCGCCACTGTGGGAGTGTTTTCTTTCATCAACCACTGGAACGACTTCTTCTTCCCGCTGATCATCTTGCAGTCCTCCGAGAGACTGACGCTCGCCGTCGGGATGCGCTGGCTGCAGGCCGGGCAGTACGAGGCACAACGGCTCCACTTGCAGATGGCCGTTGCGATAATTGCCGTAGCGCCGGTCATTGTCCTGTTCTTCTTCGCGCAAAAGCACTTCATCCGTGGCATTGCGCTGACGGGCATCAAGGGCTGAGGTTCGCGGACTCGGATCGCCCGACCGCGACACCCGACGCCCGTCCGCTATGAGGCATCAACCAACCAACACGGGATCCGTTGTGCCGACGCCGGTACAGCGCAAAATTGCCGCACGTTTGCAGCCGGCCCGCGCATCCGCCAGCCCTGGCTTAGGTGCCACGCTTACGGCGCCCCTCGGCACGCCCAGCGAACCGGTCGAATACGCGGGCAAGCCAATCACCGTTCGGTCGAGCACCGTTCGGGTGCTTCGCACTCTGATCCGGACCCTTACCTACTTCCTGCTTTTCGGCGGCAGTGTCATATACGCGATTCCGTTCATCTACATGGTTCGCTGGTCCCTCATGACCACCAGCCAGGTCTACGATCCAGATTTGTTCTGGCCGCTCCCCATGGCGTGGGAGAACTATACGTACGTGTTGGAGCACCATCCTGTTCCGTGGTGGCTCCTCAACTCTTCGATTGTGACCTTCATTGCGGTAACGGTCGGAACCTTCGTATGCTGCCTGGTCGCCTATGGCTTCGCTCGCCTGGACTTCCCAGGCAAGCGCGTCCTCTTTATGGTCTTGCTCTCGACGATGATGTTGCCACTGCACGTCACCATAATTCCCCTCGTCATCATCTTCCGAGAACTCGGTTGGATCGACACGCTCTGGCCGCTTATTGTTCCCGGCCTCGGTGGAAGCGCCTTTTTAATCTTCATTCTGCGACAGTTTTTTATGACGATCCCCATCGAACTCGACGAAGCCGCGCGAACGGACGGCGCATCCCGCGCCGGCATTCTATTCCGGGTCATCCTTCCGCTGTCCAAGCCGGCAATTGCAACGGTCGCCGTGTTCAGCTTCATTGGCACTTGGAACGATTTCTTTCTGCCGCTAATCATTCTCAACTCGGCCGAACGAATAACCCTGCCGGTTGGGTTACGCTACTTTGCCGCCGGCCAATACAGTGAACAGTTGCATACGCTGCAAATGGCCGTTGCCATGATCTCCGTCCTGCCGATTGTCGTGATCTTCTTCTTCGCCCAGCGCCACTTCGTCCGCGGTATCACCCTTACGGGCATCAAGGGCTAACGCCGGCCAGGAAATCAAGCCCGACGGCCCCCACCCGGCCGGCGCGTGCCGACCAGTCCGTTAAATCTCTAGGCCTCCGACAGCGCCGCCATGTGGTCGTGGACCTTTTCAGCCCCTTCCACGATTTCCTCCATGGCCCGAGGTCCACTGAGCATCATGACCTGAGTGATCCAAAGGTCCTCCGACGCACAGGCCCGTTCGGCGTGCGGGCACGACATCGACGCGTAGTCAACGTCGGGTCCTCCGTTGCCGCGCGGCCAAACCAGCGATAGCTCGCCATTGAGGTCGCTGAACAAGTCGGCACGGTTCATTGGGCGTGCGTAGCCGGCCCGGATCCCGATTCCCTCCGCCTGCATGGCTTCAATGAAGCGCTCGCGTGGCAGCCCGTCAAATCCCTCGGCGTTGTAGCGCACGATGTGCAAGTGATTGGCGTTGCGTGTCACATAGGCGTCCTCGCGACGCGACGAGAGCCCGTCAACATCTTCCAATAGCTCGGCAAGGTACCGGCCGTTCTGGGAGCGCCGTTGCGTCTGACCCTCCAGCCGGTCCAGCTGCGCGCTGGCGAGGGCTGCCAGCACGCCACCCAAACGGCGGTTGCCCCCGCTGTAGGGAAACCATTCGTCAGGCTCGGCGGGCCGCCCGTCCAGACCCATTTCTTCGAACCGCGAAACCCGCCCGCCGATATCCATTTCCGAGTAGGCAATGGCGTATTTGTAGACCTCAAGATCGTTCGTCATCACCGCCCCGCCGACGCCCGGCGTGAGGTTTTTGCCAGGACCCAGGCTGAAACAGCCCACATCGCCAATCGTGCCCAGCCCCCGACCAGTCCAGGTCGAGCCGTGCGCGTGCGCCGAGTCCTCGATCACCTTCAGGCCGTGCCGTTGAGCGATGTCCAGAATCGCGCCCATGTCGCAAGCCAGCCCGCCGAAGTGCACCGTCATGATGGCGCCCGTGCGCTCGGTGATCGCCGCCTCGATCAGGCTCGGATTGATGTTGTACGTCTCAGGATCCATGTCCACGAAAATTGGAACCAGCCCCACGTTCAGGACCGCGGTGGGGCTGGCCATATAGGTGTAGGGCGAGAGGATAACCTCGGAGCCACGCGGAAGCCGCAGCGCCCGCAGCGCAATTTCCAGCGCGCTGGTTCCGCTGTTCACCGCCAGGCAGTACTCAGCACCCTGATAGGCCGCAAATGACCGCTCGAAATTGACCAGGCTCCGGTCGCCGTCGCCGGTGGCCCAGTTGCCTCTGCGCAGGGCGTCCACCACCGCCTCGATCTCCGACTCGTCAAACTCCGGCCAGGCGTTGTACGGCTCTGATCGGATTGGCGTCCCACCCTGCAGGGCCAGCGCAGACATGCCTGGTGCTCCTTCCGCCCCCGTTCCAGCCGAACGCGGGTGTCGTCCGTATGCTACGTCTCCGCGCCGTGGCTCGCTTCAGCCTCAGCCGCCGACTACCTTTTCGTATACCATCCCCACTAATCCACCGTCGGGAGCAGGTGCTCATGGACCGCAAGCTCAAGGTCGGAATCATCGGCTGCGGCGGAATCTCTCGGCTCTACACCGACATTTATGCGGGCATGACCGACTTGGCCCAGGTCGTGGCCACGGCCGACATCTTTCCTGATATGGCCCGGGACCGCGCCGCCGCCATCCACGAGGCGTACACCGCCGAGGCTGCCCGCCAGCGCGCCCTGGCCATCAACGCCCGCGGCGACGAGGACCGTCAGGCCGCTCAGAAGCTGGCCGCAGACGCCCAGGCCGCCGCTGACAACGACATCCGCAGCTACAACGGCCACGAAGCCCTACTCAAAGACCCGGAGATCGACGCCGTCCTTGTGCTCACCACTCCACCCGTTCGCGGGGTGCCCGTCGTTGCCGCGGCTCAAGCTGGCAAGCACATCTTCACTGAAGGTCCCATGGCCAAGAGCGTGCAGGAGGCGGACGAAATCCTGGCCGCGGTCGAAGAAGCCGGGGTGACCTACGTTTCACAGTGCGGCGGTCGCTACACCCGCGGACTGCAGCACGCCCGGCGCGCGATCGACAGTGGCCTCATGGGGCCGCTGGCCGTGGCCAAGCTGGAAATCAACTGGTACCACCAGCAGTCCTACTACATGGGTGGCTGGCACGGCACGTTCGATAGCGAGGGCGGCGGCGCGGTCTTCCACCATGGCCGCTACGTCATTGAGCCTTTCCTGTTCGCACTCGGCTCGCCGATTGTTGAGGTCACGGCCTATTCAGGCCCGTTTCTGCGCGAAATCGAGCACGACAGTTTCAGCCTGGCCCTGGTGCGTTACGCCAACGGCGCCGTCGGCATTGTTCAGGGATCCCTGCTGCACCACGCACATCCCCAAACCGAGCAGTCGCGCTGGGAGTTCGTCGGCCAAAACGCGTCCATGGTCGTCATCCACGAACACTTGGGCCCCAGCAATCCCGCCATCCTGTTAGGCACGGGCCGAGAAAGTGTGATGAAGCACACCCTGTCGTTCGGCTCCACCAATACGCCAGGCGCCGTGGCCGACCTGGAAGCCTTGGCCGACGAGTTTCAGCATCTGCCTGAAGCGCCCAGCCAGCTCTACCAGAGCCGGCTGTGGGCCAGTTGCATCCTCGAAGACAAGCCGATCCCGTTCCCCCAGACCGTCGCACGGCAGCACGTCGAACTCACGCGGGCCATCTATAAGTCCGCCGCCACTGGCACGACCGTTCAGCTGCCGCTCGACCGCGACGATCCGTACTACAGCTTCGAGGGCCGTCTCCCTCGTCCCGACTGGATGCCACGTCTGCCAACGGACTGATCCATGGTTGCCGGACGGCGGCCCTGGATTCCAGGCGTCGCCGCCGGCACCGGATTAACTTGCGGCGCTGCTCCAGTCAAGCACGATGCCCATCCAGCCCGTCGGGCCGCGCGAGATCATTGCGTACATCTCCTGGGCCTTTGTGTACGCCACGTGATGCGACACCAGGTGGTCAACAAGCAGGCCGCCCCGGCCCATCAGTTCATAGATGTAGGCACGATTCGCCGGCCGCGTCCAGCGCTGCATGTGATAAGCCGTCAGCGGGTAGAGCCTTGTTTGATAGGTGCCCGTGATCGTCAGTTCCTTGCGCAGCAGCTCTTCCTGCAGTCGGATCTCCACCGCGCCCGGTGGACTACCCGTCAGCGTCACGGTTCCTCCGGCCGCCGTGGCCCGCATGCAATCCGGCAGGATCGACGGCGTGCGCGTGACCATGAACACAACCCGAGCGCCTTCACCCCCGGTCAGGCCGAGCACCTGGGCCACGGAGTCCTCACGGCTCGCGTTGACCGAGTGCGTCGCGCCGCTTCGCTGAGCCAGCGTCAGGCGCTCGTCCTCCAGATCGATCCCAATCAGCGGGTACGGATTCACCATGCGCGCGAACTGCGTCACCAGTTGACCCACCACGCCCTGCCCGAATACCGCCACCGAGTCCCCAATGTATGGTCTCCCGCGACGTACGCCATGCAGCGCCACGTCGGCCAGCGACAAAAACGTGGCGTGCACGTCCGTCACCGTGTCGGGAATCCTGGGCGGCGGGTAGTGCTCCTTCCCGTCCAGGACCCGCGGCGCATCCACTTCCACCAGGTGCGCGCCTTGGTGTGGAGAGGTCGCGTACACCCGATCCCCTTCGCGATAGCCAGCCACCTTCCGTCCAACCGCGTCCACAACCCCCACGCTCGAATACCCCGGTAGTCGCGGTTCGGCGCTCGGCGACTCAAAGCTGTTTCGCTCCGAACCGGCGCTAATCAGCGACTGGGTCGTGCGGACGCGAATCTGGTTCGGGGACGGGTCCGGCACGGTGATGCCGTCGATCGCAACCCGGCCCGAACCCATGAATGCAACCCTCGGGACATCAACTGCTGGCACGTCGCACCCCCATCGCAAGCCGTCCCGCATGATTGCACGCACACCCGGCGCCCCTCGGCCGAAGCGCGACGCTCCATGACTTGACGGTCATTTCACAGCATTATGTCAACTGCCAGGCTCAGCTGACCAGACTAGACTGCGCAATCCCCACGGTTGCCCTTCGCTCGAATCCAGAGCCACTGCGAGGCCACATGCGAATCACCGAGCTCGAGACCATCGTCATCCAGCAGCCAGGCCCACCGCGGGTCATCGAGGACTCCATCCACCGCATCGCCTCCGGCCGCGACCTGGTTGTACGCCTACACACCGAGAGCGGCATCTACGGCACCTACACCCTCAGCATTTCCGGCTACGGCGGCGAACTCACCCGCCAGCTTTTTGAAGTCGAAATGCGCAAACTCGTGGTCGGCCAGGACGCCTCAATGCCCCGCCGCCTGCGCCGCCACCTCTTCAACCAGACCGAGTACTACGGCGTCAGCGGCCTCGGCGTCTTCGGAATATCTGTCATCGACTACTGCGTCTGGGACATCCTCGGCAAAGCGCGGGACACCTCCGTCGCCCAGTTGCTCGGCCAGTACCGCAGCGAGATCCCGGCCTACGGCATGGTCGGCTGGCTCAACTTCCCCCAAGACGAAATCCTTGTGCAGTGCCAGCGCGCCATCGACGCCGGCTACCGCGCCGTCAAGATCAAGGTCGGCTCGCCCGACCTGGCCGACGACCTGCGCCGGCTGGAAGCCGTCCGTAACGCCGTCGGCTCGGACGTGCACGTCATGATTGATGCCAACCAGATCCACTCCGTGGACGAAGCCATCCGCCGCGGCAACGCCTACGAGCCATACGACATCTACTGGTACGAGGAACCGCTGCGGCCCTGGATGAACGCCGAATACGGCGAGCTACGCGCTGCCGTTTCCGTCCCCATCGCCACCGGCGAGAACATCTACGGCAAGCACGCCGTGCTAGACCTGCTCGCCCAGCGCGGCGTGGACATCCTGCAACCCGACGCCCGCCGCGCCGGCGGCGTCATGGAAATCATGGAAATGGCCGCCCTGGCCGACGCCTACAACGTCCGCATCGCCACTCATGGCGGCTGGCAGCACAACGCCCAACTGCTCGCCGCCATGACCAATAGCATCTACCTGGAGGCCAGCGGCAACACCCACGACGAGTGCTGGGTGGAACCGGTGCGCATCGTCAACGGCATGGTCCAGGTTCCGGACCGGCCCGGCTTCGGCCTCGAATACCGCGAGGACTGGCTCGCCCAACGCCGTGTGGACGGGAGCCGTTCGTAGCGCGACGAACCTGTCGGGTCGCCACGCTGGGACATCACCACACCGAGGCAGCAAGCGTCACCGCCCGAGCGGACGGATGCGTGGACGGCCGAGGCCTGCCACCGACCAGCGGGCGGCAACCTACACAAGCCAATTCCCGCGCCCTGCGTCGTGCCTAAGTCCGCGCCCAGCTACCCCGCCACGACCGGATTGCTCAGCACGCCGATGCCGTCGATTTCGACCTCGATCGTGTCTCCCGCCACCAGCGACCCACCGCCCGAAGGCGTGCCCGTGTAGATACAGTCACCGGGCTCCAGCCGAATCGCCTGCGCCAGGTAGGTGACGAGTGAAGCCACGCTGAACAGTAGGTCGGACGTACTCGTATCTTGCGTAACCACCCCGTTGTGCCGGCCCCTCAGCCTGAGATCCGTCGGATCCAGGTCGGTAGTAATCACCGGACCCAGCGGCTTAAACGTCTCCAGCCCCTTGCCCAGCATCAGGACACCGGTGGCCATTTCCGCCACCTGCAACGGGCGCGCGCTCACGTCGTTTCCACAGCTGTATCCCAGCACGTAGTCCAGGGCCTCGTCCGGGTCAATGCGGTGGCACGGCTTGCCAATCACGGCAACCAGCTCTGACTCGTAGTCCACGGGGGTAAACGGTTCGTTCTGCAGATCGGGGTTGTTGATCGCGTGCCGAAAACCCGCCTTATTCGGAATCACGATGGAATCGCCCGGCCCGATCACCGACGTCGACGGGAGTTGGAACACCATCGGGAACTGCGGGACGAATGCATCGTCGCCACCCTCGTGCAGGTGCTCGAGATAGTTGCCGCCAACGCCGATCAGCTTCGGCGGGTCGACGGGCGCCAGAATCTTCAAATCGTCGATATCCGCGACCCGTCCGCCTACGTCAAAGTCGCCGAAAATATCCCCGCTGATCGCGTGGACGGCGCCGCCCTCACCAAGTGAACCGTAGGCCGGACCCGCGTCGGTCTGATAGCGCACGATCTTCATCGTTGTTCTCCCTGGTTGGCCAGCGTGTCGTTCAAGACGGCCCATAGCCCATGGCCTTACCGCGTGCCGCATGGAATAACTCTTGGGATCGCAGCCTACCCCACTCCAGATTCGTACCGCCCGCGCACGGTTTTCCAAGCCTGAAGAACGATGCAGTCAACTGCGCATCCCACCGGACAAAATGACCTGCGCGACTTGCGCCTGGTCGCGGCCTTGGGGTCAGGCCTGGCTAGCCGGAGGTTGGCGACGGACGTTGGGGCGACGGTTCGCGGTCACTTCATCGACACGGCGAACGGGAGCGTTGACAGGCGCCTCATGAAGTTTGTCGGGATCCGATTCCACCTCGCGCGCGATTCGACGCATGACGTCAATGAAATTGTCCAGCGATTCGCGCGACTCCGTCTCGGTCGGCTCGATCATCAGCGCCTCGTCCACGATGATCGGGAAGTAGATGGTGGGCGGGTGGATGCCGTAGTCGATGAGCCGTTTGGCAATATCGAGAGTGCGCACTCCCATACGCCTCTGACGACTGCCTGACAGGACAACTTCGTGCATGCAGATGCGGTCGTAGGGCAGGTCGTAGTCGTCGGCTAGTGAGGCGCGCAAGTAGTTGGCGTTAAGTACGGCGTCGTTGGCGGCTTCACGCAACCCTTCCGCGCCCAGCGAGCGGATGTACGTGTAGGCGCGGACAAGGTTGCCGAAGTTCCCAAGATGCGAGTGCACGCGCCCGATACTGGCAGGCGTCGGCTCTGCCAGTCTGTAAGCGTCGCCGCGACGAACCACTCGCGGTCCCGGCAGGAACTCTTCCAGGTGAGCTTGCACGGCAAGCGCGCCCGCGCCGGGGCCGCCGCCGCCGTGGGGCGTGCTGAAAGTTTTATGTAAATTCAGGTGCATCACGTCAATGTCCAGGTCCGCGGGTCGCACGCGGCCCAGCATGGCGTTCATGTTGGCGCCGTCGCAGTACACCTGCGCGCCCGCGGCATGGACGAGTTCAACGACTTCGAGGATTCGGCGCTCGAACAGACCAAGGGTGCTGGGCAGCGTGAGCATGATGGCGGCGACGCCAGGGCCAAGACTCTCCTCAAGATTCTGCAGATTAATTCCGCCATCGTCGTCCGTGGGCAGACTGATGACCTGCAGGCCGCTCATGGTCCCGGTGGCGGGATTCGTTCCGTGCGCCGAGTCGGGAACGAGAACCTGAGTGCGAGTCTCTCCGCGCGACTGGTGCCAGGCCAGGATGCTCAGAAGACCGCAAAGTTCACCCTGCGAGCCGGCGGCGGGCTGGGTTGAGACGGCCGGGAAGCCCGTGATCGAGGCCAGCAGGGCCTCGAGTTCATAGATCAACTCCAAAGCGCCCTGGGCCGTTTCGGGCGGCTGGTGCGGATGGATGTCGGCCAGGCCAGGCGTTCGGGCCGTGACTTCGTTGACCTTGGGGTTGTACTTCATGGTGCATGAACCCAGCGGGTACATGGCGGTGTCCACGCTGTGGTTCAAGTGCGAAAGGCGCAGGAAGTGACGCATGACGTCGATTTCCGAGACTTCGGGCAAGGGGAGATCAGTCCGAAGTTCCGATGTCGGAAGCGCCTCGGCCGGATCGACAGGCTCGAACTGCGGCAACGGGGGACGCACGCCTCGACGGCCCGGGCTGGACAGGTCGTAGATCAGGGGCTCTTCAGTCATCGAGTGCGCGCCCAGGCCGCGGCCAGCGCTTCGACATCGCTGGCGGTCGTCAGTTCGGTGGCGGCGACAAGGATCAGGTCACCGAAGTAGGCGGACAGGCAACCGAGATCAAGGCCGGCGAGAACGTTGCCCTCGCGGCGGAGACGGTCGAGCCGCGCGGCCGCGCCTTCGGGCGCGTGCACGGCGAACTCGTTGAAGTATGGGGCGTCGGTAGCAATCACGGCCCCCGCATCGCTCAGAGCCTCGGCCGCATGGTGCGCGGCGCTGAGGCATTGCTCCGCACTCTCACGCAGGCCGCGACGGCCCAATGCACTCAGCGTGAGCGTTGCACCCAGCGTCACCAAGGCCTGGTTGGTAGTGATATTGGACGTGGCGCGTTCGCGACGAATGTGCTGCTCGCGGGTCTGAAGCGTCAGGACAAATGCCGTCTTCCCGTCCAGGTCCAGCGTGCGACCGGCGATGCGGCCCGGAACGCGACGGATCAACTGGTTCCTGACGGCAAACATGCCAGCGCCAGGCCCACCGTAGGCGGGCGGGCCGGCCAGCGAGCGCAGTTCGCCGACCACGATGTCCGCGCCGAGATCGCCGGGCGAGACCAGCAAGCCCAGGGACACGGGATCACCGACGACAATCACCACCCGAGCGCCGTGTTGGCGGGCGGCCTGAACGACCGGATCGGAATCAATCACCATGCCCAGAAAGTCCGGGCGCTGGATCACCACGCAGCTGGTTCGTTCGTCAATGGCTTCGATCAGCGGTTGAACGTCCGGTCGAACGCTGGTCCCGTCTCGGCAGGCCGCCGGCACGACCTTGAACTCGACGTCCAATGCACTCGTGTAGGTGGCTGCGACTTCCCGATAGGCCGGATGCACGGTGTCGGCAATGACGACGCGTGGACGTCGGGTAAGACCGCGACACAAGAGCACGGCCTCGGCCAGCGCCGATGCTCCGTCGTACAACGAGGCGTTCGAAACTTCCATGCCAGTGAGGTCGCAGACGAGCGACTGAAACTCGTACATTGCCTGTAAGGTGCCCTGCGCCATTTCCGGCTGATAGGGCGTGTAGGCCGTATACCACTCCGAGCGCAGCAACTGCTGATCGACCAGCGCCGGCACGAAGTGGCGGTAGAACCCAGCGCCCAGGAATGTTGGCAGGTCGTTTGAGGTGGCATTCAGTTCGCCGAGCGCCTGGAGGTGGCGGATGGCGTCGGTTTCGGGGAGCGCTGGCGGCAAGTCAAGCACCGGGTCGCGGTGCTGAGCCGGGATGTCTGCAAAGAGATCGTCAATGGACTCAACGCCGACCGCGCGGAGCATTGTGACCCGGTCGGCGTCGGTGTTAGGCGCGTAAGTCATTCACGAGCTGTTCGTACGCCTGCCGGTCGAGCAGGGAGTCGCGCTCGGTGGGGTCGCTGGGCGCCAGACGGATCATCCAGCCGGCCGTGTACGGATCATCGTTGATGAGTTCCGGCTGACCTTCCAGGATCTCGTTCGATTCCAGGACCTCGCCCGAGACGGGGGCGTAGAGGGGTGAGACGGCCTTGACCGACTCGACCGTCCCAAACTCATCGCCCGCCGCGAAGGTGTCCCCCGGCGTTGGCAGTTCGACGTAGACAACGTCCCCAAGCTCTTCCTGCGCATAGGCCGTGATTCCGACGACCAAGCGGTCGCCTTCGTCGCGAACCCACTCATGTTCGCGGGTATAGCGAAGGTTGTCTGGGTACATCAACACACCGGGAAAGAGCGTCTAGGGCCAAGCTCTAGAATATCGCAGCGCGTGGCGCCAGATTGCAAGACTTGGTTCTAACCGATGAACGTTGCCGTACGCACAGCATTTATTGGCGACGGGAACCTCCAGCGGCTGGCCAGCGCCGCGCCAGAGCCGGCGGAGCGCCTGGTGTCGTGGGTGCCCATCGCCTCCGCGTACCAGATTGCTCCGTTGCCAGCGCCGCCGGAGGCAGCGACCTGGGAACATGCCCTTAACGATTTGCACGCCGAACGCGTGTTGTACTTGGCTCCCGGCGAGGGCCGAGACGACGACCCCGGTGTCGCCGTGCTGCTGGACCTGGCGGATCGCGCATCCATCGGTCTGACTGTTGGATCTGAGTCCGCACCGGCCGCCGCCGGACCCACGCTAACCGGGCCAGCCAGCATGGACTGGCGGCCCGCACCTGGGCTGCTCACCGTGGTGCGAGGGATTGCCGACGGCAATGTGCGCATGGCCTGGCGGGACCGTCTGCGCGCAGCGTATGGGTCGGACGCAACTATCGAGATCAGGCCCTGGTCAAGCTCGCATTGGGTAGCTGACGACAACGGATCAGTAGCGTTTCCAGCGTCGTTGCGAGCCTGGCCGACGGAGCAATCAAGACTTCGGGACACGAACACGCTACGCGACATCGCACGCCGTTTGCGCGGCCCGGACGGCTGTCCGTGGGACAAGCGTCAGACGCATAGGACGCTGCGTCCCTACCTGGTCGAGGAAGCACACGAAGCGCTGGCCGCCATCGACCAAGGGGATGACGCGGCGATGGCGGACGAGTTCGGCGACGTCCTGTTGAACCTCGTCCTGCACGCGGAGATTGCCCGACAGCGCGGGGGCTTCGCCTGGCCAGACGTCGTTGCCGCCATCAGCGCCAAGATGATCCGACGACATCCGCACGTATTCGGCGACGCGCACACCACCGGACTGACGGACCTGCGCACGGCGTGGGCGAGGATTAAGGCGGCTGAGAAAGGCGGGACGTCCGGTCCGCTGGACGGCCTGCCCGACTCAATGCCCAGCCTGACGTTTGCGCGGTCGGCGGTTCGCGCGCTGCGCCGGGCGGGGCTACCGCTTGACGAGCCCGGTCAGGAGGCGGAGACGTTGGCGGTGCTGGCGGCCGGCGACGACGCGGACTTGCTGGGCGACGCGCTGCTGTGGGTGGCTTCACGGGCCGATGCAGCTGACATCGACCTGGATATGGCGCTGAGGGACGCGAATGGGCGGCTGCGTCAGAGGCTTCGGGATAACGGGAGTCCTTGCTAGATCACCCCGGAGCGACCGGCGACCTCGTGTTCGGTCTCGGCGTGGTTCGAAGCGAGGGCTAGGTCGTCGTGGTCGAGTCGACGCCATCCAGAACTTCGAGCGCTGCCGCAGCGACCTGGAAGGCACGCAGCAGGGGCTCAGCCATGATTTCGCCGGCGCCGTCGCCTGCAAGAAAGACGTAGGGGATTCCACGTGCGGCAAAGGTGTCGTGGTCGCCCCGTCCCACACCGAAACCGGGTGACACGCGGAGGTCGTGGCCGTCAGCCTGAAGGCGCTGATCGACCAGCGTCGCCAGGTTTGGGGATGCTCCGACCTGCAACGGATGGAAACGGCCTGGTCGGTCAAAGGTAAGAACAGCGTCGACGGAGGCGAGCACGTCGTCCGGCAAATGTGCGAGATACCAGCGGCTCCCGACATAGCCGCGATGCGTAGCATCGAAAGCGATGAAGGTGACGGAATGCCGTGGTTCGAGTTCCGCGGCATAGCGCCCGAGTGCCAGCAGCAGCGCCAGACCGTCGGCGTTGCCGCCGTTGGAGTAGTCACCTCGTGGAGTGTCGGCTGGGGTGGCAACGACGATTTTCCGCCGCAACGGCCCCGCACGATGGCCAATCACATTGGCGCCCTCAAATGATCGGGGCGGAGGCGAAACGTCAATGACTGCGCGCACGTCGCCGCGGTCAAGACGCTCGACGAGGTCTTCGCCCGCTTCCTCGGTAACGGCCACGACCGGAATGCCCGACGGATGCCTGAGCGTGCCGTAGAGGAGTCCCGGGCGGTCGTTTTGGATGATGACAGCCGCGGCGCCGGCGTCTTCGAGCAGACGCCCGATCGCACGAAAAGGCGTGACACCGCGTGACACGAGAACCACGGCGCCCTGGTAATTCGACCCGTGCAGCGTTCCCGTGTCGTCCACTTCGGCGCGCCGCAGCGGGCCTTCGGCAACTCCGACCGCCGAATAGATCATGCCGGCGGCCAGAATAAAATCGCCGTCCACGCGCACGCTGACGGACGGGAGTTCGCGGCTGGCGGCCAGAAAGGACCGACGCTCGGCGTCCAGGCCAATGGCATCGATGGATTGGACGAGAGCGTCGCCAAGAGCGGATGTACGTAGCGATTCACTCGCGTCCAGCGCCGTCAGGTTGGCCACATCCGCCAGCAGCCTCGCGCGCCTCTGCTGGGAGCCGAGCGCGGACGGCGCACGATCGCTCTGCGGTTCGTCGCCTGCGGCCGCGACCACCAGCGTCTGCGGCAAGTCGTCCGGCTGCACGGCGGCGCCGCAAGCGGCGACAGCGCTCGCCGCCACCGCGATCAAGGCACGTCGAGACAGGCGTCGCACCATGCGCGATTCTATTCAACACCTTCGGTGGGTCTGTGACAATCTGTCCACATCAACCACCAGGAGGCGCGGTGAGTGGCCGACGCCAATCCGACGCTAACCGCGCTTCCAGGCATTAGGGTCGGTCACTGGACGCACGTCTCGGCCGGAACCGGCTGCACGGTGGTGCTCTTCGATCAATCCGTTCCGGCCGCGGTGGACGTGCGCGGTTCGGCCCCGGGCACACGCGAGACGGACGCCCTGGATCCGGGCGGCCTCGTTGCACAAGCGGACGCGATTGTGCTGACAGGCGGAAGCGCCTTTGGACTGGCGGCGGCGGACGGGGTGATGCGCCGTCTGGAAGCTCGCGGCCGCGGATTCCCAACTCCAGCCGGTCCGGTGCCGATCGTGCCGGCCGCCGTGATCTATGACCTGTCAGTGGGCGACTCCTCGGTGCGTCCAGACGCCGCGGCAGGCGAAGCCGCCGTGGACAACGCAGCCGCGGACCCCGTGGCGCAAGGCAACGTTGGAGCTGGAACCGGGGCGACCATCGGTTCGGGGAACGGCCGTATGAAGGGAGGCCTTGGCAGCGCGCTGGTTCGCGTTGGACACGCCCTGGCCGGCGCCCTCGCCGTGGTGAATCCGTCGGGCGCCGTCCACGACCCAGCTACCGGGCGGCAGCTTGCCGGAATCGGCGGCGCCTACAGCCCGGCCTTCGGTCAGAACACAACTATTGGCGTTGTCGGTGTCAATGCCGCGCTGGAGCGCTGGCAGGTACGGAAGATCGCAGAGATGGCGCACGACGGGCTGGCGCGGGCGGTACAACCGGCTCACGGCATGCACGACGGCGACACGATCTTTGCCGTGGCCGTGGGTGGAGCTTCCCAGGACGTCGATCTGACGATGCTTGGTCACGCCGCGGCCGAGGCGTTTGCCGCCGCCGTAGTGCAAGGGGCCCTGCAGGCACGGCCGGCATACGGACTGCCGGCGGCGCACGTATGAAACGGCTCGTGGCGCTGGTGACAGACTTTGGAACGGGCGATCCCTACGCCGGCCAGGTGGCCGCGGTCGTTGCGGCGGACTCTGACGCACGGGTCGTGAGCCTCACGCACGCGGTGCCGCCGTACGACATCCAGCTCGGCGCGCACATCGTGGACGCCTCGCTTGAGATCCTGCCCACGGGCGCCGTGCTCCTGGCGGTGGTCGACCCCGGGGTAGGTACGGCGCGCAGGGGACTGATCGTGCGTCGCGGCGGCCGCTGGCTGGTTGGCCCGGACAACGGCCTGCTGGCACCCGCCGAGGGAGTGGTGAGGTGCTGGGCTATCGACCGACCTGAAACCTGGCGAGAAAGCGTCGCGCCAACATTTCATGCGCGCGACGTCTTCGCACCAATAGCCGCGCGGTTGGCGAACTACGAGCGTCCGGAGTGGCTCGGCTCGCCAATCGGAAATCCAACGCGCGTCGAGCGGCCAACCGCGAGTGTTGCCGGACAGGTCGCCCAGGGCAAGGTTATTCACGTCGATGCCTTTGGGAACTTAATCACAAACGTTCCGGCCGCATTCGTGCAAACTTCATGCATGCTGAACACGCGAGTTGCCGACATTCGAATTGATGGGCTGGCGCTGACGTACGGAACGGGTGATGCTCCGGTAGCGCTGATCGGAAGCTGGAATCTGCTCGAGATCGCGCTACCGGGCAAGTCGGCCACGCAAGCGCTGGGTTGTGGTGTGGGTACGGCGGTGACCGTCGAGCGAATTCATGACTAAGCGCGAGCGGCCATCACCCTTCAATGCCTGGTGCGACCATGCAGCTTGGGTCTGGGGATCAGGGCCCAGAGTTCCGCCGGCGTCCCCTGTTTGGCGGGATTGACCTAACTACATGCTGCTGCGCCTGGCCCAAGACCCACAGCTCTTCCTAATTGTCGCGATTGCGTTCGTGGTGGCGATCACCTTGCATGAGGCCAGTCACGCCCTGGCGGCGACCTGGCTGGGCGACGATCTTCCACGGCTACAGGGCCGGGTGACGCTAAACCCTCTGCGACATCTGGACCCGCTAGGGACGATCATGATCCTGATCGCCTCGTTCGGCTGGGGGCGGCCCGTGATGGTGAACCCGTACCGGCTGCGCTTCGGCTCGCACCGCGGCATGGCGCTGGTCGCCGCGGCGGGGCCGGCGTCCAACATTGTGCTGGCACTGGCGCTCACACCGGTTGCCCGGCAGCTCCTGACCAGTTCCAGGGCGGACCCGGTCACAGTCGCCGTCGTCCTGATCATTCAACTCAATCTCTTTCTGGCCATTTTCAACCTGATACCGCTGCCGCCGCTGGATGGGTTCAGCGTGTTGGTCGGCCTGGTCCCGCAAGACATGGCCGCCCCGTTGGAAAGGCTGCGCTCGTACGGCCCCGGACTCCTGATCGGCCTGTTCCTGGTGGTCGCCATCGTGCCGGGGGCCAGCGGAGTCATCAGTCGCCCCGTGCTTTGGGCCATGGGTCTGCTCCTTGGGAGCTAGCTACCGGCTGCGGCAAGCTGTGGCATTTTTCGATCCGCGCGTTCCCGCGGGGGCGCGCGAGCAGGCCACCGGTGGGCTGAACACGGACGAGCAGGCGCTGTTTCGCCGGCTATCAGCAGCCGATCAGCGCCACGCGCTGGCGGTGTACGCGGCGGCGCAGGACGCCTGGCCAGCGGATGTGGCGCTACACATCGCGGCACTGCTGCACGACGTAGGCAAAGGACGACCCGGATTGCCCGACCGCACGGGTCTCACGCTGACCAAGGCTCTTGCGCCGTGGCTGCTCCTGCGATGGCAACGCCACCCGCCGACGTCGCGCCGGGGACGAATTGCCCGTCTCGTTGAGGACACCGAGAACAGCGCGCGTCTGGCGGAACTGGCGGGATCGCACGCGGATGTTGTGGACACGCTGCGCTGCTACGGCTACCGCGAGCATGCGCGCGGGCGGCGGCTAGCCGAACTGGACGCCCGGCTATGACCGCCACGTGGGGCCCGGCCGGGCAGGCCACTGCCTTGGGCGGCTTTGAGGTTGACATCAAGGATTTTGAGGGTCCGCTCGACCTGCTGGTCCAACTGATCGAAAAGCAGGGACTGGATATCACCGGCGTTTCGGTACTGGCCGTGACAGACCAGTTTGTTACCTATGCGCACGAATTGCATGAGCGCTTTACTGAAGCGGCGTCGGAGTTTCTGCTCGTTGCGTCCCGGCTCGCCTTGCTGAAGTCGCGGGCACTGCTGCCGCGGGTTGAGGCAGAAGAGGACGAAGAGTCGATAGACGATCTGGCGGAGCGCCTGCGGGTCTACGCAGCGTTCAAGTCGGTTGCCGTTGATCTGGATGCGCGCCTGCGTGCCGGGAACGCCTCATTCATCCGAGTCGCGACGCCCGATCTTCCGCAGCCTGCTCCGGAACCTGGAGCCGGCGATCTGGCGCGTCTCATCAAGGCACTGGATCGTCTGACTCGTGTGGATGCGCCCATTGAGGCGCTGGTCAGCGAACCCACACGCCGATTCCGAGTTGCGGACAAGGTGCGCGACCTCGAGTCACTGCTGAGAGTCCAGGGACGACTTGCCTTTGACACAATTGCCGCCGCGTGCGCCGACCGCGCTGAACTCATTGCAACTTTCGTGGCGGTCCTGCACCTGGTCAAGCAGCGCACGGCGACCGTCGAGCAATCGAGTCCATTCGGATCAATCATCCTCGCGTCCACCGCCAGGCATGGCGACGGATAACGGCGGAAGGTCCGAGCCCGGCGCCGACGCCGCGTCGGATGCACTGGAAGGCGACTTTGGGCTCGCCCGAACGATTGAGGCGCTGCTGTTCGTGGCTGATCGGGCGCTGACCGCGGCCGAACTCGCGAGCGTCACCGGGGCGTCCGAGTCTGAAACACGAGTGGCGCTCGGCGAACTGGCCGAGGATTATCGACTACGCGGGATCGTGTTGCTGGAGCACCGGAACGCATTCCGGCTGGCTTCCGCTCCCGACCTGGCGGAGTCTTGCCGGCGTCTACTCGGCCTGGATCACCGCCGGCAGCCGACACGCGCGGCGCTGGAAACGTTGGGAATCGTCGCCTATCAGGGCCAGGCAACGCGCGCCGAGATCGAGCGGGTGCGAGGCGTCGATTCGGACAGTGCGCTTGCGACCCTGCTGGCGCGAAATCTGATCCGGGAAGCCGGGCGACTGGATGCCCCAGGGCGGCCAGCGGTCTTTACGACAACCGACACGTTCCTGGCCTACTTTGGACTCACGTCGCTGGACGACTTACCGCAATTGGACCTGGAGATTGCGCCTGGTGAGTCAACCGACGCGGCGCCGAGTGCCTAGCGCTTGGTGAACTGCTTGGCCTTGCGCGCACGGACGAGACCGGGCTTCTTGCGTTCCTTGACCCGCGGGTCGCGGGTCAGCATACCGGCGTGCTTGAGCTTAGGGCGATTCTCGGCATCCATGACTACGAGCGCTCGTGCAAGGCCAAGCCGAATGGCCCCGGCCTGACCTCGAGTGCCGCCGCCTGTGACACGGGCGGAAATGCCGACCGACATATCTTCCAGAATTCGCAGGGGCTCTAGCGCATGGAAGCGGTGATCGGGAACGGCAAGGAACTCCTCGATCGGCCGGCCGTTGACAACGAACGGTCCGACACCGGCGTAGACGCGAACTTGCGCGATCGCTTCCTTCCGACGTCCCAACCCATAGTAGTAGTGGCCTTCATGCGTCATGCGCCAACCTCAAGTGTGTGGGGCCGCTGGGCTTCGTGGGGATGCTGGGGGCCATCGTAAACGCGCAGCCGCTTCAAGGCGCGGCGACCGAGCGCGCTCTTAGGCAGCATGCCGCGAACCGCGAACCGAATAACCCGGTCGGGATGGCGGGCCAGCATTTCGTCCAGCCGCGTCATACGGATGCCGCCGGGATAACCGCTGTGTCGAGCGTATAACTTCTGCTCCCGCTTGCGCCCGGTGACCCTGACGTGCGCGGCGTTGATGATGATGACGCCCGCACCGTCGTCAACGTTGGGAGTGTAGGTCGGTTTGTCCTTGCCGCGCAGCACATGGGCCACCCGCGTGGCCAATCGTCCGAGTGTCTGCTCGGAGGCATCCACCACAATCCACCGACGACTGCTCTGTGCCCTCACGACATCACCGCCTGTTGCAAACATTGCCGATTGTATTGAGGCTCGAGACCCGAATAGTCCACCCTTAGCAGCGTCAACCCGTGTGCTGGGGCCGTTCCTCGGACCTTCGCGCGCGGAGCCGGACGCAAGAGCGCCGCAACGTCGGCGGCCGAGAGCTCGCCCCGGCCGGCACGAACCAGCGTGTCCGCGATGCGCCGCACCATACGGTACAGAAACGCATTGGCGGATATCCGGATGAAAATGGTGGGGCCTTCGCGCCAAACCTCAAGCGCGTAGACCTCGCGCTGCGTGCTGGCCTGAGGGCCAGCCGTGAACGCGTCGAAATCGTGGCGGCCGACCAGTTGAACAGCGGCGTCGCGCATTCGCACAAGGTCGAGCGGTTGAGCGACGTGCCAGGCGCGGCCTCTGTCCAGGACCGGCCGAACGGGCCGTTGCTCGATTCGGTATTCATAGACACGCGCGACCGCATCACGCCGAGGGTCAAACTCAGGCGCTGCCGTTGCCAGTTCACGGATTGCAACGTCGGCAGGGAGATGGGCGTTGAGCGCCTTGAGCAGCGACGCATCATCCAGTCGAGTGGACGTGCGAAAGGCAATTACCTGACCCTGCGCGTGCACGCCGCTGTCAGTTCGTCCGGCCCCGGCAACGGTTGCCTCACAACCGGTGGCGCCCTGAATTGCAGCTTCCAGCGCGCTCTGCACGGTAGGGGCGTTGCTCTGACGTTGAAACCCCTGAAATGCCGCGCCGTCGTATTCGACCGTGGCGCGAACGGTGCGGGCTTCCCTCACACCAACTCCATGCGGGCCAGAGGGGCGCCATCGCCGAGTCGCACACCCACGCGGCGAATCCGCGTATAGCCACCGGGGCGGTCAGCGTACTGATCGGCCAGGTCCTCGAAGAGACGCTCGATCGTTTCGGGGTCCGGAATGCGCGCAATCGCCTGGCGGCGGGCGTGTAGATCGCCACGCTTGGCAAGCGTGATCAAGTGATCGACATCCCGCCGGATCTCCTTGGCCCGGGTCACGGTGGTCTCGATGTGGCTGTGCAATATCAACGATCGGACCAGGCTGCGCTTCAGCGCACGGCGCTGCGTGGGATTGCGACCAAGGTGGCGCCCACGTCGACGGTGCCGCATGCGAACTACTCCTGGCCGTCTTCCGTCGCGGCCACGTTGTCCGCGAGCGCGAGCCCGCGCAGCGCCAGGGCTTCGCGAATCTCGTTCACGAGGCGCTCGCCCATGCCGCGCAGTTCATACAGGTCGTTCTCGGACATTCGCACGAGTTCCTGCACCGTCTCGAGTTCGTGCCGCTTCAGGCTATTCAGTGCGCGGTTCGAGAGCTTCAGGTCTTCCAGTGGATCACCTTCGGAGATGGGCACTGGCGGTACGTACGCCGACGACAGCACGTCAACTGTTTCGTCGACGCCGGCAATGAGCTGGAAGGACTCGATGAGCTGCTGAGCGGCGCCTCGCAAGGCGTCAGCTGGAGTGACAGCGCCGTCGGTCCAAATCTTGAGAACCAGACGGTCATACTCAGATTCTCGTCCAACGCGCGCCGGCTCAACGTGGTATTCAACCTTGGTAACCGGACTAAAGACCATGTCCAGCGGAATCACGCCGATCGGGAGATCGCCGCGCGTCTCGCTACCCACGTATCCGGCGCCGGTCTCGACTGAAAATTCAGCCCGCAGAGTCCCTGTGTCGGTCAGCGAGGCGAGATGATGCTCGGGGTTGACAATCTCAACCCCGCTCGGCACTTCAAGATCGCCAGCGGAAACTTCCGCGGGCCCTTCAACTTCCAGGTAACAGATGGCCGCTTCGGAGTCGTGAGATCTGAGGCGGACTCCCTTCACGTTGAGGAGGAAATCCACCAGATCTTCGCGCATGAAGTCCAGTGTGCTGAACTCATGCAGGGCGCTGTCCACGCGAGCGGTCGACATCGCGGTTCCCGGCAGGGCCGAGAGCAGGACGCGACGCAACGGATTACCTAACGTGTGCGCAAAGCCGCGACGCAGCGGCTCGATCTGGAAATGCGCATAGTTGTCGATAGTCTCGACCATATGCACGGCCGGCTGGATTTCGGCTTCGGCCTGAGTTGATTCAACGGGTCCAAGAAACACCGCTGGTCCTTACCTTCCTGTCCGGTTGACCGGACTCCCGCACAAATGGGCTAGCGCGAGTAGAACTCCACGATCAGTTGCTCGTTGAGTGTCGCGTCGATCTGGTTGCGATCGGGGATCGCATTGATGGTGCCCTCAAACGCTTCAGGATCCACCGACAACCAGGCCGGACGACCTAGCGATTCGGCTCGATCCATTGCGTTCTTGATGGCGTCGATATTGCGGCTCTTCTGGCGCAGGCGAACCTTGTCGCCCACTCGCAGAATGGCCGAGGGGATGTCGTGTTTACGGTTGTTTAGCTCCATATGGCCGTGCTGAATGAGCTGGCGGGCGTGAGCCCGACTGAGCCCGAAGCCCATACGGTAGGCGACGCTATCGGCACGCAACTCCAGCAACTGGAGCAGCCGCTCGCCACGCGGGCCGCCCTGTTTACCAGCCGTCCGGTAGTGGCGGCGGAACTGCCGTTCAAGCACGCCAAAGATCCGGCGAGCCTTCTGCTTCTCACGCAACTGAATGGCGTACTCAGTCGGACGCCGCCGGCTGAAGCCGCGAGCGCCTGGTCCGCCGCGGTCGCCGCGGCGCTCGATAGCGCACTTGGGCGTGTGACAGCGGTCACCTTTGAGAAACAGCTTTTCGCCTTCGCGCCGACAGAGGCGGCACACAGGTCCGGTATAACGAGCCATCCGAGTTTGTCTCCCTGAGCTGGTTGCGGCCTACACGCGCCGGCGCTTGGGCGGCCGCGGACCGTTGTGAGGGATTGGTGTGACGTCCGAAATGCTGGACACATTTAGTCCGACGGACTGAAGCGCGCGAACTGCCGCATCGCGCCCCGAGCCGGGGCCCTTGAGGAATACGTTGATATCGCGCATCCCAGCGTCCATTGCCCGCTGCGCGGCCTGTTCGGCGGCCTGCTGGGCGGCAAACGGCGTGCTCTTGCGCGATCCACGCGCACCGATTGTCCCGCCGCTTGCCGACGCGATGGTGTCGCCCATCGGGTCGGTAATGGTGATGATGGTGTTATTGAATGTGGCGTGAATATGCGCAGCGCCTCTGGGAACAGGTGCCCGGTTTCGCCGCCGGGAACGGCTTGAACGCTCAGCCACTGGTTTAGCCTCGCTTAATTACGCGCTTGCGAATGCCGACGGTGCGGCGCGGCCCCTTGCGCGAGCGGGCGTTGGTGCGCGTACGTTGCCCACGCGTTGGGAGACCGACACGGTGACGCAGCCCTCGGTAGGACCCGATTTCACGGAGACGCGCGATACTGGTTTGGACCACCCGACGCAAGTCGCCTTCGACCCGCTCGCGCCCGATCAGGGCCCGGATGCGACCCAGTTCGTCGTCGCTCAGATCACTGACCCGGGTCTGCGGATTGATGTCGGCCTGACGGACGATATCGGCGCTGGTGGTGCGACCAATCCCGTAGATGTGAGTCAGCGCGATAATCACAGGTTTGTGGCGTGGTATATCAACCCCAGCTATGCGAGCCATGTGTCTCCAGTTCTTAGCCTTGACGCTGCTTGTGCTTCGGGTTCGAGCAAATGACCATGACGCGCCGATGCCGTCGAATCACGCGACAGCGGTCGCACCGCGGTTTTACGGACGCTGAAACTTGCATCGTCGCTACCGCTCCACTCGCTGATCGGTACGCAGCCGCCAGGTGATTCGCCCGCGTGAAAGGTCATAGGGCGAGAGCTGCATCCGCACGCGGTCGCCTACCCCAACCCGAATGAAGCGCAACCGCATCTTGCCGGCCAGGTGGGCAAGGATAGCTTTCGGCTCATCGTCGCTCCCGTCGCCGGTTTGAATCCGCAGCGGCTCACCGTCCGGCCCAATTGGCTTGACGAGGAACATCGTATTCGGCAGCGAGTCAACGACCTCGCCTTCGATCTCGATGACCGGCGTTTTGTTGGAGGATTCGTCCGGCTGAGCCGACGCATCCTTCTTTCGGTTTCTGGGTGGGGGCATTGTGAAGTTCAGGTTGCCTGCGTGAGGACGCGTGGTCGGGCGTCGGTAATTGCCACAGTGTGCTCGAAATGGGCCGAGAGCGAGCCGTCATCCGTTCGAGCGGTCCAGCCATCGGGGTCGAACACTACGCCAGCGGACCCCGTGTTGACCATCGGTTCAATGGCGAGGGTAGTGCCTGGCACCAATTCCGGTCCGCGGCCGGGCCGCCCGAAATTAGGCACCTGCGGCGACTCGTGCATGGTGCGCCCGATCCCGTGTCCGACGAATCGTCTCACGATAGTAAGTCCGGCCTCCTCGACCAGCTTCTGCACAGCGGCTCCGATATCTCCGACATGACCACCCGCGACGGATGCGCGAATCGCTTCAGCGAGTGCGGCGCGAGTTACATCAAGCAGGCGGCTCGCGTCAGGGCCAACCTCGCCAACCGCGAGCGTACGCGCTGAGTCGGAGTGCCAACCGTCAAGAATCACTCCACAGTCCAACCCAATGATATCGCCTTCATGTAGTACTGCGCTACCCGGAATCCCGTGCACGATCGCGTCGTTGATGGATGCGCAGATCGCACCCGGAAAAGGCTTGATGTCAGAATCCGCCGCGGGCACCCCAAGGAACGAGGGAATACCGCCATGGTCCCTAATGTAGGTCTTGGCAATGGCATCGAGTTCTCCCGTGCTGACGCCTGGCTGAACCGCGGCCTCAATCTCGTCCAGCGCCCCCGCCAACACGCGCCCTGAGGCGGCCATGGCTTCGATCTGGCCTGGAGTCTTGGGTTTGATGGAACCCGACATCATCGAATTGCGGCTTTCAATGTGATCCAGAGGCGGCCCGCGACTGATTCAACGTCGCCGGTGCCGTCCACCTGCACGAGCACGCCCGCCTCACGGTAATAGTTGATCAACGGCTCGGTGTCCTCATGGTAGACCTGCAGCCGATAGCGGGCCGTCTCTTCGGTGTCGTCCGCTCGACCCCGGCCAAGCAGACGCCCCAAGGCAACATCATCGGGCACGTCGATATAAACCACGGCCGTCACCGAAAGGTTGAACTGTTTGAGCAGCTCGTCCAGCTTCTCGGCCTGGTTGCGAGTACGAGGGAATCCGTCAAAGCAGGTGTCGCGGTCCCGAGCGTTTCCCAGGTACTCCTCGATCACCTGCAGCACGACCTGGTCGGGCACGAGCTGACCGCTGCGCAGGTAAGACTCGGCGCGCAGACCCGCCGGGGACCGGGTGGTGACGGCGTCACGGAACAGGTCGCCCGTTGACACATGATCAAGCGCGATGCGGCGGGCCAAGCGCTCGCCCTGCGTGCCTTTCCCGGCGCCAGGCGGTCCGAGTAGAACCAAGATCACTGGACGTTCGCCCATGCGCCTACCGAATAAACCCTTCGTAGTTGCGCATCATCAGCTGGGATTCGAGCTGGCGCATGGTGTCAAGCACCACGCCCACCACGATGAGCATGCCAGTGCTGCTGATCGCCACCGCATCGGCGCCCGTCACCGTCTGGGCCACGAACGGCACCACCGCAATAATTCCCAGGAATACGGCGCCCGCCAGCGTAATGCGGTTGACGACTCCAGTGAGATAGCGCTGCGTCGGACGACCTGGGCGGATGCCCGGAATGAACCCACCGTTCTTCTGCAGATTCTCCGCCAAATTCTGCTGCTGAAAGACGACCAGCGTGTACACGTACGTGAAGATGATGACGAGCAGGAACGTACACACCCAGTAGATGCCATTGCTGGGGCTGAGGGTGACCGCGATCGCGCCGGCGGCGTTTGCCAGCCAGGAGACATCCGACGTCTCAAAGTAGCTGGCCACCGTGGCTGGGAGCAGCATGAGCGAGAACGCAAAGATCAGTGGAATCATGCCAGCCGAATTGACCTTGAGCGGAATGTGCGTGCTCTGACCGCCGTACATACGGGTCCCCCGAATGCGCTTGGCGTACTGGACCGGGATCCGGCGCTGGGCTTCCTGCACGAAGACGATTGCGGCGATCATGATCAGCCCAATCACCACGACGGAGACGAACCCCCCAATGTTCTCGCCGGCAAACAGTGACTGACCCAGCGCAGCAGGCGCACCGGCGACGATTCCGGCAAAAATGATGATGGAGACACCGTTACCGACGCCGTTTTCGGTGATCAATTCGCCGATCCAGAGCAGAAACATCGTCCCAGCCGTCATCACGATCAGCATGACCACGATGTCAAAAGGCCCCAACGTAGGCGACAGCAATCCCTGCTGGGCCGATCTCAGGATTTGAATCTGGCCAAACCCTTGCAGCATCGCGAACGGGATCGTGGCCAAGCGCGTCCACTGTGCGATCTTGCGCCGACCCGATTCCCCTTCGCGCGAGAGTTCCTGCAGGGGCGGAATCAACGGCACCAGCACCGTTGACGCGATGTTGGCCGTGACGTACGGATAGACGCCCAACGCAACGACGGAAAAGTTTTCCAGCGCGCCACCTGACAGGAGGTTCATGAACCCCAGCAGCTGGTTACCTGCGAAAAAATCTGCCAGAAGCTCAGTGTTCACGCCCGGCAGCGGAATGTGCGCTACCGCCCGAAATACGACCAGGAGGCCGATGGTGAACAGGATCTTGCGACGAACGTCGGGAAGCTGAAAGGCAGCGACGGCCGTCTCGATCACGCGCTCAACTCCTCGACAGAACCACCGGCGCTTTCGATCTTTGCCTTGGCTGCCGTCGAAAACTTCGGTGCACGCACGGTCAAGGCGTGCTCAAGGTCACCCGTCGCAAGAATCTTGAACAGGCCAGGCTCAATAATGCCCTTGGCCTTGAGTTCGTCGGGGCCCACCACCGTACCCTCGGGAAAGACGTTCAGCGCACCGACATTGACTGGCTGATAGTCCCGCTTGAAGCGGTGGTTTGTGAAGCCGCGGCGACTCGGGAAACGCATGAGCAAGCGCGTTTGCCCGCCTTCGAATCCCGGATAGGCCATTCCACCGCTGCGGGAACCCTGGCCCAGGGTGCCGCGACCGGCAGTCTTGCCTTTGCCTGAACCTTCGCCACGGGCAATCCTGCGGCGGCGCTTGCGCGGCGGCACCGCCGCTGTGATTTGGTGCGGTTTCATGACTGACCGCCGTTCGATGCCTCGGCTTCGATCTCCATGAGGTGTTCCACAACCTTGATCATGGCACGCACATCGGGCGTGTCAGGCCGAGCCGACCGCCGGCCAATCGATCCCAAACCCAGGGCCCGCAGGGTGTCGCGCTGCGAGTCCCTTGAGCCGATGGTACTTCGAGTCTGGCGCAGACGTAGGTCAGTCATCGGAAGGTGCGACCATTGCTGGCCTGCGGCGAGCAATTGCTTCTTCGGGAATCTGGAGACTGGCCAGACCGTTCACCGTGGCGCGAACCACATTCACGGCATTTGTCGAGCCAATAATCTTGGTGAGCAGGTTTCGGACACCCGCGAGTTCAAGCACGGCGCGCACTGAGCCGCCAGCGATGACCCCCGTGCCGGGCCCAGCGGGACGCAGCACAACCTTGGAGGCGCGGAAGCTGTGTTCGACGTAATGCGGAATCGAGCCGTCCTCGGTGAGCGGAATCTCGATCAAGGACCGGCGGGCTCGCTCCTGGCCCTTGCGAATGGCCGCCACGACTTCGTTGGCCCGACCAACACCTACGCCTACGCGGCCGCGCCGGTCGCCAACGACCACAATGGCGTTGAACCCAAAGCGGCGACCACCCTTGACGACCTTGGCCACACGCTTGATTCGGACAACTCGGTCATCGAGCCGATGGAGATCGCCCGAGTCGCGGGCCGCGTCGGGACGGCCCGATCGGGCCCCGCTGTCAATCGTCATAGCGCGATTCCCCCCGTGCGCACCGCGTCAGCCAGAGCCTTGACGCGCCCGCGGTATTGGTGTCCGCCGCGGTCGAAGACAACCGCAGTTATGTCAAGACCTTTGGCACGCTGGGCCAGGCGCGTCCCCACGTCGGCCGCGCGTTCAACTTTGGTGTCACCCTTGGTCTCGGATTCGCGCGACGAGGCGGCCGCCAGGGTGTGTCCAGCGGAGTCGTCGATGACCTGCGCGTAGGTGTGCTTCAGACTGCGAAACACTGCCAGACGTGGTCGCTGGGAGCGCCCAACCACACGGTGACGAATGCGGCGATGCCGCCGTTTGCGCGCTTCTTGTCGGGTCATGGCTGCCATTGTTAGGCGACCTGTGCAGCAGTCTTGCCGGCTTTGCGCCGCACGACTTCGCCCTGGTATCGGAGACCGTGGCCCTTGTATGGATCGGCTGGCCGGATGGCGCGCAGTTCCGCCGCCACCTGGCCCACGGCCTGCTTGTCGATTCCACGAATCACGATGTGCGTGGGGTCGGGAACCTCAAACTCAATGCCGTCGGGCGCCTGATGCCGCTGCGGGTGCGTGAAACCCAACTGCAGGTCCAGCGTGCTGCCCTGCAACTGCACCCGGTAGCCGGTGCCTTGGATTTCGAGCCTCTTTTCGTACCCCTGGGTGACGCCCTGAATCATGTTGGCCACCAACTGCCGGGCCAGCCCATGCAGGGCGCGCGCCCGGTGTTCATTGTTGGACCGAGTAGCCAGCAGGCGCCCGTCCTCGCGCCTGAAGCTGATCACGCGCGGGAGCGCCTGGGCAAGCTCACCCTTGGGGCCTTTGACGGTTGCGACGTTGTCCGCGCCGAAGCTGACAGTGACACTGTCCGGCACATCAATGGGGGTCAAGCCAATACGAGACATTTATCTACCAGACGAAGCACAGGACTTCGCCGCCGAGGCGGCGTTTGGCGGCTTCACGACCGGTCATGATTCCCTGCGACGTAGATATGACGGCGGTACCGATTCCACCCATGACGCGCGGAATCTCGCGGGCCCGACTGTGGATTCGCAGACCTGGCCGGCTCACGCGCTTGGCGCCGACGAAGGCGGCCTCGCCGTTCGGATAGCGCAAGTTCACGTCCAACCAGACCCGATGATCCTCGTGGACCGTTTCAACAGACTCAACGAACCCTTCGTCAACCAGCAGCGCCGCGATCCGAGCCTTGGTCTTGGAATGTGGCATGCGGACTTTGATATGACGCGCCGCCACGGCGTTCCGAAGACGCGTCAGCATGTCCGCGATCGGGTCGGTCATCGTCGGCTCACCAACTAGCTTTCGTCACGCCCGGAATGTGGCCTTTAACGGCCAACTCACGGAAACAAATCCGGCAGACGCCGAAGTGGCGCATATACGCGCGCGGCCGCCCACAAAGCCGGCACCGGTTGCGATACCGAACCTTGAAGCGCAACTTGCGCCCGCGAATCGACTTGGACTCGAATTCCGGGTCGAGCCAGGCTGCTCGCTCGCGCTTCCACTTTTCTACTTTTGCTTTTCTGGCCATTTCCGAACCTCAGGCCGCCTCGTCGAGGCGCTGGAACGGCATGCCGAGGAGTTCGAGCAGCCGCAGGGCTTCTCCGTCACTTGGCGCGGTTGTCACGATGACGACCTGCAGGCCACGGATTCGATCAATCTGGTCGTAGTCAATCTCCGGAAAAATAAGCTGCTCCGACAGTCCGAGTGCATAGTTGCCGCGCCCGTCGAACGACGTACGCAGCACGCCTCGAAAGTCTCGCATGCGCGGCAGCGCCACGGTCACAAGTCGGTCAAGGAACTCATACATGCGAGTGCCGCGCACCGTGTTCTTGACGCCCACTCGCTGTCCGGCGCGCAGCTTGAAGGCCGCCACGCTCTTGCGTGCGCGCGTCACCACCGGGCGCTGCCCAGTGATTGTGGCGACATCTCGCACGGCATGGTCCACGGCGCCATCGTTATCCAACGCTTCGCCTAGCCCGATATTCACCACAATCCTGTCCAACTGCGGCACGGCGAGCGGGTTGGTATAGCCAAACTCCCGCATCAACTGCGGTCGAATCTCTTCCCGATAGCGCGTGAGAAGGCGGGCCATTACTCGTCAATCTGTTCATTGCACTTGCGGCAGCGGCGCCGCTTCACACCATCATCACCCACCGTATGGCCGACTCGCGCCGGCTGGTCGCAGGTGGGACACACCACCATGACGTTTGAGACATCAAGCGGGGCGTTGAAGTCAATGATACCGGCCGGCTGCCCGATGGCCCGCGGCTTGGCGTGACGCTTGCGGACGTTCACACCCTCAACCACGACGCGGCCGGTCGCCGGAACAATGCGCTCAACGACTCCGCGCCGTCCGACGTCGCGACCGTGGAGCACTTGAATTGTGTCGCCCTTGCGAACGCGAAACCTGCGAATTGACATTGCTACAAGACCTCGGGCGCCAGCGATACGATGCGCATGAACCGGCGGTCACGCAGTTCACGCCCCACGGGACCGAAGATTCGCGTGCCGCGCGGCGCGTCGCCCTCAAGCAGTACGGCCGCGTTGTCGTCAAAGCGAATCCGCGAGCCGTCGGGACGCCCGTATTCTTTCTTTACCCGGACGACGACCGCGCGGACGACAGATCCACGCGGGACGGCGCTATTGGGCGCCGCCTGTTTGACGCTACCTACAATGATGTCGCCCACACGGGCGTATTTGCGGGATGACCCGCCAAGCACGCGGATACACATGATCTCGCGCGCGCCACTGTTGTCGGCAACTCGAAGCCGACTCTGTTGCTGAATCATGTCGGTTAGGCGTTACTGGTGTTTTGGGAATTGGCGTCGGACTCATCCTCGCCCGCGCCGGTGCTGAAGGCCGCCTGGCGCTCTTCATCCGTCAGTTGGGTGCGTTCGATCACCTCAACCAGGCGCCAGCGCTTGCGCCGGCTTATTGGACGCGATTCCTCAATCTGAACCACGTCGCCTATGCGGCAGGAGTTCTGTGGGTCATGGGCCATGAACTTCCGCCGTACGCGGACCGGCTTCTTATACAACCGATGGCGGCGGACAGACTCCACCTCAACGATGATGGTCTTGTCGGCTCGATCGCTGGCGACGCGGCCGACCCGACGAGCACGAGCTCCAGGCACGGGTTAGGCCTCCTCCATCTCATGGGGCACGAGCGCTCGTTCGCGCTGTACCGTCAGCATTCTGGCAATGTCGCGGCGCACATGGCGTAGCTGCGACGTATCAGCCAACTGTAGCGTCGCATGCTGTATCCGCAGCCGGAACAGCTCTTCCTTGGTTTCCGAAATCCGTGTTGCCAACTCGTCGTCGCCCAGATCCCGGAACTGCTCAGCCTTAGCCAACGGCGACCTCCGCGGTACGCGATACGACGCGGGTCTGAACCGAAAGTTTGTGTGACGCCAAACGCATCGCCTCACGAGCCATGTCTTCTTCGACTCCGGCCAACTCAAAGAGGATGCGTCCCGGCTTGACAACGGCGACCCAGCTTTCAACATTGCCCTTGCCGCTGCCCATTCGAACTTCGGCGGGCTTCTGCGTAACCGGCTTGTCGGGGAAGATGCGGATCCATAACTGGCCGCTTCGCCTGACGGCGTGCGTGATGGCTCGGCGAGCCGCCTCGATCTCACGGCTATCGACCCAACCAACCGTTGTGGCCTGCAAGCCGAACTCTCCGGAGACAAGGGTATCCCCGCGCGCAGCCCGGCCACGACGACGGCCCCGGTGCATCTTGCGAAATTTGGTTCGCTTAGGCATCAACATGGCTAACCTCGCGGCGGCCGGCGGCGGCGGCCCGCACCCGGTGGGGACATCGGCTCGGCCAGCAACCCGGAAGCGTCGCGGGCCGCGCCGCGGTGAACCCAGCCCTTGACTCCGATCCGGCCAGCCGTCGTCTTCGCCTCGACAAAGCCGTAGTCAATATCGGCGTCCAACGTCTGTAGCGGGACAGTGCCCAGGAGTTCAAATTCACTTCGTGACATTTCGCGGCCGCCCAGGCGGCCGCTAACCATGATCTTCACGCCCTGCGCTCCGGCGCGCATGGTTCGCTCTGCCGTCATCTTGATAGCCCGTCGGAATGAGACACGTCGCTCGAGCTGGTCGGCAACGTTGCGGACTACAAGGAAGGCGTCGAGTTCAGGCTGGCCGATCTCCTCGACATCCACCACGACACGCTTGCCCGTATGACGCTCGATGCGGTTCTGTATTTCCTCGCGGTTGCTGCCGCCCCGCCCGATCACGATGCCGGGCCGAGCCGTGTGGATCACAACTCGCACCTGGCTGACCTGGCGCTCGATCTCGATCTTCGAAACGCCGGCGCCGTAGCCACCGCGTCGGCGTCCACCGCGACCCGGCGAATTCTGACCGTTGGGCGCCTCGAGATAGCCGCGGACAAGGTTGCGAATCGACAGGTCCTCAAGCAGAAGTTCCGTGTAGTCGCGATCGGCGTACCAGGTGCTCTCCCAGCGTGTCGTGTAGCCCAGTCGGTAGCCGATGGGGTGAACTTTTCGACCCATGCTTACGGCATCCCGTCTGCAACGGTCACGGTAATGTGACCGGAACGCTTCTTGATCATCCCCACGCGCCCTCGCGACCTGGCCCGGAAGCCGCGGAGCGTCGGTCCGTCGTTAACCACGACCGACCGGACCCGCAACGCCTCCCGATCCAACGCGTAGTTGTGTTCGGCGTTGGCGGCGGCGGACTTGACGACCTTGGCGATTTCAGATGCAGCTCGGTTGGGCATGAACGCCAGGGTAGCCATTGCCTGGTCAATCTCAAGACCAGAGAGCTCTCGGGCAATAGTTCGTCCTCGCTGAGGCGACATTCGCACGTACCTGGCGGTGGCCGAAACGTCCATGCGTCAGAGTCCCATCGGCGCGGTGGAGCGCCCACGTGCATGGCTGCGAAAGGTTCGGGTGGGTGCAAATTCGCCCAGGCGATGTCCCACCATGTTTTCGGAAACATACACCGGAACGTGGCGCCGTCCGTCGTGAACAGCGATCGTCAGCCCGACCATTTCCGGGTGGATGACACTGGCTCGACTCCAGGTTCGAATGACTTGCTTTCTCCGGCTGCGTGAAGCCTCGGCCACGCGCTTCTCAAGCTTCGGATGAACGTACCAACCTTTTTTGGTGCTGCGTGACATACGTTCCTACCTGTTCCGCCGGCGGACGATGAATTTGTCACTGGGACGCCGGCCAACACGAGTCCGCCGACCCTGTGTGGGCTTGCCCCAAGGCGTCTTGGGTCCTGGCATGCCTATGGGGGCCTTACCTTCGCCGCCACCGTGGGGATGATCGTTGGGATTCATGGCGGCTCCGCGTACCTGTGGTCGGCGGCGCCGCCACCGGATTCGCCCGGCCTTTCCGGCCGACTGGTTACTGTGATCGGCGTTGCCTACGCGCCCGACCGTCGCCATGCACGTATCGGACACCTGGCGCATTTCCCCCGAGGGCAATCGCAGGGTTGCCAGGCCGCGGTCTTTCGCCATGAGCTGGCACACCATGCCGGCCGACCGTACGAACTGAGCGCCGCGCCCTGGCGTTAATTCCACCGCATGTACCTCGGTACCTGCCGGGATCCGCGCCAACTGCATGGCATTACCAGGCCTCGGCTCAATTCCCGGGCCGGAGATGATGTTGCTGCCCACTCCAATCCCAACGGGCGCCAGAATGTAGCGTTTCTCGCCGTCGCGGTAGTGCAGAAGAGCGATGTGGGCCGACCGATTGGGATCGTATTCCACGCTGGCAACCACCGCTGGCACCCCGGTCTTATCGCGCCGCCAGTCAATCACGCGGTAGCGCCGCTTGGCGCCGCCCCCGCGGTGTCGCACGGTTACGCGCCCGGTGTTGTTCCGTCCGGCCCGATTTGCAAGGGGCCGCAGCAGTTTCTTCAGTGGGCGGTCGCCGGAAAGTTCTTCATTGTCGACGGCAACATAGCCGCGGCGACCAGGTGAGGTTGGGTTGAAAGTTCGAAGCCCCATCAATCAGACCCCTGGAACCACTTCAATCACGTGGCCCTCACGCAACGTGACGATAGCCTTGCGCCAGCCGGGACGATGACCTTCGAACCGGCCAAAACGCCGCGGCTTGCCGCGCATGTTCATCACGTTGACCGACGACACCTCCACGTGAAACATGGCCTCGACCGCACGACGGATCGCCTGCTTCGACGCGCCGCCGCGAACCTGGAAGACGTACTTCCCGAGCTCACCCAGGGCGGTGGACTTCTCCGTCACAATCGGCTTGGTGATGATGTCGGCGGGATTCATGCGCCTACCCGCTTCAGGAGTTCATCCAGAGCCGGCTGGCTGGCCACGATGTGATCGGCGACGGCGATTTCATAGAAGCTCAACGTGTCGGCGCGCTCGACTTCCACATGCGGAATGTTACGTGTTGAGCGTCGCAGGTCCTCCGGTGGATCCACGTCAACCAAGAGCACCCGTCCCGACAATCCGGCGGCCCGCAACCAGGCAGCTCGGTCACCTGTCTTGGGCGAGCTACCCCAGGTCGCCGCCACGCTGATGCACTGTTCGGAGGCCTTCGCCGCCAGCAGTGCTCGTACCGCCTGCCGACGCTCGCGCTTGCTCACTTGCCGGCGCGACGGGCGGGGCTTGGGCCCGAAGGCGATCCCCCCACCGCGGCGAATGGGCGATCCGGCGCTTCCGGCTCGCGCACTTCCAGTGCCCTTTTGTCGGTAGAGCTTCGCCGTCGAGGCCACTACCTCGCCACGGCTCTTCGTGTTCGAGGTGCGCTGGCGCTGATTAGCGGCATGCACCGTCAACATTCGCTTCAACAACTCGGCGGACACGTCGGCGGCGCCAAAGCAGTCATTGGCAACAGGCGCCAGCATGTCAGCGGATGTCTGGTTGACCATCAGTCCGCCTGCCGACGAGCTTTGCGAACCGGCCGAATCGTCACGACCGTGTTCCGCGGCCCAGGCACGGCCCCGACCACCAACACAAGGCCGCGCTCGACGTCGACCTTCGCCACCATCAGATTTCGGGCCGTCGTTCGGGCTCCGCCCATGCGTCCGGCCATACGGGTGCCCTTGAATACTCGGCCTGGCGATGTTCCGGCGCCGATGGATCCCGGGGCGCGCTCCCGGTCCGACTGTCCATGGGTTCGTTTGCCGCCCTTGAAGCCATGCCGCTTCATCACCCCGGCAAAACCCTTGCCCTTCGACACGCTCACAACGTCGACGCGCGCGCCGAGATCGACATTCCCGACGTTCAGTTCGTCCCCCACCGAAAGTTCAGCGGCATCCTGCGCTCGAAACTCACGCAGGATGCGATAGGACGGCAGCCGCCCCAGGTGCCCGCGCTCTGCGCGCGTCAGCCGGCGTTCGGGCACGGGATCAAAACCGAGTTGCACGGCGGAGTAGCCCTCGTTTGTCTCGGTGCGCACCTGGGTGACGTGGCACGGCCCGGCCTGGATAACCGAAACCCCAAAGGCGCGGCCCTGCTCGTCAAAAATCTGTGTCATGCCGAGTTTGCGGCCGATCAGTCCGACAGGCATGGCTATGACTTGAGCTCAATGTCTACACCCGCGGCCAACTGCAGCCGCAGGAGTTCATCCATCGTCTGGGGCGTCGGATCGATAACGTCGATCAGGCGCTTGTGGGTACGCATTTCAAATTGCTCACGCGAGTCCTTGTCGATGAAGGGCGAGCGAATCACAGTCCAAACCTTGCGCTCCGTCGGCAAAGGAATGGGACCGCGTACGTCGGCGCCTGTCCGACCCGCCGTATCAATGATGCGTCGGGCGGCATCGTCCAGAACCCGGTGGTCATAGGCCTTCAGACGAATCCTGATCCGCTGGGTGGGCGACTGCCGCCGCGGACGCGCGGGCGCACGCCGAGGCGAGGCTGGGAATGTAGCCGGGTGGGAAGGTCTGGCGCGCGCTTGTGCCATCAGCTACTTGAGGATTCTCGTCACGACGCCGGCGCCAACCGTGACACCGCCCTCGCGGATTGCGAAATTGACGCCGTCCTCCAGCGCGATCGGCTGGTGCAGGCGAACCGTCATCTCCACGTTGTCGCCGGGCACAACCATTTCAGTCCCTTCCGGCAATTCAATCTCGCCGGTCACATCCGTGGTCCGAATGTAGAACTGTGGTCTATATCCAGGGAAGAAGGGCGTGTGTCGTCCGCCTTCGTCACGGGTCAACACATAGACCTGCGCATTGAACTCCATGTGCGGCGTAATCGAGCCAGTTTGGGCCAGCACCATTCCGCGCTGGACATCATCGCGTTCCACGCCGCGGAGCAGGCAGCCGACATTGTCACCAGCCACGCCTTCGTCAAGCGTCTTGCGGAACATCTCGACGCCGGTTACGACGTGCTGTTCGATCTCGGATCGCATACCAACAATGTCGATCTGCTCGCCAACCGTCACCTTGCCGCGTTCGACACGACCGGTAACCACGGTGCCGCGTCCCTTGATGCCAAAGACATCTTCCACCGGCATCAGGAACGGCTGGTCGATCGGACGGTCCGGCTGGGGGATGTAGCTATCCACCGCCTCCATCAACGCCAGGATTGGTTGGTACTCCGGCGCATTGATGTCGGTGCTAGTCGACTCGAGGGCCAAGAGAGCGCTACCGGGAATGATGGGCGCGCTGTCGCCGTCGAAGTTGTACTTGTTCAGCAGGTCGCGCAGTTCGAGGTCGACGAGTTCAATCAACTCCTCGTCCTCCACGATGTCCGCCTTGTTGAGGAACACCACAATCGCGGGAACATCCACCTGGCGAGCCAGCAGCACGTGTTCGTAGGTCTGGGGCATCGGACCGTCATCGGCGCCAACGACCAGAATCGCGCCGTCCATTTGGGCAGCACCGGTAATCATGTTCTTGATGTAGTCCCGGTGGCCCGGAGCGTCGATGTGGGCGTAGTGCCGGATCTCCGTCTCGTATTCGGCGTGGGTGATCGAAATCGTGATGCCGCGTTCCTTTTCCTCCGGCGCGCGGTCGATCTCGTCAAAAGCCATGAACTCGGCCAGGTTCTTAAACGACAGCACCTTGGTGATAGCGGCGGTCAGCGTCGTTTTGCCGTGGTCCACATGGCCAATCGTGCCGACATTGACATGCGGCTTGGTTCGTTCGAAGTGTTGGCGTGCCATTCGCTCCTGTGCTCCTGCGCAGTGCGCGGTTACGAAACCGGCGTCAGAAGTCCGTCCGCGACACCCGCTCGTTGAGTGACCGCGTAGTGTGAGAATTCCATTGAGAACGTCCCGCGACCCTGTGTCGCCGAGCGCAACTCGTTAGCGTACCCGAACATTGTCGCGAGCGGTACCTCTGCCGTGATGATGTGCGATCCGCCGCGCATGTCGGCGCCGTGAATCGTGCCTCGCTTCGCGGACAAGCCCGCCAGGCAGTCGCCCACATATTCCTCGGGAACCACGGCCTGGACGCTCATGACCGGCTCCATCACGTCGGTTCGAGCCCGTTTGAGCGCGTCCTCCACAGCCATGGATCCGGCAATCTCGAACGCCAACTCCGAGGAGTCGACATCGTGGTACGAGCCGTCGACCAAGGTGATACGTACGTCCGTGACCGGCATGCCCTTGGGACCGCTGGTCAATCGACGCGTCGCTCCGCGCTCGGCGGCTGGGACGAACTGGACGGGAATGGCGCCGCCAACGATGCGGCGCTCAACCTGAACACCCGTGCCAAGGGGCAGCGGCTCCAGTTCAATCGTCACATCGCCGTACTGGCCGCGCCCGCCGGTTTGTCGCACGAAGCGTCCACGCCCGGTAGCTGGCTTGCGCGGCCGCTCGCGGTAGGAAACCTCGGGCCGGCCGACGTTGGCGCCCACCCGGTATTCGCGCAGCAGCCGGTCGACAATGACTTCAAGATGGAGCTCACCCATGCCGGCAATGAGCGTCTGTCCCGTTTCTTCGTTACCACTGATTCGGAAGGTCGGGTCTTCCTCCCCAAGTCGCCGCAGCGCCTCGATGATCTTGTCCTGGTCCCCGCGGCTCTTCGGCTCGATCGCGATCGTAACTACCGGTTCGGGGAACGTAATGGATTCCAGCTGCAGAGGGTATTTCGGGTCGGTAAATGTGTCGCCGGTGTTCGTCGACCGCACCCCAACCGCAGCCAGGATGTCCCCAAAGCGGATGGTGTCGGTGACTTCCTCACGCTTGTCCGCGTGCATGCGGAGCACCCGCGACAAGCGCTGGCGCTTGTTGGCGGTGGTATTGAGTACCGTGGCGCCGGGCTCAATGGAACCGGAGTAGACGCGAAAGTACGCGAGCTTGCCGGCGTGCGGGTCGGCCACGATCTTGAACGCGATCGCCGTAAACGGGTCGTCTTCCGCCGGTCGACGCTGTTCCTCCGAGCCAGTCTTCGGATTGATACCGGTAACAGGCGCAACGTCCAGCGGTGAGGGCAGGTAGGCCGTGATTGAATCCAGCAAGGGCTCGATACCCTTGTTACGCAACGCCGAGCCCATCAACACCGGAACGCCCTGCGCCGAAACAGTCATCTCTCGCAAGGCCGCCGCTAGTTCGTCAGCAGTGAGATCCTCGCCGTCGAGATACTTGGTGGCGATGTCGTCGTCGAATTCGGCCAACGCCTCAATCATGCGCTCGCGCGCCTCCAGAGCGGTCGCTTCCAGTTCAGAAGGGATCGGCTCTGGAGCCAGGGCTGCCAGGCCATCCGCTTGCCAACGGATGGCCCGCATCTGAACGAGATCCACGACACCCTCGAAGTCGACCTCAAAGCCGATCGGGATCTGAATCGGAACCGGGTTGGCGCCCAGACGGTCGCGAATAGACTGGATCGTTGCGTCGAAATCCGATCCACGCCTGTCCATTTTGTTGATGAAGGCGACTCGGGGAACGCTGTAGCGGTCAGCCTGGCGCCAGACAGTCTCTGACTGGGGCTCCACGCCATTGACGGCGTCAAAAACAACGACGCCGCCGTCAAGTACGCGCAATGATCGTTCGACTTCGGCGGTGAGGTCGGCATGCCCGGGCGTATCGATGATGTTGATGCGGTAGTCGTTCCAAGTCGCCGTGGTAGCAGCGGCAACGATGGTGATGCCACGCTCACGTTCCTGGGCCATCCAGTCCATCTGGGCATTGCCGTCGTGGACCTCGCCAACGCGATGAATGCGACCGCAGAAGAACAGAATGCGTTCAGTTGTCGTTGTCTTGCCCGCGTCGATGTGCGCAATGATGCCGATATTGCGCGTACGCGAAATGTCTGGGGTGTTCATGGGATTTGTGTTTCGGAATTCCGAGAGATGGCGGCTAATAGGCGTAGATGGCGAAGGCGCGGTTCGCTTCCGCCATCCGATGCATGTCGTCGCGCCGGCGAACAGCCCCACCCTGGCCGTCGGCGGCTTCCATCAGTTCAGCCGCAAGGCGTTCGCGCATGGAACGGCCGCCTCGGCTGCGGGAGGCGTCGATCAACCAACGTACGGCCAGCGAATATCGCCGGTCCCCGCGGATTTCCACCGGCACCTGGTAGTTCGCGCCGCCGACGCGGCGCGGCTTGACTTCGACTTGCGGCATGGCGTTCCGAACGGCGGCTTCAAAGACATCAACAGCCGGCGTGCCGGTACGGCCCTCCACGATGTCGAAGGCGCCATAGACAATTCGCTGCGATAGCGACTTCTTGCCGCTTCGCATGACCTTGTTGATGAATCGCTGCACCGTGCGGTTGTTGAACCGCGGGTCGGGTGGAACTACCCGGTGCTCTGGGCGCTTGCGGCGTGGCATCAGTCCTCACTCACCCGCTCGGGAGCGGTGCTGGCGGTCAAGAGTCCGGGCAATTGCAGTCGTATCCCGCGGCTACCCGCCGCGCTTTGCGCCGTACTTTGACCGGCTGCGGCGACGGCCTTCAACACCGTCAGCGTCAAGCGTGCCGCGAACGACGTGGTAGCGCACACCGGGCAGATCGCGAACCCGACCGCCGCGAATGAGAACCACGGAGTGTTCCTGGAGTCGGTGGCCTTCGCCCGGAATGTAGGCCGTGACCTCAATACCATTTGACAGCCGGACACGGGCCACCTTGCGCAGCGCGGAGTTCGGCTTCTTCGGCGTGACAGTACGCACCAACGTACAGACACCGCGCTTCTGGGGCGAGCCGTCGCTCCACTGCATGCGCCGGCGCAACCCGTTGTACGAGTAATGCAGGGCAGGCGCCTTCAGCTTGCTGCGGCGCCGCTTTCGTCCTTTACGGACTAGCTGGTTAATTGTCGGCACAAGAAGACCTAAGGATTCCTTACGTGGAAAAGGCGCGACTGCACACGGCCAGCCACGACAGACTTGAATCTATCACTGGCCGTTTTCACCGTCAACACCTTCCCCTTCCGACGGTGGGTCCGGTCGAACAACGGACGATTCGTCGACACCGAGATCGTCGGACGGACGCAGGAAGTTGGCGAACTCGTCGCTGGCGCCGCTCGACGACGTCTCAATGCCTGCGAGCAGGTCGCGCTCGGCGGCATCCATCGGCGGGACGCCAGCGGCCACCACACCAGCCGGGGCGGCATCCTCGGAGTCCGACGCACCGTCGGCGCCATCGGCTTGCTCGCGCAGATCGTCCAGCGACACGCCTTCAGCCATGTGCATGGCTTCGGTATCGATAAGGACATCCGACTGAGCGGGCGCCTCCAACTCTGGACCGTGATAGCGAGCCCAGCCGGTGCCCGCGGGGATGAGCTTGCCGATGATCACGTTCTCCTTCAACCCGTGGAGGTTGTCGGTCTTGCCTTCCACCACGGCCTCGGTGAGCACGCGCGTGGTGTCCTGGAATGAGGCGGCGGCCAGGAAACTCTCGTTATTCAACGAGGCCTTGGTCACTCCCAGCAAGACCTCGTGCGAATCCGCGGTGCGACCGCCGGTCTCGGCGACCTCCACGTTGATCTGGGCAAGCGTGGACCGGTCCACCAATGTGCCCGGCAGGACCGCGGTATCTCCCGGTGTGTCGATCGCGTTGTGGCGCAACATCTGGCGGATGATGATCTCAATGTGCTTGTTGTTCACCGCCACCCCGACCATCCGATAGACACGCTGGACTTCGCCAACGATGTACTCCTGCAGTTCGGGGCGGCCGCGCAGCCGCAGGATGTCGTGCGGGTTCAATGGGCCTTCGGTGAGCTGGTCGCCTCGGCGAACAAGCTCTCCGCTTTGCACGCGCACCTCGGCGGCGAGTGACATCGGGTATTCGCTGACGTCCTCCTCCTCCGACCGAACGACGATACGTCCCTCGCGTAGCTCGACAACACCGTCAGCCTCGGCTGTGACGCCGATGCCGGCAACCTTGGCAAGCGCACGCTTGCTGATCGTGTTGGATTTGCTCTTGGCCTTGCGGGCCAGCAGGTCCTCGGCGTGAACCTGCGGCACGGCCAGAACCGCATTCCTGGCAACGCTCGCCCCTTCCTCCACGATGGAGACCATGCCCGGCTCAATCGCGTAGTCGTACTCATGCACATGGGCCGCCACCACGCGTACGCGACGCTTCTCGTCCTCCTCGACAATTTCGGCCGTCCCGTCGATGTCGCTCATCACGGCCACGCCCTTGGGGATGCGCGCCTCGAAGAGTTCCTGGACGCGGGGCAGGCCCTGCTCCTTGTCTACGATGTCAGCTCCCGTTGCGATACCACCCAGGTGGAAGGTACGCATCGTCAACTGCGTGGCCGGCTCGCCCATGGACTGCGCGGCGATGATCCCGACGGCCGCTCCCTCGGCCACCAACCTGTGGCGCGCCAGATCCATGCCGTAGCACATCTGGCAGAGTCCGCGGGCGTTGGCGCAGGTCATGGGCGATCGAACGACAGCGGATTGCGCTCCGGCGTCATCGATCGCCTTGACCAGTTCGTGATCGACGAGCGTTTCCAGCGGGACGATGATCTCGCCCGTTTCCGGATGCACGATTGGCCGGGCCGCAAAGCGGCCAAAGCATCGGACACCAACGGAGTCCAGCACTTCGTCCAGGGAACCGACCTCGACGGGAACGCCTGCGAGCGTGCCGCAATCGCGGCTCATCACAATCACATCCTGAGCCACATCCACAAGACGGCGTGTGAGATAGCCGCTGTCGGCTGTGCGCAGGGCCGTGTCGGCCAGCCCCTTGCGCCCGCCGTGCGTGGAGATGAAGTACTCGTGCGCGGACATGCCTTCCCGGAAATTTGCGCGCACTGGCATCTCGATGATTCGGCCGGAAGGGTTCGACATCAGCCCACGCATGCCGGAAATCTGCCGGATCTGGTCAAAGTTGCCCTTGGCCGCGCCTGAGTTGCCCATCATGAAGACGGGGCTCATCTGATCCATGCTCTCCTCAACGGAACTGGAAACCGTGGCCATGGCGTCGGTCCAGGCCTTGACCGTGAGCCGGTAGCGCTCGTCATTGGTAATCAGACCGTTTTCGTAGCTGGCCCTGATTCCGCTGACCCGCGCATCCGTTTCCTTCTCAACCTGGTGCTTGACCTCGGGGATCTCGAGATCCTTGATCCCCATGGTCACGCCCGAGCGCGTGGCCCAGTGCATACCCAGGTTCTTAAGGTTATTGGCGACATCGCCCGTAACCTCCATGTCGGTGCTGTAGAAGACCATCTCGATCACGCGCCGCAGAGCGCCTTTGTCCAGGCGTTCGTTGACGAAGCGGAGTTCTCGCGGAATGGCCTGGTTCAGAATGATGCGGCCGATGGTGGTCACGATGGAGGTAGGACCATCCGGACCCATGGCCTCCACAGGAAAGTCCTCGGGTGTAACGCGCAGGCGAATAGGAGCCTGGAGGTTCACCGCACCGTGCTCGAAGGCAAGAACGGCGTCGGCAAAATTGGCCAACAGCTTGCCTTCGCCATGGGCGCCTTCGCTGACTTCGGTCAGGTAATACGCGCCCAGCACCATGTCCTTCGTGGGGCTGACGATGGGGGTTCCGTCCGCCGGAGACAGGATGTTGTGGGTGCTCTTCATAATGTTGCGGGCTTCGTCCTGAGCCGCCCGGCTGAGCGGCACGTGGACGGCCATCTGGTCGCCATCGAAGTCGGCGTTGAAGGCCGTGCATACCAGAGGGTGAATCTGGATGGCACTGCCGCGGACCAGCACGATGTCGAATGCCTGGATCCCCAGCCGGTGCAGAGTCGGAGCCCTGTTGAGCAGCACCGGATGGTTGCGCGTAACTTCCTCCAGCGCGTCCCAAACCAACGGCTCCGGATGCTCGACCATTCGTTTGGCACTCTTGATGTTGCTGGCGTGCCCGTCATCCACGAGCTTGCGCATGACGAAGGGCTTGAATAGCTCCAGGGCCATCTTGGTGGGCAGGCCGCACTGGTTCAGATTGAGATGCGGACCCACCACGATCACCGAACGGCCGGAGTAGTCCACGCGCTTACCCAGGAGGTTCTGCCTGAACCGGCCCTGCTTGCCGCGCAAGAGGTCGCTCAGTGACTTGTACGGATGATTGGATGAGCCTGTCACGGCGCGGCCGCGACGTCCGTTGTCGATCAGCGCGTCCACGGCTTCCTGAAGCATGCGCTTCTCGTTGCGCACAATGATTTCTGGCGCGCCCAACTCAACCAGCCGCTTGAGCCGGTTGTTGCGGTTGATCACCCGGCGATAGAGATCGTTCAGGTCGCTGGTGGCAAAGCGCCCGCCGTCCAACTGCACCATGGGCCGCAATTCGGGCGGCAGCACGGGCAGGACGTTCAGGATCATCCACTCCGGCTGGTTGCGGGAACGCCGGAACGCCTCCACAACCTTGAGCCGCTTGGCGGCCTTCTTGCGGCGCTGGATGGAGTTGGCTTCCAACTCCTCGCGCAGAAACTCGGCCAGTTCGTCCAGGTCGACGTTGGCAATGAGTTCGCGCACCGCTTCCGCGCCGATTCCGGCCTCGAAGATGCTCGGATGCCGCACCCGACCGGCCGCGTCCAACACATCGCCGCAGGTGCGAGTTAAGTCCTGGTGACGAGGTTCTGAGAGTAGCTGGCGTAGCTCCAGCGTGCTCAGGTCCTTGCGGCGCTCTTCATAGAACTCGCGAGCGTCGCCGATGTCCCGAACCCTATCCTCTTCGATGCGGGCCACGGCCTGTTCGCTCTCGCGTCGCTCGGCGGCCTTGGTGGCGTTGAAGCGGTCGCGAGCGCTGGCCTTTTCGGCCTCAAAACGGGCGGTCACTTCGGCGGTCGCCGCTTCGGCCGCCGCATCAAGCTGCCCCAGCGCATCCTCCGGCGGCACGTCGCCCGCGGCGACGAAGGGCTCGCTCAACCAACTCAAGGTAGCGTCGACTTCGAGCTTGCGCTGGCCGACGACCGCCAGCAGGTTGCGGAGGGTCGCCGTCTCCTTGTTGGCGGACTCGACGCTGGCCTGCGCCTCAATGTCCAGGCGCGTCAGTTCATCGTCGAGCTGGGACTCGAGTTGGGCGAGCTGATCTTCCAAACGCTGCTGCTCATCTGTCAGACGCAAGGCCGCCGAATCTTCGATTTCCTCGATGTAGTCGGCCAGGTCTCGATCAACCCGGCCAAGCGCCTCGTCGCGCGCCGCCTCGTCCAGATCCGACACAATGAATGAGGCGAAGTAGACAATCTTCTCGAGGTCGCGCGGCGTGATATCGAGCACTTGCCCAATGCGACTGGGAGTGCCCTTGAGAAACCAGATGTGGGTGATCGGCGCAGCCAGTTCAATGTGACCCATCCGCTCGCGCCGGACTCGCGATCGGGTGACCTCAACGCCGCACTTGTCGCAGATGATGCCGCGAAAGCGCACGCGCTTGTACTTGCCGCAGGCGCATTCCCAGTCCTTGGTCGGACCGAAAATACGCTCGCAGAACAGGCCGTCGCGCTCGGGCTTGAGCGTGCGGTAGTTGATGGTCTCCGGCTTCGCAACCTCGCCGTATGACCAGGATCGAACCTGGTCAGGCGACGCCAGATGGATCCGAATCGCGCTGAACTTGTTGACCTCAAGCATTCGTTCGGGTCCTCCTAGAGACGGTATTCACGTCCCTGGATGTTGATGCCATCCAGGTCGGGCAGCTGGTCGTGCATGTGTTCGCCGACCAGCGCGATTTCTTCCTCGGCGTCGTCGAGAATGTCCACGGAAACGCCAAGGCTCTGAAGTTCCTTCACCAGCACCCGGAACGACTCCGGGATGCCGGGCTCGAGGATGGTCTCGCCCTTCACAATGGCTTCATAGGTCTTGACACGGCCAAGAATGTCGTCCGACTTCACCGTGAGCATTTCCTGAAGCGTGTGGGCGGCGCCGTAGGCTTCGAGCGCCCAAACTTCCATCTCACCAAACCGCTGTCCGCCCATCTGGGCCTTGCCTCCCAGGGGCTGCTGAGTGATGAGCGAGTACGGACCGGTGGACCGGGCGTGGATCTTGTCATCCACCATGTGGCCAAGCTTCATCATGTAGATGATGCCAACGGTCACTTCCTGGTCAAACCGCTCGCCGGTGCGACCGTCGTAGAGCACCGCCTTGCCATTGCTCGGCAAATCAGCCTCTTCGAGCGCGGCCGCAATGTCGTCCTCGTCCGCGCTGTCGAACACCGGGCTAATGGCGCGAAAGCCGAGCTTGTCGGCGGCCCAGCCCAGGTGCGTTTCCAACGTCTGCCCCACGTTCATGCGGGACGCGACGCCCAGAGGGTTGAGAATGATGTCAACCGGAGTGCCGTCCGCCAGGTAGGGCATGTCCTCTTCAGGCAGGATCATCGAGATCACGCCTTTATTGCCGTGGCGGCCGGCCATCTTGTCGCCGACCATCAGCTTGCGCTTCGAGGCAACGCTGACCCGGATCATCTCGGTCACACCGGCCTGAAGGTCGTCGCCCGCCTCGGCCGAGAATCGGCGGACGTCAATTACGCGGCCATATTCGCCGGCCGGCACGTGCTTCGACGTGTCCTTCACTTCGCGCGCGTCGCGTCCAAAGATGGCGCGGAGCAGGCGGTCCTCGCCCGAGAGTTCGGTTTCACCCTTGGGCGTGATCTTTCCGACCAGAACGTCGTCGGGTCCGACCTCGGCTCCAACGTAAACGACGCCGGTGTCGTCGAGGTTTCGCAGGGCCTCCTCGTTCTGATTTGGAATGTCGCGCGTTATCTCCTCAGCCCCCAACTTCGTGTCGCGAGCCTCGACTTCGTACTTCTCGATGTGAATGGAGCTGAACACGTCGTCCTTGAGCAAACGCTCGCTGACGACAATGGCGTCCTCGTAGTTCCCGCCTTCCCAGAACATAAACGCGACCACGATGTTCTGGCCCAACGAGATCATGCCGTCGGCCGTGGCCATGCTCTCGGCGATCGCCTGCCCGGCCTCCACGCGGTCGCCGATGGCCACAACTGGCCGCTGGCTGATGCACGTGGCGGTGTTGGATCGCTCGAACTTACGTAGCCGGTAGATGCGCTCCCCGCCGTCATCGCCCTGGTCGACAGCGATCTCACGAGCGGTAGTACGGGTCACCTGACCGCCGGCAGCGGCCAGTACCATGTGCCCGCAGTCGCGCGCGCTGACTCTCTCCATGCCCGTGGCCACCAGTGGGGCCACCGGCTTGATCAACGGAACGGCTTGCCGCTGCATGTTGGCGCCCATCAGCGCGCGGTTGGCGTCGTCGTGTTCGAGAAACGGAATCATGGCCGTCGCCAGGCTGACAATCTGCTGCGGGGACGAGTCCAGATACTCGACATCAGCCGCGTCCGCCTCGTAGAAGTTCGGTCCTTTGCGAACCGAGACTCGGTCCACTTCGATTTCGCTCTTCGCATTCAGTTGAGTCTTGGCCTGGGCAATCGTGTGGCGCTCTTCTTCGTCCGCGGCCAGGTATTCGATCTCGGTCGTGACCACTGGACGGATGCGAACATCCAGTTTGTCGCCGCCCTCAACCTGGCCAATAGCCGCCGCGAGGGCTTCGTCAATCACATCGCCGACCTGCGCCAATGGCTCGCCTTCGCCGTTAGAACCGAAGGCTTCGGCCACCGAGCGGCCAACCAGCCCGGCGGCGTCCGTGGCTGGCACGCGCGTGATCACGCGACGGTAGGGCGTTTCGATAAAGCCATAGGAGTTCACCCGCGCGAGCGTCGCGAGCGTGTTAATGAGGCCGATATTCGGGCCTTCAGGAGTCTCGATGGGACAAACCCGCCCGTAGTGGCTGTAATGCACGTCGCGCACGTCAAATCCGGCGCGCTCGCGCGAGAGGCCGCCCGGCCCCATGGCGCTAAGCCGCCGCTTGTGGGCGAGTTCCGCCATCGGGTTGGCCTGATCCATGAACTGCGACAGTTGGCTCCCGCCAAAGAATTCCTTGACCGCGGCGGTCACCGGCCGGGTGTTGATAAGCCCGGAGGGCGTGGCTTCAGCGGCGTTCTGGATGCTCATCCGCTCTTTAATCACGCGCTCCATGCGCAGCAGACCGACGCGGAACTGATCAGCCAGGAGCTCGCCGACGGCGCGCACGCGACGGTTGCCCAGGTGGTCGATGTGATCGGGAATGCCCTGCGTGACGTTGAGGCGAACGATCTCGCGCACGATGGCCACCAGGTCCGCTGGCTGGAGCGTGCGCGTGGTCTCTTCGGTCTCGAGACCGAGGCGCTTGTTGAGCTTGTAGCGCCCGACGGGTCCCAGGTCGTAGCGACGAATGTTGAAAAAGGTCTGCTCGATGAGCGAGCGCGAGTTGTCAACCGTAGCCGGGTCGCCCGGGCGCAGCCGGTGGTACAGCTCAATCAGGCCGTCTTCCGTGCTGAAAGCCAGATCGCGACGGCTCTCGGCAGTACCGATGGTCGACTCGATGTAGCGGTGCTCCGGATCGCTGTCCACGTCGGCGAACGCCTCCACCAGCGCGGCGTCCTCGCCCAGTTTCGGTTCAATGGCGCGCAGGAATGTGGTAACCGTCAGCTTGCGCTTGCGGTCGATCTTGACGTTGATGATGGACTGGTTGCTCGTCTCAAACTCCAGCCAGGCGCCACGCTTCGGAATGAGCTTGGCGCCGAAGCGGCGCCGGCCGGTCGAAGGGTCGCTCTCGGCTGAGAAGTAGACGCCGGGCGAGCGCATGAGCTGGCTCACAACCACGCGCTCAGCCCCGTTGTAGATGAATGTTCCCTGGCGCGTCATGAGCGGGAAGTCACCCATGTACACGACCATTTCCTTGATCTCGCCAGTCTGCTTGTTGTGCAGACGCGCCTTCACTCGCAGGGGCGCTTGATAGGTCCGGTCCTGCTCGCGGCACTCTTCTTCGTTGTACTTCGGCTGGTCGAACGCGTCGTCCGGCACTTCGAAGTGGAGTTCGAGGTTCTTCCCGGTGAAGTCCTGAATGGGCGAAATCTCGGCGAACAGTTCCCGCAGGTATTCGTTCCTGAACCGTTCGAACGACTCGATCTGCGTCGAGACGAGGTGCGGCATCTCGAGGATGCTGGGCGCATTTCCGTAGGACCGTTCGGGGAAGCTCGAATTCGTGCCGTTTGAAATCATGAATCGCCTGCTCCTTCGTGCCCCGGCGAGAGGAATCGACAGCGGCCGGAAAAGCCGCCGCGACGGCGCACGGCGCCTGTGCCTACGTATAGCCAGACGTGGGACGGTTGACTTGACGCAGTGGGCCAACGCGCGCAACCCACGGGCGTCACCAGAACCTGAAGAAAATGCTGCGTCAGCGCGTCACATCCGTTATTGACCGCGTCACATCCGTTTTCGACAAGGTGCCCTTTTTTCCACAAGGCGCAAAAACCCAACCGGTGCACGCACCGGATGGGTTACGGCTATTCAATTGAGTCGCGGCCGCGCGGCTATTCGGACACTCCCACGTTGTCGGCATCATACCACACACAGTGCGGCGTCATAGCCGCTGACGCAATGCAGTCGTAATTCGAACGGCTGACCGATGGATTCGTTGGATCACCCATTGAACCGCGGTCGCAGCCTGCATGCCGAGCGATAGCCGGACTGACGCTAGCCGAGCTGGCCACTCAACGCTCGACCTCCCAGCACGTGCACATGCAGGTGCGGAACGGTCTGTGCTCCGTCGCGACCGTGGTTGGTCGCGAGCCGATAGCCGGACTCGGCGAGATCCTCGGCCTGCGCCACCGTTACCGCGACGGCCATCACCCGACCCAGCAACTCTTGATCGTCGCTAAGCGCGTCCACGCTCGCCACGTGCCGACGAGGGGCGACCAGTATGTGCGTCGGCGCCTGCGCGTTGATGTCGCGGAAGGCAACCACATGGTCGTCCGCATAGACCTGATCACTAGGTATGTCGCCGCGGGCGATGGCGCAGAAGATGCAGTCGCTCGCGGATGAGGCGGCAGTCACGGGGTTCGTCCTTGCATGGCTTGCTCCGCTGGCTGGGCGGTCGCCGGCGCCTCTGTCGTGAAGGAGAGAAGTCGCCATTCCTCGGCGGCCATCGTGGAGCTCAACCTGAAACCGAACCGCCGGGCCGCGGCGACCACCTCGGCGACGCGGTCACTCATCACTCCGCCCAGCAGCAGTCGTCCAGGCGACGTCAGCAGAGCGGCATACGCCTTCATCAGGTTCAGGTGCACCGAAGCCACGATGTTGGCAACCACGAGCGTCGCGGGCTCGGGCGCGGTCAGGGCCGTGCTGGGGATTGTCAGTCGGACCCGATCCGATACGCCGTTTCGGCTGACGTTTGCTGAAGCCGCCGGGCCGGCCTGGGAATCCCGGTCGAAAGCGTAGACGCGCGCGGCGCCCAGCTTGACCGCCGCAATCGCCAGCACGCCGGATCCGGTTCCCACGTCAGCAACCACATCTCCAGGCTCGAGCGAGGCTTCCAACGCCTCCAGAGCAAGCCGGGTCGTCGGGTGGCGCCCCGTACCGAACGCCATTGCCGAATCGAGAAAAATCGGAATCCGCCCGGCCTGCGCCTCTGGCTGTTCCAGCCAGGCAGGAATGATCGCGAGACGCCGTCCAACCGCGAGCGGCGAGTAAAACGCCCGCCAGCGCGTGTGATACGCGTCGGCGTCCACGAACTCCTCGGACGCCGCGCCTACGGCGCCCGCGCCGGCAATTCGCAACATTTCGAGCGCTCGCAATACCTCGAGCCGAGCGGCGTCCTGTCCATCCCCAGGGGCCAGGTAGGCACGCGCGGTGACCGGCCAGCCTCCCGGCTTCGGCCGCGGCCGCGTCTCCACCGCGAAATCTGGTCCGACCAATCGCTCGAGCGCCGTCGATACGTCGTCCAGAGCCTCCGGCTGCATCGGAACGCTAATGGCCGACCATTGGTGGCTCACCGAAACGCCGCCCGGACTTTCTCCACAAAACCGCGCCCGTCCGAATCGCTGCCGCCGGGCAGGGTTTCACGCAGACCTTCAAGCATCCCGCGCTGCTTTCGGCTCAGCTTGGTGGGCGTAGCCACATGAACAAATAAGTAGTGGTCGCCCCGTCCCGTCCCCCGGACTCGCGGCACGCCCTTGCCACGCATTCGGATCGGCGTGCCGGCCTGAATGCCGGCTGGAATATTGACGCTGGCGGGACCGTCCGCCGTCTCCACGTCGAGTTTGGCGCCCAACGCCGCCTCGGCAATGTTGACTACGACATTGCTCAGAATGTTGTCGCCGTCGCGCTCCAACACGGGATGGGGCGCAACATCGATTCCGATATAGAGGTCCCCGGCCGCCCCGCCGCGCGGGCCGTGATTGCCCTCGCCGGTCAGTCGAAGTTCGGTGCCAGGTTGCAGACCGGCGGGCACCCTGACACTGCGCTGAATCTCAACCCGCTCCAACCCGACGCTCGTACAAGCCGGGCACTTGCTCTCGACCACCTGGCCCGCGCCGCCGCACGTGTCGCAGGCGGTGACGTTGACGAACTGACCAAAGATCGAACGCTGGGCGCGTTGAACCTGACCCGAACCTCGGCAGGCCGAGCAAGTGATGGGCCCGCTTCCCGGCGCGGCGCCGCTTCCGGCACAGGTGCCGCAAGGCTCGAGACGACGATAGGTAACGCTTGTCTCAACGCCAAAGACGCTCTCCAGAAACTCGAGCTGAAGCTCAACGCGGGCGTCGGTACCGGGCTGAACGGCGCCCGGCCGTGAGCGGCGTCCGCCGCCGAAAAAGGCGTCGAACACGTCGCCAATCCCGCCGAAGTCATCGAATCCGCTCCCAAAGGCCGACGCCGGACCACCGTGGCCGTGGCGGTCATAGCTGGCGCGCTTCTCGTCGTCGCGCAGAACCTCATAGGCCTCGTTAATCTGTTGAAACCGCGCCGTGGCGTCAGGCTGGCGGCTGACATCCGGGTGATGTCGTCGGGCCAGGTCACGGTACGCCTTGCGAATCTCGTCCGACCCCGCCGTGCGCTCAACGCCCAGGACGTCGTAATAGTCGGGCTTGGCGCTCACGCGTGCTCGCTGCCGTCGCCCTGGGGCTGGTCAATCAGCCCAGGATCATCACCCGAGGGCTGGCTGGCCTCCGGCTCGGGTCCGGCCTTGATGAGCGCCGGCCGGATGACCCGATCGTGCATGCGGTAGCCGCGTTGCATTTCAGCGACGACTGCCGTTGCCTCATCCCCTTCGGTCATGACGACCTCGTGGATTTGGACGTCGACCTGGTCGCCGGCCCGACACTCGATCGGGGTGACTCCGGCAGCTTCCAGCACACGGCTCAGCTGCGCCTGGATCAATGCTATGCCGTCGATCCAGGTCAGCAGCCGCAAGTCGGCCGGGAGCGACGCGAACGCCCGTTCCAAGGCATCCAGAACGCTCAGCGCCTGGAAAGCGAAGGCCTGATTGGCGAATTTGGCCACTTCCTGCGCCTCTTCCGTGGTGCGCCGGCGATAGTTCGCAAAGTCGGCCTGCGCCCGGGTCAGCCGATTGAGAAGATCCTGCCGCCGGGCGTCCAACTGAGCGACCTGCGCGCGCAGATCCTCCAGTTCATCCGTCACCGGCTCAGCCGCGCCGGCTACGTCCGAAGCTGGGGACGATTCGTCAGCGTCGGCGCTTGATGCGGATCGATGGTCCGTGACTTGGACCTCGATAAGCGGTTCATCGTCGGCGCCGCCAGCGCCGTTGTTTTCACTTGCCATGCGGCCTATGCGTTTTTGGCGATCAGCGCCATTCTACGGGTGGGAGACAGGTCACCAAGGACAATCCGGTGCATACCCGGAATATCGGCGACCCAACCAGTGCAAGGCCAAAGCCCTTGTCGCAGCGACATCGGATCTCCACTCGGCTATGCCGAAGGCGGCGTCACGCGGACCTCGCCGGCAGTCACCACGAAGTCCACGGAAGCAATTGCCCGGGAGCCGACCAAAATCTCAACCCGCCAGGGACCGGGGGCGGCCGTGGGCGGCAGACCAAACCAGAAGCCGAATCGCGCCCTGTTGTACGCCGGTTGCGGATCGGTCAGGAACGTTCCCTGCAGCGTGTCGCCCGCAAACCAGCGGATTCCGAGGCGCGATCCCTGCGCCACATCCACGAATTCAATCGACACGTTCACACGTTCGCCGGGGTGGAACGTGAGCGTTGGCTGGATCGGTTCCTGCCCCGGCCCAAGCTGCAGGGTCAGTACCACGCTGGCGGCCCCGGCCGATTCGTTAGCTCCAACGTCCAGGGCTGGGGTTAACGTTGGCGTCGGCGTGAGCCCGTCTGGCGGCTGGGTCGCTCCGGGCGCGACGCCTGGAGTCGTGGAACTGATCCGCCAGATGAGCCCGCGGGCCTCCAGCAGGTAGGCCGTTCCGTCCCGCCCCAACGCAATGTCAATCGACGTGAACAGTGGGATATCACGAGCCGGCCCCCCGGGTTGGCCCTGGCCCAGAGGGTTGCCGGCAATCACCTGGGCGTGCCCGCCCGGGTCGACTCGGGTGATCTGGCCGCTGCCACTGGCTGCCACATAGACAGCGCCAACCGTGTCCACCGCGACGCCGATCGGGGCGTCAAGCGACACCTCGCGGGCTGGACCCTCGGTCGGGGCCTCGGCTCGGCCGGACCCGGCCAGGCTTTCAATGATCCCGTCGGGACCGATGCGACGAACCACGCCCGCCTGGAGTTGGGTGACGAGCACCGATCCGTCCGCGTTGACCGCGACTCGCTGTGGGAAACCGAGCGTGGCCTCTGCCGCCGGCCCGCCGTCGCCGCCCAGCCCATCAACTCCGTTGCCCGCAAAAGCACGGACAACGCCATCAGGTCGAATCACGCGCACACGATGAACCGGCGCATCCACTACAAACAATGAGCCGTCAGAACCCAGGGCCAGGCCGCTTGGTTCGGTGAACTGGGCGTCGCGCGCGGGCCCGCCGTCGCCGGCAACGCCTGGCTGAGAGCTTCCGGCAAACGTCGTGATGACGCCATCCGGGTCGATTTTGCGAATTCGGAAATTGCCCGAGTCGGCGACGTAGATTGACCCCTGCGCATCCACGGCCAGCGCGGATGGACGGTTGAGCTGGGCCGCCCGAGCGGCCTGGCCGTCCCCGGCGTTACCCGGTTCCCCGGTTCCAGCCACGATCCGGACCGAGCCGTCCGGTTCGATCCGGCTAATCCGGTGGTTGCCGGTATCGGCGATCAGGATTCGACCAACACTGTCGACGGCTATCCCGCGCGGCGACGCAAACAAGGCGCTCAGTCGAAACTCGCCATCGGCGGCGCTGCCGGATTCACCCGTGCCGGCAAAGACCTCGGCCACCAGGTCGCCGGCAAGCGGTGCGCCGCTTGGCAGGGCGGGGGCGGGCGCCACATAGGCTGACGGGGCTGTCTGAGCGTTGGCTTGCTGGGTGTCCCCGGATCCGGCGGGCCCGGCGTCCGTCCCCGGCTGTGGCGATTCGGAACCCGGCGCCGGCACGAGCGCCCGCACCCGTCGCGCGCCCTGCTCCACGACTAGCAAGCTGCCGTCAAGAGTTGGCGTTATGTCGAGCGGTAGCGTAAGCCGCGACTCCAGCGCCGGCCCGCCGGACTCCACGCGACCGCCCACGAGCCCGGCCACCGTCTGGATCGTTCCATCGGGGTGAATGCAGCGAATGCGCCGGTTGTTCCAGTCGGCGACGAATATGGCGCCGCTCGCATCCACCACCACGCTTTGGGGACCGTGGAGTTCAGCCGCGGTCGCCGGTCCGCCGTCACCGGCCCCGCCTGGGAGGCCAACACCGGCAATAGTGTCGATCACGCCGCTGGTGGACACTCGACGAATCCGATTGCCGGCCAGTTCAGCAATGAGGAGATTGCCCAGACCGTCAACGTCCACATCGACCGGCTGGTTGAGCGTTGCCGAAAGCGCTGGTCCGCCGTCGCCGTCGCTCCCCGGGGCGCCGGTGCCAACCACGGTAACCACGTTGCCGTGCGTATCGATACGGCGCACCCGATTGGCCGCGCGTTCGGCGATGAACAGGTTTCCTTCACCGTCAACAGCCATGCCTTCGTTGCCAGCCGTTCTGGCAAAGGCCGCCGGCCCGCCGTCGCCTTCCAGGCCTGCATGACCGTCGCCCAGAATCGTGGACACCAGCCCCGCTGCATCGATCCGTCGCACGCGGTCCAGCTCGGCGACGAATAGCGTGCCGGCCTGATCGACCAGCAATCGCGTCGGGTCGGTGAAGTCCGCGGCGAGGGCATAACCGCCGTCGCCGCCGTAACCGCGCGTGCCGGTGCCTGCCAGTGCCTCGATCACCCCGCCCGCCCGAATCCGGCGAATACGACTGGCGCTGGGATCGGACAGATAGATCACCCCGTCGGAAGCAACCGCGACCCCGCCGACACTGCGAAACTGTGCCGCAACCGCCGGTCCGCCGTCGCCGCTGTCCCCAATATCTCCCGTGCCGGCAAAGTCCGACATGAACGCGGGCAGGCGAACCGGGGGCGGTAGCGGTTGCGAAACGGGAGCTGGATAGGGTGGCGGAGTGCTTGTCGCGCTGGGATCGGCTGTTGGCGAGGCATCTCCCCCGAAGCCGCCGATTTCGCAGGCCGTGGTCGCCGTGGCGGCGGCAATGACGCCCAGGAGAAACCGACGGGAAACCGGGGAGGCTCGGCCGCTAGCTCGCATCGCCACGCATCACCGTCAGCAGCGTTCGCAACAGAATCCGCAAATCGAAGAGCAGTGACCAGTTTTCCACGTAGTACAAGTCGTAACGGGTGCGCTCTTCAATCGACGAGTCGCCGCGCATGCCGTTGACCTGCGCCCAGCCGGTCAAGCCCGCGCGCTCGCGGTGGCGAACCATGTAGCGGGAGAATTCGCCTCGAAAACGGTCCACATAGTCCGGCTGCTCCGGGCGTGGGCCAACCAGGCTCATGTCGCCGCGAATGACGTTCAGGAATTGGGGCAATTCATCAATCCAGTAGCGTCGCAGGAAACGTCCGACGCGAGTCCGGCGAGGATCGTTGGCCACGGTCCACGTCTGCCCGTACTCATCGGCGCCGCTGACCATCGTTCGAAACTTCACGATTGGAAACGGTCGACCGTCGCGTCCAACGCGTGTCTGCACGTAAAAGGCGGGTCCTCGGGAGTCTAACTTGATGATGAGGGCGACAAGTAGCATCGGCGCCGAGGCCACAACGAGCACCAATGAGGCCATCACCATGTCCAGCGTGCGCTTGGTGAAGCGGCTGAGGCCCCGCAGGCGCACTTCGTTGACCGCAATCAGCGGAAGCCCGCGGACCCCGCCTTCAACAACCGGAGACACCATGAGCTGAAAGAGATCGGGCAACAGCCACACATCGGCATAGGACGCTTCAACATCGGCCAGGATGGCGAGCAGGTCGTCGTGTGAGAGCGACGGAATAGCCACGACGACCTTGTCGATTTCGTGCTCGGAGAGCAGGTCCGGTAGCGCGGCGGATGTGCCCAGTACCGGCGCCTCGCGTTCGCCGACCGATACGCGAGACTCAAAGTCGTCCAGGAAGCCGATGAGTTGATATCGGCGGCTTGGGTCCCCGAGCAGGCGACCGGCGACCTCGCGTCCTTCAGCCCCGGCGCCGATCACGAGCACTCGTTGGACGCCGACGCCACGCCGCGCCAGGATCCGAAGGAGTGCGGCCAGCAGCGACCGCCCCAACGCTACGAAAACTATGCCGAGCAGCCATGCCATTGGCATGACGTTTCGCACAGGTTCCAGGCGGTCGGTGAAGACGAAAAACGTGGCCGCGACCGCGAGTAGCGAACCTATCGTGACCATGCCCGCGCTGCGCGCCACCCGATCCACCGGTCCGGCCGTCCGAAAGCGCGAATACATGCCCAGTGACAGACCGCCGACCACGGTCGCGGCGGCACACGCGACAGTGACGGGAGCCAGAAACAGGAAACGGTTAGGCGGCGTTCCCTCGAACCAGCCAAAGCGATAGCGCACGTAGTAGGCCGCAATCAGAGCCAGACCGACAGCTACCACGTCGGCCACGAGTGAAAACGTGGAGACCAGGCCGCCCCAGTTGCGCTGCGCCCAGGTCAGCATGTCGTGCCTACCGTTCCCCCTCGTCGCCAGGCCGCAAGTGCGCGTAGCACGCTGCAACAACCGAGTACAAGCACCCCGCTCTTCACGACGGCGCGCAATGGCCATGGGTCGCCAACATGGTGCTTGTCGTAGTAGCGCCACATCGACCGGTAAAACTCGAACCGGGTACGGAGCGGGCGCTGGCGGGACGATTGCCGCTTGCGGTGCCACACGCGTGCCGCGGGCACATACAGGACCTTCCAGCCGGCGTCGGCCAGTCGCCGCTGCAGGTCCAGATCGTCGCCGTACATGAAGAACGTCGGGTCAAATCCACCCACGCCCTCAAAGGCCGGGCGGCGAATCATCAAACACGCGCCCGATACGGCGTCAATCTCGCTTACGGCCGCGTACGACGGCTCGCCGGGGTTGTAGGGCCTGGCGGCGGCCGGACGGAGAACGCGCGGCGCACCGAGAAGACGATGCAGAGCGTTGGCCGGACGCGGGAAGTTCCGACGCGCGGCGGGGTCCAGGCTCCCGTCGGATAGCGCCAATCGAGGACCGGCGGCGCCGACGTCAGCACGCCGCCGTAGCTGGTCGGCCAGCACGGCGATGGATTCCGGCTCCGGCTCCGTGTCCGGGTTAAGGAACAGAATCAGGGGCGCACGGGTCGCGGCGGCGCCGATGTTGTTGGCGCCTCCATAGCCAAGCTCCGGCGAGCCGCGAATCGCCCGCACGTCGTCGCGGGCTAGCAACATCGGCCACGTGTCGTCACCCATGCCGTTGTCCACGACAACGATCTCCAGCGTTTGCGAGCCGCGGGCCGCTGACAGACTGGCCAGGCAGCGCTCCAGCAGGGCGCGCACGTTGAAGGTGGTGATGACAACAGCGACGTCAGGAGCGTCGGGCATCTTCGCCGTCACCGACGGGCCAGCCCGGCGACGAATCCGCTCATCTTCGCCAAGTCGCCAATGATCCGCAGAGCCGGCGTCAGCGCGGCGGCGCCGAGAGCGTTGGCGGTGGCCGTGCGTCGGATCATTGCCGGCGTACGGCGCAGGGAGCGGCCCAGGTAAGCGCCTGTCAGCGCAAGCAGCAATGCCCACGCCGCTGGCGACCGATGCAGCATCAGCGCAAGACCCAGCGCGTAGGCCCCGTAGCGCAGCGCATGGCGCCGCACGAGCATGCCGGCATGGCCATCGCCGGCAGCGTATAGGAAGTACTGGCGGAAGAAGGCCAGGACCGAGGGTCGCGGGCGAATGCCCACATCGGCGCCTGGGGCGTGGCGGAACCAGCCGCCGTTGCGCCAGATTTCGCGGTCCAGCCACAGGTCTTCGCCATGCGCGAGCCACTCGGGATAGCCCCCGACGCGGTCCAACCACTCGCGTCGAAACAGCGCCGACCCGCTGCTGGGTGGATAGCGTGCGGAGTCGATCTGAGGCGCCAGCGGCAGCGCCACGGCGCCCAGCGCCGCCTCGAACGTCGTTTCCGGCGCAGCCAGAATGTAGCCATAGGACCCCGCGGCGAGCGGTTCATCCTGCACAGCCGCAACGAGTGCCCGGAGCCACTGCGCCGAGCGCCGCAGGCCGGCATCCGTCACTGCGATCAAGGGTGACTGCGTTGCGCCAATCGCCAGGTTGCGGCCGCTGGCGATATTGGCGCCCGGTGCGCGCCGCAGGCTGAACCGCGGATCCCCCTGCGCTGCCGCGCGCAACGCCTCGAAGGTGGCGTCGGTCGATCCGCCGTCAACGATCACAATCTCGTCCGCGGCCAGGTCCTGCTCGCGGAGACTTGCCACCAATGCCGAGGCGGCGGCGGCTTCGTTCTTGACGGTGGCGCAGATGGCAACGGTCACACCGCCGCTCCCGTGGCTTCCGGCGCCTGAACGCGCGCATAAACGTCGAGGAGCTGCCGACCAACGGCGGCTGCGTCGTGCTTGGCCTTGACGTAGTCGAATCCACCGGCGGCCGCCCGTTCGTAGGCCGCTGGGTCCGTCAACAGGGTCGTCACGGCGCCCACGAATTCGTCGCTCCGCGAGGGCGTCATGACACCAATTCCGGTGTGGGCCGGCAGGCCTACGTACCCCTGCGCACGGGCGACCACGGGACGACCCGCCGCCAGGGCCGACAAGACCTTATAAGGCGCTCCCGCGGCTATCGCCGTGGGTGAGAGAGCCAGCCAGGCCCGCCGATACTCGCCATCAATGTCGTCCACGACTCCGCCCAGCGTCGACCGCGCAGGCATGATCGAGCGCAGGTCGTCGGACCGATGACCGACCACTCGCAGTTCCGCGGCTGGCACGTTGCGCGCGACGGACGGCCACACCTGTCCGAACAGCCACTCCGCCGCCATGATGTTCGGGCGGTAGGCAAAGTTCGCGGCAAAGAGCACGCGTGGCTGTTTGGCCCGACCCTCGCCGCCCGGACGCTCCGCCCCAACCCGTACCGGATGCGGGATGTACACGGCCGTGCGGGCGCCGAGAGCCACCAGACCGTCACGGTCGTCGGGCGACGCGGCCACTACCTGGTCGGCGGTCCGAGCCACCCACGATTCCACCTGCCGCAACAGTCTGGCCTGTCGGCGCGCCCACAGGGCGCGCGGGCCGGCGCTGGCGCCTGCCAGCGCCGCCTGCAGCATCCACTCAACGTTGTGGGCGTCGTAGATCACCCGCGGCCGTCTGGTGTGACGTGACGAAGCGGTCCGCACGTCGCGAATCAGGGGCGCCAGTTGGGCCTGCGCCACATGGACGGCGTGATAGTCACCGCCGCTCAGGAGCATTTGCACGCGGCCGCGCAGGCTGCGGGATCCGTGTCGGATGAGCAGGTCCGGCACACCGCCGCGCCATCCACCCCGCAGCCGCCGCCAGACCGTGGGTGGCGCGGCGCGAACCTGGACGACTCGACGGATCGACGATGGCGCGGCAACGGACGGCGCACCGGGCCCGTCGAGCGTGACCAGATCGACGGTGTGCTCGGAGGCCAGGGCCTCGAGCAGCAGGCTGTTTCGCAGTGCCGCGCCGTGGGTCGGCGGCCAGAGCGGCGTTGACGTGATTGCCAGAATGTTCACGCGCAGGCCTCGTACACCGCCAGCGTGCCTCGAGCCGTTTGCTCCCAGCTGAAGCCTCCGGCCCGCGCGCGACCGCGAGTTCCCAAGTCGGCTCGCAGACCAGCGTCGTCGGCCAGCCGGTCGATAGCCGCCGTTAGCCCCTCGACATCATTCGCGTCGACCAGCAGCGCGTCATCTCCAACCACTTCCGGCAGGGTGCCCGCCCGAGCCGCGATAACCGGCGTCCCAAACATCATGGCTTCTATTGCGGGCAGACCGAATCCCTCATCCTGCGCCGGCATGAGCACGAACTCCGCCTGTTCAAAGAGGCGCGCCAACGTATTGTCGGCTACCCGACCAAGAAACCGGGCCTTGCGGGAGCCGGTATCGGACCGGATGGCGCGAATGATCTCCGGCCCACGAAAACCAAGCAACCCCACAATCAGCAGAGTTCCCTCCCGAGCGAAACGGGACAACCCAAACGCGCGCGCCGCCAGCTCGATGTTCTTACGCGGCTGGATGGTTCCAACCATCAGGGCGAACGGCGCAGGCCATTCGCTGCGCTGGCAACCATTCGCCGCCGCCGCCAACCCGGACGCATACGGAACAACCGTCACCCGGTCCGCCTCCACAAGGTCGCGATCCACCAGCGCCGCGCGCATGTGCTGGGACGGGACGATAACCCCCCGTGCACGCCGCACGGTTCGAATCGTGTCTCCATAGTGCCGCCGGCTGGATGCTGAATGGGTGGCGGGGTGCGTCAGGAACGAAATGTCGTGCACGGTCACAATTGACGGCCGAGTAACGCCCGGCGGAATCCCGTGGTCGGGGAAGTGCGCCAGGTCAACGCCGGCGAGGGCACGCGGCAGCAGCAGACGCTCCAGCCGATTGCGGGCGGGCACAATCGTCCGGCGCGCGCGCAGCGCTGGCGTGCCCGGAAGCCCGCCGCGTCGATCCACGAGCAACTCGAGGTCGATGCCCGGCTCGGGAAGCGCCGCCAGGGCCTCCTGTAGCCGCCAGATGTAGCGCCCGATCCCCGCTTGGTCGTGCCGAAGCATGCGCCCGTCGAGCACTACGGACTTCATTCGGCGCTCCTCGCCGCGTAGATCGCTCGCGCGGCGATTAGCCCAACCAGCCCCCCCACCATGTAGACCAGGTGCGGAAAACTAACGATGTGATGGTCGAACAGTCCTGCCGTGGTGAACGCCGCCAGCGACGCGAGCAGCGGCCGCAGCGCGGGATCGACGGTCGCTGACGTGATGGCGGCCCGCGCCGCGCCGCCCAGCATGACCAGATGTGTCAGTCCAGCGGCGACGCCGGCCCGTTCACCCAGCCAGAGCCAGGCATTGGACACCCCGACGAAGACGTCCGGATGCGGCGCGTCCCCATACCCAACTCCCAGGAGCGGGAACCGACCGATTACACGCGTCGCTTCGCGGAACTCGTTCACCCGCAGGGCTGCCGAGCGGTCGGACGCCAACAATCCCTGGCGAATCCTTTCGAACGGTTCAATGGGGGCGGCAATCACTGCGACGCCAAGAACCGCGGCCGCGGCGGCGGCCAGGCGAGGGCGGACGAGGGCCAGCCATACGAGCAAACCGGCGGCCGCCGCAATCCAACTCGCGCGCGAGATCGTGAATATCAGTGCCACCCCAATCAGCGTCAAGGCGGCCAGACCCAACGCCGTGCGCCGTCCGCTGCCGCCGATCCACACCAACCCAAACGGCAGAGCGGCCGCCAGGGTGACGCCCAGCACGTTCGGATCGACCAGCAAGCCGGTCGCGCGCGGAGTGACCTGATCTGGCAGGAATCGCGCGACGCCGGTCGACGGATAGCCTGCCGTGCCCAGTCCCTCCAACGCCTGTATACCGGCCGGACCGGACAGGTGAATGACAATTGCGACCAGGGCCTGAAGCGCGGCGCCCGCGGTGACAACGGCTGCCACGGCTCGCAGCGAGCATGCCCGTGGGCACATGAGCGCAGCCATGACCGGCGTCAAGCCGTAGAGCGACATCTTGACCGCAACCTGAGCCGCCTGGCCGTCGTGCGAAGCCGCAAAGGCCGCCGCTCCGGCCGCCAGTGGCAGCGCCGCCGCCACGGCTGTCACACCCACGAGCCAGCGTGGAGTCGACTCCGATCCCGGAAACTCTCCACGCCGTCCCGTGACTCCGCGCAGGGCGACTCCCAGAAATGTCGCGGCCACGATGCCGTCGACAACTGGCGGCTGCACGCCGAACCGCTGCGGTACGACCAGGAATGGGGCCAGCAGGGCCACGGCCAGGGCCGCCATCAGGCCCTGTGCCGGCCTCATCAGACCGAGCGCGGCGCCCAGAACAGCCAAACCGCCGGCGAGCGCCGCGGGCGGTGGACGCGCGCCGCCCAATACGCCGGCAACTATCGCCGCGACCGCCAGGGCCGCAAGCAGCATCGGCGCCGCGCGCCGGCTGGGCAACCTGGCAGTGGTCACTACATTGACGCCCGCGGACCCGAGTGAGGGCTAGCTCCCGTCCCCAGTGTCGTCGCCAGCGCTCGCGGCTGTCTCCCGCGCTTTCCAGTCCTCGTAGGTCGCCTGATCAACCAGCTCACCGCCCTCGATGGTGTAGTCGCCGGTATAGGCCCGACTCGAACTGAAAATGAGGTGCAGATTGATAGTTCGAAAGCTCTTGCGACCGATAATGTCCTTGTTCGACGTGTAGTGCGACGTGCCGTCCCCAGGGCCGTCGAACTCTGGCGAAAGGTCGGCGTTCGGATCCACGCGGACATCAATGATCTCGTCCGCGTATTTGCTCTTGACGAAAAAGTGCCACGCGGTATCGACCGGTTCTTTCGCTCCACCGTCACCGCCGCCGAAGAGTCGCCGTATAAAGCCCATCGTCGTCCTCCACCTGCGTCAACGCTCGAGCAAACCTTCGATATAAGCGTCTGCCACGCGGCGTGACCGCTGGCGGCGCGACCGCTTGCTCCAAGCCCGGGGCAGCTGTCCTAACGACGCTAACTGGCCCGCCAGCGTGGCGCGCGCGGCTCGTCCGCGAATCGCGCGCAGCGCCGCGGCCGCCAGTCTAAGCTGCGCCCCGGCAATCCGCCACCATCCGCGCCGCCAGAGAAAACCCGGCATATTCATGATGGCCACCAGCGGCCGGTTACGCGCCACGAGAAAACTGGCGATCTCGCCGCCGGCGGTGGCGCTGAGTCGATGCCGGACGACCGCGTCTGGCACGTAGCGGCAGCGATGACCGGCCATCTGAGCGCGCCAGTCCAGGTCCACGTCCTCGCAATACATCACCAGGTCTTCGTCGAAAACCCCAATGTCGTCGAAGAGCTCGCGGCGATAGCCCGCCGCGGCCGCGCAGGCGCCGAATACTTCACACGACTCGGTATAGGGCGGACCGTCGGGCTTCCAGACGCCACGATTGCCGGGCAGCCCGTTGCGGCCGAACGTATCCCCGGCGGCGTGCAATCGGGACGGGTCGTCGTACAGGCGGATTCGCGAGGCCAGAAAACTGGCGTCCGGAGCAGCCGCGAACGCGCGATCCAGCGCCCCCAACCAGCCCGGCTCCGGCACGGCGTCATTGTTGAGCACTGCAATGAAGCGACCATGCGCGGCCGCGATTCCACGGTTCAATGCGGCGGCCAGCCCACACTGCGTCGGTTGCTCGATCAGGCGGTCAACGGGCCGCTGGGCCCGCATCCAGACCACGGTGTCATCGTCCGAGCCATCGTCCACGACCAATACTTCGAAGTCCTGCAAGATCTGGGCATCCAAGCCGTCCAGGGCCTCTTCGAGCAGATGCCGTCCGTTCCACGTGGGAATCAGCACTGACCAGCGTGGCGGGGAAGCTTCGCCGTCGGTGTCCACCTACGACGCCACCTCACGAACATGCGCCGACAGCGCTTCACCCCAGGGCCGCAACGTCACATTCACCGCGCGGGCCATCTCGTTCGCCAGTTCGGCATTGGCTGGGACCGCCGCGGCGCGCGGAAACTCGGCCGCGCTGATCTCTTCCAGCGCCACGTCATCGCGACCGAGCGCCGCGAGCACGGCCGCGGCCCAGCCGTACCAGCTGGTCGCGCCCTCGTTGACGAGATGATGCGTGCCAAAGGCCTCGGTTTCCGCCAACCTGAGAATGGCCGCTGCCAGGTCGCCCGCGTTGGTCGGATTGGCCACTTGGTCACCCACGTACCGCAGCGGACTGTCGGCGGAATCGACATTCAGCAGGCGGCTGAGGAAATTGCGGCCCCAGCGGCTGTAGAGCCAACTGGTGCGAACCACATACAGACGATCCAGCACCTGGTGCGCGGCCCGCTCCCCGTGCAACTTCGTCCAGCCGTAGGCGCTCAAAGGCGCCGGGTCGTCGTACTCCAGGTACGGACCGAGCTTCCGACCGTCGAACACGTAGTTGGTGCTCACGTACACCATTTGGGCGCCGGTACGGGCGGCCGCGCGCGCCACATTCCAGGTCCCGACGGCGTTCGTCCGGTAGGCCTCGGCGCGTTGCCGCTCGCAAAGGTCGACGTTGGTAGCGGCAGCCGCGTGAACAATGAGCCGCGGACTGATCTCGTGCAGCGTGCGCTCCACCAGCGGAGCATTCGTTACGTCAAGTTGAGAGCGCGTCAACGTCAAGCTACTCGACTCGTCCAGCCGCCGGGCCAGTTCGATCCCCAACTGGCCACCGGCGCCTGTCACCACCGTCGACCGCTCCACGCTACGCCTCCGAATCGCCGGATCCGCTACCGGCGTACATGAGCCCAACCGCGAATGCCGCCGTGACGACGGCCACCGTGACCAGCCCCAAATACTGAGGGACGCCAAGCGCCCGGCCGGCCGACACCAGAAAGACCAACACGGTCAAGACCGTGGCCAGTACAAGAAAGGCAACGACGGCGGGGCGGCGGAGAAGTGCGAAGCGGGAGCGCAAAAAGTCACCGTCCAGGATGCGAATCCGGCGCGCGTACCCCGGAAGGTTATGATACCGAGTGTGGCACTTTGGCCCAGCGCCGGCACCTGAGGTCGCATTCACTTGATGCCGCTGACACTCGTTCCCTCGCACCGTGTATTCATCTGGACGATCGGCTGCCAGATGAATCGCGCCGACGGCGAGCGGATCCAACGCGAACTCCAGCACGCGGGGCATTCGCCAGCCGACACGCTGGCTGATGCCACCGCCGTGGTCGTCAATGGGTGCGCCGTTCGAGACAACGCCGACCGCAAGGTCTGGGGCATGCTCGGCATGCTCAAGGGCCTGAAGAAGACGAAACCGCATCTCGTGGTGGGCTTGACCGGCTGCACCGTTCACGCGGACGAGGACGAACTCGCGCCGCACCTCGATCCCGTGGACGTGCTGTTCGACACGCTGAACGCCGCGCCCCTCCTGGCAAGGCTGGCGCGTTCGGCGCCGGCTGACGCGCCCGGATACGAGGACGTCGAGGCGCAGCCGGCGCCAGGCGCCGGAGCAGTGTCCCGCTTCGTCAACGTGATTTACGGATGCGACAAGCGCTGCACCTACTGCATCGTGCCGTTTCGGCGCGGCGCCCAGCGCAGTCGGCCGATGGACGAAATTCTCGACGAAGTTCGGCGTTTTCGTGACGAGGGCGCGCGCGAGATCGTCTTGCTCGGGCAGATCGTGAACGCCTACGGGTTCGACCTCGACAGAACCAGCCTGCCGGATGTACTCGAACGCGTCGACGCCGTGGACGGTATCGACCGGATTCGCTTCACGACGGCCCATCCACGCTTCATGACCCGCGCGCTGGCCGAAGCGATGCGCGACATCCCCAGCGTCTGCGAAGAAATCAATCTGCCCGTCCAGTCCGGTGACGACTGGGTCCTCAAACGCATGGCGCGCGGTTACGGCGCCGACTTCTACCGCGAGACCATCGCCATGCTGCGCGCCACCGTGCCCGGCGTGGCGCTGACCACCGACATCATCGTGGGATTCTGCGGTGAGCAAGAGCAGCACTTCCTGGAGTCGCTGCGGCTCGTGCGCGACCTGCGCTTCGATCAGGTGCACGTCGCGGCCTTCTCGCCGCGACAAGGCACGGTGGCCGCCGAGTGGGTTGACGACGTGCCGCGGGCGGAGAAGCTGCGCCGCCTGCACCGGATCGAGCGCGAGCAGACGCTGATCGCCGAGGCGATCAACCGCACCTACCTGGGCGCTGAGCCGGAGGTGCTGTTCGAGGAGCTCACGCCTGGCAAGGGCGAGCAGCACGAGCCGCGCTGGCGCGGCCGAACCAGAACCAACAAGCTGGTCTTCACCCCTGACCAGCCATACCTGGCGCCCGGTGGTACGCATGCGGTCAAGATCACGGCAGCCACGCCGTGGTCGCTCCGGGGCGCGGCGGCAGCCGACGTCGCAGGCTGACGCGCCCGTGCGCGAACGGCGGCGCGGCGGCCTGCCGCGGCGCACCTTCCTGACGGCGTCAGCCGCCGCCGTCGCGGCGGCCGCCTGCGGCGACCCGACGCCGCCCTCCAGTGAGTTTGCGGCACGTCCCTACTGGGAGCCCGCGCTCACGGTTGCGACCAGCGCGCTCCACGAACTGCGGACGCTGGAAGGCAACATCCGCGAGCTGGGCACAGGCTTCCAGACTTCTGATCAGTTTGCGGCCTCCAGCATGGCCCAGTTCGAAGCTATCGGCGCGCTCGGTCAGGCGCTCATCCCGCTCAGCCCACCGGCTACGGCATCCACCGCGCACGCGCATCTCACCACGGCCGTCGACGCACTGGTCGAAGTCATCCCCACGCTCCGCGCCTACGAGAATCTTGAAGAGCCCGAACGCCTGGTGCACGTCATCACCCTGCAGAAGCAAGCTCATACCGCAGTCGCTGCATTCGCTGAAGCCGTCGGGCCGGGACGTACCAGAACCTGGCTTCGACAGGCCATCGACGACCTTGGCGAATTTCAGATCGACGTTCTACGGGTACCCAAGCTCGCGGTCCTCGTCGGTCCCTTCGCCGATGAGACGGAAGCCCGGGCGAGGATCGGACGTCAGCTTCCGTCGCTCCGCATGTCCCGAGTCTTCCGCCGCTGGGTGGAAGCCGGGCGCTATCCAACGGCCGCGGAGGCCGACGCCGCGGCCCTCGAATGGCAGCTCCTCGGCTTTGGAACCCGAATAGAGGACGTCATCGACCTGGCATTCACCACAACCAATGTCCGCGAGCCGGCTGCTGGCCGCTGGACGGAGCGGGCCTGGCTGACGCGGACCGACTTCGACATTACCGGGCTCGCGTCATCGGCCGACGGAAACCTCGTGATCGCAATTGCCCGGAACGGTGAGATCGCGGCATTTGGCGCCGACGGCGCCCCACGCTGGAGCCGCGACCTGAGGATTCCTCTGTCGCACGCCGTTGTGTCAGCCGACGGCGAACTCACGGCGGCGCACGGCTTCGATCTTCTGTTGCTCGATGCCACGGGCCAGCCGATCTGGCGGTCGCCGACACGTCCCGACAATCAGCTGCTCGAAGACGTGGTCTTTGCGCCGCACGGAGACTGGCTCGTCGCCCGCTCAACCAATGCCAGCGGTGTGGGGCACGTCTTCGCCTTCAACCACGATGGCCAGCTGTGGGGTCCCACGCAGTCGTACATCAGCGCCGCCGACGTGGCGCTCAATCCGGTCACCGGCACGGTGGCCGTCGCCTCGTCCAGCCGGGGTGAGAACCAGATCGTCCTGATCACGCCGAACGGAAACCTCGACCAGCGCTTCGGCGTCGACGGCGAGCTGCACAACGTGCTGTTCACGCAGTCGGGCGAGCACACACTCGCTGTCACCGATCAAAGCTCGCAGGTCTTCGACAGCGCCAGCGGCGATCTCGTGTGGCAGATCCGCTTTCCATCCACGGCGGCGGCGCGCATGCCCCAAGCCGACACGATCATCCTGGCGGGTCCAAACGGGCTGGGCGCCTTCAGCGTGAATGGAACCGAGATCTGGCATCTGCCTGGCCTGGCGGTCGAACGCCTGCTGGTAACCAACGACTACGTGATCGCCCAGGCCTCGGAACGCACCTTGCGCGTGATTCGCGCGGACGGAACCGTCCTGGGACAGTTGGTTACCTCCTCCGACATACGGACCGTTGCCGCCGCGCCTGGCGCCAACCTGCTGCTGACAGCCAACGCCGAACGGGCAATCGAAGCCTGGCAGCTGCCGAAAGTCGAGCCGGCCGCCGGCTAGCCGCGAGTCTCCGCCGCGGCGTGCACGACGCTGTTGCGCAATTCGGCAGCAAATTCCACGGCCTCATGCACTTCGATAAAGCGGACGAGCGCGCGCGCCTCCATAACTTCCTGAATGCGCTCGGAAACCGCCGGCTGTCCCGTGACACTGGTGAGCAGACTTTGCTGTCCGGACGCACCGGTAACCAGGATCGAACGCAGCAGCAGCGCCAGCGTCTGCGCGTCCGCGGGAAGCTGCGATGTCCTGCGCGCCGGCTGGATGTCCGCCAACGCGCTAGCCGTGCCCCCGCTCTCCACGATGACCCTCAGCCGTGACGTCTCACCGCGAAGCGCCTGCGTCGCCAGCAGCCCGACGTAGCTCGTGGATGGGTCAAGCGCGGTGAGCAAGATATCCACCTCGCGCAGAAACTCCAGCAGGGCCGCGTCACTCACATCGTCGGTCGGCGATAGCTCCAGCGCCCGAAGTCGAGGCGGTTGAGGCCGCGGCGGCAGGAGCACGACCGGCCGTCTACTCGGCGCCTCAACGTCGGGCACCGCGGCCTCGCTCAAGACGTTCGACGTGTCCCCAGGCAATGGAGCCGGCGAGCGTGCCCGGCCTTGCGACGCCGGCGACCCGGCTGGCGCCGTCGTGACGAGCACGAGCAGGAGGCCAATCACCGCCAGCGCCAGCACCCCCAGCAGCCCGAAGAGCAGGCCGCGCAGCGTCCGCAGATGCCGCAAGAACCGCCAGGCGTTCAGTCGACCGAGCTCGGCGGCAGGCGCCTGCCGCGGGCGGGACTGAAGCGTGGGGGAGGGTGCATGCCGGCTGTCTTCGTGACATCGCGTGGACGGTAACCCGAGTCTATCCGCGACAGGCACTCCCCTTTTGCTATATTTCCTACTGGCCCGGACGCCAACGCGTCGGGCCGATTTTGCGCACCTGCAACCGACCAACCCTTTGCCCATGAACCCGACTGTTCGCAAACTGAGCGCCGACCGGCGCGACGAAGCCCTGGACGTTATGGACCGGGCGTTCGTTGACACCCCGCGCGACTACTTCGAACGCCACCAGAGCGCCGATCCTGACTGGGACGTGTCGCAGAGTCTTGTCGTTGAGGATGGCGGCGCCATCGTTGGCCACCTCTGGATCGCCGACCGAACCATGCGCTACGGCCTGGGACGTGTGCGGGTCGGCGCCGTCGCAGACGTGGGCGTGGACCCCGACCATCGCAAACAGGGGCATGCCGGGCAGCTGCTGGACGCTGCCGTCGAGCGGATGCGGGCCGACGGCCAGACGCTATCGCTGCTCTCCACCGGCACGCCCGGCGTCTATGCGCGCCGCGGCTGGCATGAGATTCCCACGGCCCAACTCGAAGCGGAGTTTCCCAGCGGCGACATCGAGTCGGCCGGCGGCTACGTCGTCCGCTCGTTCCGTGCCGGCGACCTGCCGGCCGTCGCGAGCATCTACGCGGACATCGCGGCGGACCGGGTAGGCCCGCTCGACCGCGGCGAGGCGTACTGGCTGGCGCTCATGGAGTGGCTCCCGCGCATTGCGGCCGAAACCCAGGTGTACTTCGACGTCCTGGTACAGGTTCAAACCGTGGTGGCGTACTCCATAACCGCGCTGACCGACGACGAGCTGCAAATCCTGGACGGCGGCGTCCAATATGAGATTCTGGCCACTCCCTTGCTGAGTGCCTGGAGGGCGCGTGCGGCGGCCCACGGCGTACATCGCCTGACGGGCGAGCTGCACCCGGCGTCGGAGCTGTTCGACCTGTTGCGAAAGCGGGCCGGCGCAAGCCTCAAGCCCACGACGCATTTCATGGTTCGGCTGAACTCCCTGCGTGGAGCGCTGGAGAGCGCGGTGCCGGAATTGATTCGCCGACGCCGCCGAGCCGCGCCATTGCCCGGACCTACCTTCGTCCTGCAAGTGGATGACGAAGCGGTGCGAGTGGAGACGCCGATGGCCAACGTGATCATTGGCGAGCCGGCTGGCAACGAGCCCGTGGTTGAGTTGACCAGTGCACAGTTTCTCGACTTGTACCTCGGGGCGCCGGGCGGCTACCAGGCCCTGGACGCCGTGGGCGCGCCCCCACACGTCGACGTGTACCTCCGCCGGCTCTTTCCGGATTCGCCGTTCATGTATTGGCTGGCGGACAGCTTCTAGACGCGGTCAACGCCCGAACCGGCGTACAGCTGCAACGAGTCAGTGGAGAAGCGACCCAGCGAGCGCGGATAGTCCGTCCTCGATGTCCGCCGCATTCGAAAATCGAGGTCAGGCTTCAACTCTCCGGGATTGACCCGATGCCCAACGACACGAAAACCTCGGGTTCGGCAATGATCCCGGCTTCTTCCTCAACCTCCCGAATCAGCGCCGCTGCCAGCAATTCGCCAGGATCGACCTTCGCGCCCGGGAAGCCACGGCGACTCTCGATGTCGCCGCAGGTAAAGCGAACAAGCGGAACGCCGTCGCCCATCCGCGCAACGCCGCCGACCTCGATGATGCTTCGCTGCCAGGCCCCAGCCATCGCGCCCAATCGTCAGCCACGCCAGGTCGGCGCCGACCCCTCCAGGCGGCTTACGCCGAAATCGTGCGGATCAGCTTGGCCACCTCCTGCACGGCGATCTGGTAGTACTGCCGCCCCAAATCCGCGGTCGCGGCGCGCGCGTCGTCGCTCAGCCCCGTGATCCGGGCGCCTGGGAACGACATGTACACCACGTCCGCCACGTTGACCGACCTGCCCATCGTCGACATGCCCAACTTGGGCCAGCCCGAGCTGCGCGGGTCGTCCCGGTCGGCGTGCTTGATGGGCAGCAGATCGTCTCGCACGAGTTCGGGGTCCAAATGCAGCATCAAGGACGTCTCGAAGTCGCCGCCGTGGCCGGGGACGTGCACCTGACGGCTGGCCTCGACCGCCTCCAGCCGCGGCCGCGCGATATCCCAATACGCGCCCGCGGCCACACGGACATCCGGGTGCGCGAGCACGAAGTCGCGCGCCACCTGCTGGATCAGCAGGATGTTGCCGCCGTGACCGTTCAGGATGAGTACGCGCCGGAAGCCGGACAGCGTCAGGCTTTCCACAACCTCGTGGAGCACCTGGCTGAACGTGCCGCTGCGCAGCGTCAGCACACCTGGGAATGGGCGGTGGTGATCGGAACTGCCGAAGTGCAGCGGCGGGCTGACGATCACGTCCAGGTCGCCGGCCGCCTCGGCCGCGCCGCGGGCCACGGCCATGCAGCACATGGTGTCCAGGCCAATCGGGTTGTGCGGGCCGTGTTGCTCGATAGCGGCCGTGGGCATGATGGCCACGGCGCCAGGCGCGCGGGCGCCAACTTCATCACGGTTCAATCGTTCCAGCGCCGTATAAGCCATTAGGAATCCCCGGAGCGGCGAATCGGCGAATCGTGCCCCGCATCGGCAAGGCTGGCAAGGCGGCCAGGGCTTTGTCCACGACAGGCGCCCCGCGATTCCGCCATGGACGGCTGATTCGGCTGACGCCGAGCGTCCCTTCGGGCGCCCCGGCAGCCTGGCTGCCTGGCCGCCGCCCGCGGCCTATTCGGCGACCGCGCCCTCCGCAACCGGCCGGGCCGGCGCGTCGTCGCTCGGACCGTCCAGCGTTTCGAACGTGAACTCACCGTCCTCCGCGTCCACTCGCACGGTGCTTCCTTCCCCGCACTCGCTCCGTAAGAGCATGCGAGCAAGCACGTTCTCTATCTCGCGCTGCATGGTGCGACGCAGCGGGCGCGCTCCGTAGTTCGGGTCCCAGCCCAGCGCCAGCACCCGATCCTTGGCGGCCGTGGATAGTTCCACGCCGATACGCTGACCTTCCAGACGCTCGGCCAGCTGCGAGGCCATCAGGTCCACGATCTCCCGCAACTGCGGCTGCGTGAGCGAATGGAAAATTATGATCTCGTCGATCCGGTTGAGAAATTCGGGCCGGAATCGGCGCCGCAGGTCCGTCATCAGCCGGGCCCGCATCTCGCGGTGGTCTCGCGCCTCGGCGGCCGCGTCGTCGCCCTCGGCCACGCCAAACCCAAGTTTGTTTTCCCGCCGGATGTGCTGCGCCCCGACATTGGACGTCATGATGATGATTGTGTTCGAGAAATTGACCCGGCGGCCATGGCCGTCCGTCAACCAGCCATCGTCCAGCACCTGCAACAGCACGTTGAACACTTCGGGGTGAGCCTTTTCGATCTCATCGAAGAGCACTACCTGGTACGGACGTCGGCGCACCCGTTCGGTGAGTTGCGCGGCGTCGTCGTAGCCCACGTAGCCCGGCGGCGCGCCGATCAGGCGGCTGACGGTGTGCCGCTCGCCGTACTCCGACATGTCCACGCGCAGCAGCGCCGCTTCGTCGTCGAACATGAACTCGGCCAGCGAGCGCGCCAGTTCGGTCTTGCCCACGCCGGTTGGCCCCAGAAAAATGAACGAGCCGATCGGCCGCGTCGGATCGCCGATCCCACTGCGCGAGCGCCGGATGGCGTCGGCCACGGCCGACACCGCCTCGTCCTGGTTGACGAGACGGCGGTGGAGCGCCGCCTCCATGCCGAGCAGCCGCTCGGCCTCTTCCTCGAACATCCGGGCCGCGGGAACGCCGGTGATGCTGGAGACCACCTCGGCCACATCGTCCGCGTCCACCGTCTCGTTAATGTCCTGCTCGGCCAGCCATTTCTTGCGGGCCGACTCCAGCTGGGCCTCGTTCTGTAAGACCTCGGACTTGAGGTTGGCCGCCCGCTCGTAGTCGCGGCTTCGCCAGGCTGTCTCTTCCTCGGCTTTCAGGTCTTCGATGACCTTCATGGCCTGGCGCAACTCCACTGGCGCGTCAAAGATATCCACTCGCACCTTGGCCGCCGCCTCGTCGATGAGGTCAATGGCCTTGTCCGGCAGGAAGCGCTCGGTGAGATAGCGCTCGGACAGCTCAACCGCGGCCTGCAGCGCGGCGTCACTGATATCGAGCCCGTGATGCGCCTCGTAGCGGTCACGAAGACCCGTGAGTACCTGCACGGTCTCCTCGACGCTTGGCGCCTCGATCTGTACCGGCTGGAAGCGGCGGGCCAGGGCCTTGTCCCGCTCGACATGCTGGCGGTATTCATCCAGCGTGGTCGCGCCGATGGCCTGGAGTTCGCCGCGCGCCAGCGCCGGCTTGAGCATCGTGGCGGCGTTGATCGCGCCTTCCGCGCCGCCCGCGCCGACGGCCTGATGCAACTCGTCAAAGAACAGGATGATCTGGCCCTCCGCGGCACGCACTTCGTTGATCACGGCCTTGAGCCGCTCCTCGAATTCGCCGCGGAATTTCGCGCCGGCCAGCATGGCCCCCATGTCAACGGCCAGCACATCGCGCTCGCGCAACAGCTCCGGCACGTCGCCGCTGGCGATTCGTTGCGCCAGGCCTTCCACGATGGCGGTCTTGCCCACGCCTGGCTCGCCGATCAGCGCCGGGTTGTTCTTGGTTCGACGGGCCAAGACCTGGATAACCCGCCGGACCTCGGCTGTTCGCCCGATCAGGGGATCGAGCCGGCCCGCGCGGGCCAAGTCGGTCAGGTTGACGCTGTACTTTGTCAGGACCTCGTAGCGGCTCTCGGCGCTTGGAGTGGATGAACGTTGCGCGCCGCGGATTTCGCGCAGCGCCCGGTACACGCCTTCCGGGTCAATCCCGATCGAGCGCAGGGTGCGCCCCGCCGGCGTGTCCTGCGACTTGGTGAGCGCCAAGAGCAAGTGCTCGTTCCCCACGTATTCGTCGTCGAGTCGGTCGGCTTCCTCGCCCGCCGACTGAATGATCGCCACGGCCTGTGGAGTCACAAACATTTGGCCCTGGGCAATCGGGCCGTTCGCCTGGTCCGACGTCACCCGCGGCTTGGCGCCGAGGGTCCGCTTGGCCTCGTCGCGCGCCAGGTCGGGGGAGACGCGCAGGCGCTGAATGATGCGCACCGCGAGCGAGTCGTTTTGATCCAGCAGCGCCATGAGGATGTGGTCGCCGTCCAGTTGGTTGTGACTGCTCTCGAGCATGATCGACTGCGCCCGCTGGATCGTCTCCTGCGCCTTCTCGGTGAATTTCTCAAAGTTCATCAGGGCGGCGGCCGCCTTTCGGGGTACGACGGAGGATCCGAATCCCGCATCACGCGCTGCAGCGCGTTGCGCAGGCGTGCGACTTCGGCCCCGTACCGTTGCTGCAGGTCCTGCAAGTTGCGCTGGTATTCGGCGGCTTGCCGCTGATACCGGTCGCGCATGTTCAGCACCACTTCCACCCCGGCCAGGTTCACCCCCAGCTCCGACGTCAGCCGCTGAATCAGGCGCACGCGCTCGATGTCCTCCTGCGAGAACATGCGCACGTTGCCGGGCGAACGGCTCGGCGACACCAGACCAATGCGCTCGTAATGGCGCAGCGTCTGCGGATGTATTTCGGTGATCTCGGCCACCACCCCAATGAAGTAGGCCGGTCGCGAGCGCAGGTCGTCCGTGCCCGGTCGGTCGCCATCGTCGTCAAACACCACGTCAGCTCACTGCCGTCGGCGTGGGAACCTCGCCGCGGATGCGAGCGAGTTCCAGAAACAGTTCGCGCTCGCGCTCGCTCAGGTTGCGCGGCAGGCGCACGAGAACACGTACGAACATATCGCCGCGCTCGTTGCCGCCGGCGCGCGGCAGCCCCTGGCCGCGCAGGCGCAGCCGCCCGCCGTGCTGCGTTTCGGGAGGCACGCGTACGGTCAAGGGCGAGCCGGACGGTGTCGGGACCTGTACGTGCGTTCCCAGCACCGCCTCGGTCAGCCCGATCGCAACCTCTGTCGTAAGGTCGTCGCCCTGACGCTCGAATTCGGGCGTGTCCTCCAGCCGAATCCGCAGGAACAAGTCGCCGCGCGTGCCGTCGGGCCGCACCGCCCCCTCGCCTGCCACCCGCAGCCGCTGGCCGTCGCGAACGCCGGGCGGGATCGCGACGTCGATCCTCCGCTGGCGGGCCGATCCATCCGGCGCGGGTACCCGCATGGTCAGTGCGCGCCGCCCGCCCTCAAGCACCTCGCGCAGTGTCACCTGCACGCTCTCTTCCACATTGGCCTGCGGCGGACGCTGCGTCCGCGCACGCCCGCCAAAGAGCGCATCGAAGAAATCGCTGAACCCCGACCCGCCGCCGAACCTATCGCCAAAGCCGTCCGCGCGAACGCCGCTTCGTCGAAACGCTTCGTCGAACGACCCCGTGCGTCGCCAGTTGGAGCCGAAGCGATCGTAGGGCTGACGCTTCTCAGGGTCGCTTAGCACCTCGTGCGCTTCATTGATCTCCTTGAAGCGCGCTTCCGCCGTGGCGTCGTCCGGGTTCACGTCGGGGTGGTAGCGCCGCGCCAGCCGCCGGTACGCCGCTTTGATATCGCCGGGCGACGCGCTTCGCGGAACACCCAGCGTCTTGTAGTAATCCTTGTATTCCACGGCTGGCGCCTACGATCCGTCGCCGGTCACAGCCACTTCAACCCGTGCGGCGCGAAGCACGTCGTCGCCCCAGCGATAACCCGCCTGAAGCTCGGCCGTAATCGTGCCCACCGGCACGTCGGCGGTTGGCCGCGTGGCCACCGCCTCGTGCCAGCGTGGGTCAAAGGCGCCGTCGGTGTCGACCGCGCGCACTCCGCGCGCGGCCAGCAGCGCCTCGATCCGGTTGCGCGTGAGTTCTACCCCCTCCCGCAAACGCTGCGGGTCCGAGCCGCTCGCCAGCGCGGCGACCGTTCGGTCCAGGTCGTCCGCAACACTCAGGATGTCCCGCAGCAGGGACGACTTGGCCTGCTGGACCAGATCGTCCGTGGTGCGGTTCACGCGCTTGCGGAAATTGTCCATCTCGGCGCGTACGCGCAGCAGCTGCTCGTTGAGCGTCGCGAGTTCGGCCTCCAGCTGCGCCTCACGCTCGCTGCTGGCGACGGGATCGCGTTCGCATTCGCCGTGGTCCGCGTTCATCTGGCGCTACTTCTCGTCCGCGGCCTCGAACTCGGCGTCGACCACGTCGTCGTCGACCGGGGTCTCGTCCGCGGTCGGGGTCGGCCCGTCGCCGTTGCCGTCGGCGCCCGGAGCACCCTGATACATCTGCTCGCCCAGCTTCTGAGCCGCGGTCTGCAGCACCGCCACCGCGCCATTGATCGCCTCCAGGTCGGCGCCCTCCAGCGCCTTGCGCACGTCCGCGATCGCCCGCTCCGCCGCCTGCCGATCATCGGCTTCGATCTTGTCGCCGTTCTCGCTGATCAGGCGCTCGGTCTGATACGCCAGGCTGTCGGCGTTGTTGCGCACTTCGGCTTCTTCGAGCTGCCGCCGATCCTCGGCCTCGTGCTCCTCGGCCTCCTGAACCAGCGCCTCCACCTGCTCGCCGGAGAGGTTGGTGCTGGCCGTGATGGTGATGCGCTGCTCCTTGGCCGTGGCCAGGTCCTTGGCCGAGACGTTCACGATGCCGTTGGCATCGATGTCGAACGTAACCTCGATCTGCGGAACCCCGCGCGGCGCCGACGGAATGCCTTCAAGGCGAAACCGACCCAGGGTCGTGTTGTCGCGCGCCATCGGACGCTCGCCCTGCAAGACATGAATGTCCACCGCCGTCTGGCCGTCGTCGGCCGTCGAGAAGACTTCGGACTTACTCGTCGGGATGGTGGTGTTGCGAGTAATCAGCGCGGTCAGCACGCCGCCCAGCGTCTCGACGCCCAGCGAGAGGGGGGTGACGTCCAGCAGGACGACGTCTTCCACCTCGCCCGCCAGCACGCCGCCCTGGATCGCGGCGCCCACGGCCACCACCTCGTCCGGGTTGACGCCCTGGTTGGGTTCCTTGCCGGTCAGTTCGTGAACCAGCGTCTGCACGGCCGGCATTCGCGTCGACCCGCCGACCATCACGACCTCGTCGATTTCGGATTCCCGAATCCCGGCGTCGCTCAGCGCGCGGCGGAACGGTTCCACGCAGCGCTGCGTGAGGTCCTGGGTCAGGCGCTCGAACTCGGCGCGGGTGATCGCAACGTCCAGGTGCTTGGGCCCCGTCTGATCCGCCGTGATGAACGGCAGGCTGATCTGCGTCTGCGGCACGGTTGAGAGTTCCTGCTTGGCCTTCTCCGACGCCTCGATCAGCCGCTGCAGCGCCTGCGGGTCCTTGCGCAGGTCGATGCCCTCGCGCTGCAGAAAGTCCGCGGCCACGTGGTCCACGACCCGGCGGTCGAAATCGTCGCCGCCCAGGTGCGTGTCGCCGTTGGTGGCCTTGACTTCAAACACCCCGTCACCGACCTCCAGGATCGTGACGTCAAACGTGCCGCCGCCCAGGTCCCACACCAGAATGGTCTCGGCCCCTCGCTTGTCCAGCCCGTACGCCAGCGCCGCGGCCGTGGGCTCGTTGATGATGCGCCGTACGTTGAGACCGGCGATCTCCCCGGCGTTGCGCGTGGACTGGCGCTGCGAGTCGTTGAAGTACGCCGGCACCGTGATCACGGCGTCGCTCACGTCCTCGCCGAGATATTTCTCCGCGTCGGCCTTCAGCTTCTGCAACACGACGGCGGCGATCTCCTCGGGCGTCACCTCGCGGCCGCTTTCCGGGATCTTGATCAGCACCTCCGACGCCCGACCCTCGGCCACGTCAAAGGTGACCGCCGCGGACTCGCTGCTGACTTCCCCAACGCGACGTCCCATGAACCGCTTGGCGGAGTTGATGGTGTTCTTGGGGTTCATCACGGCCTGACGCCGGGCCAGCTGCCCCACCAGGCGCTGGCCCCCCTTGACATACGCCACCACTGACGGCGTCAGGCGGCTGCCCTCGGAGTTGGTGACCACGGTCGGGTCGCCGCCCTCCATGACCGCGACGACAGAGTTCGTCGTCCCCAGGTCAATGCCAATGATCTTGCTCGCCATCTACTGCCTCCTAGGCTGGTCCGGACGCGGTCGCCGGGTCCTTGTGATCCAACGCCGCGGAATCGTTCATCAACACGGTCGCAAGCACGCTGTCCATGTCTTTAACCCAGACAAAGCGCATCTGCTTACGCACCCGAGCGGGTATGTCTTCAAGATCCGGCCGGTTCTCGTCGGGAGCAATCACGGTGTGCAGACCGGCGCGATGAGCCGCGAGCACCTTTTCCTTCAGCCCACCGATCGGCAGCACGCGCCCTCGCAGGGTCACTTCGCCGGTCATGGCAATCTCGCGCCGCACCCGGCGGCCCGTCATGGCCGAAATTATCGCCGCGCCCATCGTGATACCGGCGGATGGTCCGTCCTTCGGCACGCCGCCCGCCGGCACGTGCACGTGCAGGTCGCGCCGGGTAAAGAGCCCGGGATCCACGCCCAGCGTCCCGGTTCGGGCCCGCGCGTAGGAGAGCGCGGCGCGGGCCGACTCGTTCATCACGTCGCCAAGTTGCCCGGTCAGCCGCACCTTGCCGGCGCCCGCAATCCAGGCGGCCTCCACGTCCAGCACTTCCCCGCCGACCGCTGTCACGGCCAGACCGGTGGCCACGCCGATTTCCGGCGTGCGGGACTCGTCCTCGGGCAGGAACTTCGCCGGGCCCAGGGCCGCGCGCACCCGGCGCGGCGTTACCCGCGCAGCCGTCCGGTTGTTGCCCGCGATCCGGCGGGCCAGCTTGCGGCACACCGCCGCCAGCTCGCGTTCCATATTGCGCACACCGGCCTCGCGCGTATAGTGCCGGATCACTTCGCGCACCGCCCCGTCGCTGAACGTGATGCCGGCCCGCCGCAGGCCGTGGTTGAGAATCTGCCGGGGCAGCAGGAACCCCTGGGCAATGCGCACCTTCTCGTCTTCCGTGTACCCGCTGAGGTCAATCACCTCCATGCGGTCCCGCAGCACCGCCGGAATGTCCTCGGCCGTATTCGCGGTGGTCACAAACAACACCCGCGACAGGTCGAACGCCACTTCCAGATAGTGGTCGGAGAAGCTGTGGTTGAACTCCGGGTCCAATACCTCCAGCAGCGCGGATGACGGGTCGCCCCGAAAGTCGCGGCCAATCTTGTCGATCTCATCCAGCAGCATCACCGGATTGCGCGACCCGGCCCGCCGCAGCGCCTGGATGATCCGTCCCGGCAGCGCGCCCACGTACGTGCGCCGATGGCCGCGAATCTCGGCCTCATCGCGCACGCCGCCCAGCGAGATGCGCACGAACTCGCGGCCCAGCGCGCGCGCAATGGACCTGCCCAGACTCGTCTTGCCAACGCCCGGCGGGCCGACGAAGCAGACGATGGGCGTACGGAACTTCGAGGAAATAGCGCGCACGGCCAGAAACTCCAGCACCCGCTCCTTGGGCTTCTGCAACCCGTAGTGGTCGTGGTCAAGCACGCGGCGGGCCCGCGCCAGGCTCCGGTGGTCGCGCGTCTCATGCTCCCAGGGCAGCGCCAGTAGCCAGTCCAGATAGCCGCGGATCACCCCGACTTCGGGGGAGGTTGGCGGCGTGGCGTCAAGCCGCGAGATTTCCTGGCGGGCCTTGGCCGCCACGTCGTCCGGCAGATCCGACGCATCCACGCGATCGCTGAGATCCTGCGCGTCATCGGTCTGCGGACTGGAGATGCCCAGCTCGCGCTGAATCGCCCGCAGTTGCTCGCGCAGGTAGTAATCCCGCTGGACCTTCTCGATCCCGTCCTGAATCTCACCCTGAATCTTGTTACGGATGTTAAGAATCTCGACCTGCTTGGTCAGATAGCGCGCGACGAAGCGCAGCCGCTCGGTCACATCGAGCGTTTCCAGAACCTTCTGGCGCTCGTGCGGCGACATGTCGGACGAAAACGCCAGGTAGTCCGCCAGCCACCCCGGGTCCGCGGCGCGCCGCGTCATGGCCACCGTCTCAGGAGCGAACATGTTGGTTTCCTCGGCCACGGCTTCCACATGCGCCACCACCACGCGGCGCAGCGCTTCCAGCTCAAGCGAGGGATGGTGTTCAACCGCCAGCGGCGTCACGCGCGCCTCGAAGTACTCCCCAACCGGCGTCACGTCGTCCACGGCGGCGCGATACTGGCCTTCCAGCAGAACCTGCACGCCGCCGTCGGGCATGCGTAGGCGGCGAATCACCCTGGCCGCCGTGCCAACCGTGCAGAGCTGCTGCGGATCCACCGCTTTCCGCGCCCGGCGCTGGGTCACCACCACCACCACGTCACCTTTGTCGGCGGCCGCGGCCAGCGCCTCCACGGATGCGGGGCGGCTGGCGTGCAGCGGCATGGTCAGCTCGGGATACGCCACCCAGTCGGGCAACGGCACCACCGGCAGACGCGTCGATTCGGGCCTGACCGAGGCCACCGTGCGGCGCGGCCCGGAGGGCTCGCTCACCTGGGTCGCCGGGTCTTCGACTTCGGCTTCGGCTTCGGGGGGTGTGGTTCCATCCATGTCACGAACGATCGTAGGTATTGAGTGAGTCACTGTCAAGTAATCTCACTTGGCGCGGGTAAGTCTTGGGTCGCCGGTCCCAGCAAAGCATGGGGCGCCGGCGCTTCGGCGCCGCGGTCGACGCCAGCAACTGGCCTGCGGCGCTTCCCTGATCCCGGTTACCCGGCCGCGGCCGCGGCCGGGCATTCCACGCAGCGCTTGTCACGACACCAGCGCCGGTAAATGCGCAGCAGGCCCTGCTGCGCCACGGCGGCGCCCAGGCCGCGGCGCTCCAGCCGCAGCGTGTCGGCCATGTAGCGCGTATGCCGGTTCCAGCCGCCCGAACCCACGCCCGCCAGTGCCGCCTCCGCCGCCCGCACCAGCTCGGGACGTCCCGTCCAGCCGCCCAGGGCCGCCGTGAACGGCAGGGCGGCGTTCACCAGCAGGTCCAGGCTGCGCCCGCGCCCGATCAGCGCGGGCAGCGGACGCCCGGACGGACGCCCAACGTCCAGCTGCCGCGCCCAAAAATCGTCCGGTGCGAGCCGCACCTCAAACCACCGAATCAGGTCCCGACTGCGCCCGGCGTTCGCGACGGCCACGATGTACCCCGTCAGCCGTTCCGCCAGGGGACGCCGCGCTTCCGGCGCCATGCTGAGCAACCGTGCGGCGCCAGCCAGGCGCCGCGCCGGCCAGTTGTAAGGTCGTACGGCGGTCAGCGTCCAGCGATCGACGGCCGGCGCCGCACGGGGCGCACCCGCGGCCCAGGCCCGCTCCAGCGCCGCCAGATGCGGATGCGCGGCTGGCAGCCAGCGCTGGCTCGGCAGCAATCCGGCCGCCCCCAGCAGTTCGGCCTCCACGCGATCGCGGCGCTCGACCAGCGACGGCCCGGCCAGCGCGCTCAGCAGCTCGATCGGCGCCGCCGCGGCCACCGCCTCGAACTGCCTCGTGTTGGCGCTGTACCCCAGCGCGCGCATCAGCGTGCGGTACAGCGCCTGATCGGGCCCCAAGGCCTCGATGTCGGCCTCCAGGGCCGCGGCCCGCTCGGCCTGCCGGCGGACACCCTCCGCGCGAACCGACTCGCGCACGCGCTCGGCGGCGCCCGCCCGCCGCGGCTCAGCCGCCCAACAGGGAAACTCGGCCGGATTCGCCGGTTCGCGGCCGGGCGGCCAGGCGCCGGCCAGCGCCTCCGGCGCCAGTATGTGCGGCGGCAGGTCCGGCGACCCTCGGGTCGCGGCCGTCCAGACCACGTGCAGAATCGCTCCCTGATAGCGGGCGTCGTCAGCGTGGCCGTGGCGCCGCCACGACGCCTCGTCCAGGTGAACCTCAACGTCCATTCGCCGGGTCGGTCCGCCGTCGACGCTCACGATCGCGTCGCTCAGGTCCGGACCCGCCAGCCCGGAACGGCGGCCGGGATACACCACCTCGATCGATCGCCCCAGCGAGTCGCGCATGGGCCCGACGCGCACGGCCGCGTACCGCCACAGTTGTACGAGTTCGGCTTCCGACGCTGGCCCCGCCCGCTCGGCCTCGCGCTCCACTTCGACCATCGGCGGCCACACGCCTGCGCGCACTAAACTTTCTCTAGTTTACTCCGCGCCCCCACAATCATGGGCAATCTGCTATTGACGCACCCCACAAGCTTTCGCACACTCTCACCGTGTTCTTCGATTATCAGGTAGGCATGACAAACGGTCAGTCGCTGCCCGGCGGCGTCTATTTTGCGTTTCCAGTGCCGGCGCAGCCGGGTCGTAATTTGGTGTAGCCAAACGACTCGCAGTCGCCGGCAGCAGAGGCCCCCGCCTCTGCTTTTTTGTTTTTCCGACACATCGTCCCCACGACCTCACAGCTGAGGAGCCCGCCAGATGATCATCGTGATGAAGAACACCGCCGGCCAGGCGGCTCTGGCCGCCGTCGAAGCCCGCGTCCATGCCGAGGGCCTCGAAACCCGCGTCCTGCGCGGCGTGAACAAGACCGTGATCGCCGTCATCGGCAGTCGGCCGCCCGAGCTGCTCGAACAGCTGGAACGCATGCCGCACGTCGAGTCCACCCTCCCCATCAGCGAGCCGTTCAAGCTGGCCGCCCGCAGCGACGCTCGCGAAAGATCCACCGTCGCGATCGGCGATGTTGAAGTCGGCAACGGTTCGGTAACCGTCATGGCCGGACCCTGCACCGTCGAGAGTCCCGAGCAGCTGGCCTCCACCGCCGAGCATGTGTTGACGGCCGGCGCCCAGATTCTGCGCGGCGGCGCCTTCAAGCCGCGCAGCTCCCCCTACAGCTTCCAGGGGATGGGGGTCAAGGGCCTTGAGCTCCTGGCCGAGGCGCGGTCGGCCACCGGGCTGCCCGTCATCACCGAGGTCCTGGACCCCCGCCAGGTCGAGGTCGTGGCCGAACACGCCGACGTCATGCAGATCGGCACGCGCAACGCCCAGAACTACCCGCTGCTGCGTGAAGTCGGCGGCTGCGGACGTCCCGTCCTGCTCAAGCGGGGCATGGGCAACACCATCGACGAATGGTTGATGTGCGCCGAGTACGTCATGGCCGCCGGCAATCCGGACGTCATGCTCTGCGAGCGCGGCATCCGCACGTTCGAAACCTCCTCGCGCTTCACGCTCGACCTCAACGCGATTCCCCTCCTGCGTCGGCGAACCCACCTGCCGATCATCGTGGACCCCTCGCAGGGCACCGGCCACTGGTTCATGGTCCACCCCATGGCTCTGGCCTCGATCGCGGCCGGCGCCGATGGCATCATCGTCGAAGTGCATCCGTCGCCCGAGTCGGCCCTGATCGACGGTCAGCAGAGCCTGAGCTTCATGCATTTCACTGAGCTGATGGCCCAACTCCAGCCGATGGCCGCCGCCCTGGGACGGCCCCTCGGCGCTCACGTCGGCGCGTGACCGTCGCAGCCGCCCCGCCCGGCGCGCGCCTGATTGAACCGGCGCGCCGCCTGCGCGGCGAGCTCAGGGTCCCCGGCGATAAGTCGATCACCCACCGCGGCCTGCTGCTGGGCGCCCAGGCGGCCGGACATTCGCGCCTGCGCACACCCGGCCTGGGCGCCGACACGCGCGCCAGCGCCGCGTTGGTGCGGGCGCTCGGCGCCGCGGTCGAGTTCAACGGCAACGAACTGCGCGTCACCGGCCGTGGCCTGCACGGGCTGCGTGAACCGGCCGACGTGCTCGACTGCGGCAACAGCGGCACCACCATGCGCCTTGCTAGCGGACTGCTGGCGGGGCGCGGGTTGCACGCCGTGCTGACCGGCGACGCCTCGCTGCGCGCGCGGCCCATGCACCGCATCGTGCACCCGCTGCGCGCCCTCGGCGCCCGCATCGACGGACGAGCCGACGGCGCCTACGCGCCGCTGGCTATCGCGCCCAGTGCGCTCCATGCGGCCGAACTCGACGTCGCGGTGGCCAGCGCCCAAGTCAAGTCCGCCATCATCCTGGCCGCCCTCCGCGCCGACGGGCCAACCGTGCTGCGCCAGCCCGCCGCCTCGCGCGACCACACCGAACGCATCCTCCGAGCTCAGGGCGCCGACGTGCGGGCCTTTGGCGGCGAAGTTCGCTGTGCGCCTGCCGACGAACTCCGAGCAATTGACCTGGACGTTCCCGGCGACCTGTCGTCGGCCGCCTTCTGGATCACGGCGGCCGTGCTGCATCCCGACGCCGAGATCGCCATCCGCGGCGTCGGACTGAACCCCTTGCGCACCGGCATCCTCGACGCCTTGCAGGCCATGGGCGCTCAGATCGACATAGAGATCGACACCGTCGACCCGGAGCCTTCCGGCACGGTGACCGCGCGCTCGTCGGAGCTGCGGGCCATCACGGCCGGCGGCGACCTCATCCCTCGCCTGATCGACGAAGCGCCCCTGCTTGCCCTGCTCGCCACACGCGCCCGCGGCGAGTCGCGCATCAGCGACGCCGCCGAACTGCGGGTCAAGGAGTCGGACCGCCTGCGGACCACCGAACGCGCCCTGTCCGCGCTGGGGCTTGAGGTGGACGCCGAGGCCGACGGCTTCACCATCGCCGGCGGCGCTCACGCCGCCGGAGGCGCCGTGGACGCGGCCGGCGATCACCGCATCGCCATGCTCGCCGCCGTCGCCGCCGTCAGCGGCACGGGGCCGGTCACGATCCACGGCGCCGCGGCCGCCGACGTCTCCTACCCGGGATTCTGGGACGATCTCGCCCGGCTCAGCGCATGAGCGCCGCCTACGCCGTGATCGGCTGGCCGCTCGGCCACACCCTGTCGCCGGTCATGCACCAGGCGGCCCTTGATGAACTGGGCCTGGAGGCCACCTACACCGCCCTGCCCACGCCCCCGGGAGACGAGGCCGACCGTTTCCAGGACGTACGCGCCGGGCGGCTGGCCGGCCTCAACGTCACGATCCCTCACAAACTGGCCGCCTTTCGCGCCATGGATCGCCTCACGCCGGCGGCCGAGCGAACCGGCGCCGTCAACACCGTCATCCGCGACGGCGCGAATCTCCGCGGCGATAACACCGACCTCTCCGGGTTTGCCGAAGCCTTGCGACGCTTCGGCGGCTTCGATGCCGACGGTGCAACGGTCGTGGTGCTGGGCGCCGGCGGCGCCGCCCGCGCGGCCGTGCACGCCCTGCTCGACAGTGGCGCTCGCCGCGTCGCGGTGGCCAATCGGACAGCCGACCGTGCCCGCGAGCTGGTCCAGAACATCGAACCGCCCACCGGCGCCCTCCTGGACGCCTACGGCCTCGCCGACGGTCGCCTCCAGACGGACCTGGCCGCCGCCCAGCTGCTGGTCAACACCACCAGCGTGGGCATGGCCGGCGGCCCCGCGCCCCACGAATGCCCGGCGCCCCCCGCCTGGCTGCACCACGGCCTCTTCGTCTTCGACATCGTGTACCGCCCCGCGTTGACGCCGCTGCTCGCGGCCGCGCAACGCCGCGGCGCGCGCACGCTGGGCGGCCTGGAGATGCTTGTCATGCAGGGCGCCGCCAGCCTCGAACAATGGACCGGGCGCCCGGCCCCGGCGCGTACCATGCTGGCGGCCGCCCGAGCCGCGCTGGACGCCGACCCACCAGAGACCTCAGGCTGAACCAATGGGAAACCTCCGCTACCT
>JAKZUJ010000107.1:0-10933 GCA_047516685.1 Chloroflexota bacterium | reverse complement strand
GCTGCACGGCTGGGCCAACCTGCCGCATCCCTCGGACGCGCTGCGGCGACCGCGGCTGCGTGACCCGGTGCGGGCGCTGCGCCAGATGCGCATCAACGCGCCGCTTGATGATCTGCTTCCGCAGTTGCGTGGGCTGGTATCGGCAGTGCAGGCAGAGGGCCTGGACCGACCACTGGCCCGTCCGGATTCCCGGCAGCCGAGCGTGCGCGACCTGGAACTGGTTGCCTGGGCGCTGGTGGTGGGGCCGGAGGGGCTGCCAGAGGACGTGGGCACGCAGTCACCCGGTTAACGACGTTTTGGGTTCCTGCGCCGCCACGAGCTGCTCGAGCCGCGGCCGCGGATGGACTCCAGTTTTTGCCGGAATGAAGAGTGACGGGGGATGGGCGAGGAGTGAGAGGGGACAAGGAGGGGACTGCCTGGGTGTTTGGTTGTTGGGGGGTGTGGTTCGACACGGCGCCCCCCGTTCGACAAGCGCAGGGCGGGGCCTTCGGCAAGCGCAGGGCGAACGGATTGGGGTCCATATGTGCCATGGGGCGTTACTTGTGCAGAGGTTCCCTGGAAGAATGACGCGTAGGGCGCTGACGGTCGACTAGTGGTGCTGAATATGCGTGAAGTTGACTGCCGCGCTTGGCGCCTTCGCTAACGCTGCCACGTACAAGTCCAAGTCCACCGTGACCAGCGGGGTGTCCGCCGTAACTACCTCCAGGAGCGCGGCATCGGTCAGTCCCAGCCGCTTGAAGGATGCGTTTCTTGATGCTTCCAAGCTTGTAACGACGATCTCTTTGTTGATTTCGATTAGTGACCGGAACGTATCAAAGAATCTGGACCGCTGAGGTTCGCCATGTTGACCTAGCAGGTTGGACGTCTCGGTGAGTGTATTAGGAGTGACTAGCACCTGCTGATATTTGCTGAGCAGATCGACCAAGACTTCGTAATCGTCAGCGTTGAATACTTGCAGACGACGATGCCTACGTATTAGCGCCTGATCTGTGGAGCCGACGACGAGTAGCAAGAGCAGATTGGCGTCGACGTAGCATCCAGCGGGCACCGAATCAGTCCACGCCTTCCACCACGCGGTGCTTGACGGAAACGACGCTGCCAGAGCCGTTGTCGATGTTCACAACCTTGAAGGAACGACGCATTTTGGGGGTACCCGCTGGATAGCCTGATGCGGCAGCTTGAAACCTGTCCATTTGGCCCCTAGGCCGCAGGAAGCTGATGGTTATTTGCCAGAGATCTGATCTATCATCAAAGTCGACTTCTTCAAGTCCGACGTCATCGATACCCTCGTCAGCGAAGACTTGGGCGATATACGACTTGGCTGTCCTGGTAGCCGCGCGCGCGTCCATCGAAACACCCAGCGTTGCCTGTGGTGATTCTATTGTAGCGCCGGCGGCCACGGGCACCGATTGCAGGTGCCGGCCCGTTCACGGTGACCTTGGCCAATCCAAGGCGCCTGGAACATACAAGGGGAGAGAAGTGAGAAGGGACGGCCTGGGCGGGGGGGCTGGGTCCCTGCTGCGGACGCCGGGATGACGGGGGGTGTGGTTCGACACGGTCCGGCGAAGACTCTGGGCGGGGGCCTTCGGCAGGCTCAGGGCGGGCTCACCATGAACGGGTGGGCGAACCGGGGATGGGTATTGCGCGGAAGACGGGCGGGTCTGTGACGCCGCCCCTACGCAGGAGGGGGCCGCGGACGCCGTAATGACGGAGGGCGCGGCTGCCTATACTGGCGGGGCCAGGGAACGGGGCGCCTGAGCGCAGAGGCCGGTATGCCACTTGAAGTATGGGTGATTTTCATGGCGCTGGTGGTGGTGGCCGTGGTGCTGTTGCCCCGCGTGCTCCCGCCGACCGGCCCCACCTGCACGCGCTGTGAGGGCAGCGGCAGTGTGAACGAACGCTGGCCCGATCCCTCGAAACCCGGCGGCTGGCACGAATTGAGCGGTCAGTGCCCGAAGTGCGACGGGAAGGGGCGGCTGCGTCGCTGAGGCGCTGACGCCGGATCGTAACGGCGGTTCGGCGCGGACGCCGTTCTCAGCGGCCGGTTCCTGACGTCCTCATGCTCCGGATGCTGAATGGCCGCGAGGTTCCGCCGATCGCCTGGCTGGTGATGGCCATGTTCGGCTTCGGCCTCGCCATGTCGATCTTCATCACGGTGTCCACGAATTTCCTGGTCGAAGAGTTGAAGATTCGACCGAGTGAGTTGGGTCTGCTGGAGACCATCCGCGAAATCCCCGGCTTGCTGACGATTGTCATGGGCGCGGCGGTGATGACGGTTGCGGAACCGGTGGTGGGCGCGGTTGCGCTGTTGCTGCTCTGTATTGGCTATATCAACTTCTTTCACGTGGGGACGATTGAGGTGCTGATCGTCTTTTCCCTGATCTCCAGTGTCGGCTTTCACCTGTGGTGGCCGGTTGCCAACACTATTGCGCTGCGGCTGAGCACCGTGGAGACGCAGGGGCGGCGGCTGGGACAGCTGCGGTCGCTGATGGCGGGGGCGCAACTGACCGGGATCGGCATTGTGCTGGTGGCCGTGACGGTTTTTGCGACGGGGATCCGTCCGCTTTTCGTCCTGGCTGGCGGTGTGGCGGCCCTGGGGGCCCTGGCGGTGTGGCAACTGCGCTCAGTTGGGCGCATTGGACATCCGCCGCGGGTGGTGTTGCGACGGCGCTACTGGCTGTATTACGCGCTGACGTTTCTGGACGGCGGACGCCGCCACATCTTCATGACGTTCGCGATCTTTTTGCTGGTCGACAATTACGGGGTGTCCGTGCGGACTATCACCATCCTGGCGCTGATCAACAGCGCGGTGTCTATCGGCGGCGCCTATGTAGTCGGCCGGTTGATTGACCGCGTGGGTGAGCGCCCGATCCTGGTGATCGCGTTCGGCGCGCTGGCATTCATCTTTCTGGGCTACGCCGTCATCCCCTGGTTGGGCGTGCTCTTTGTGCTCTACATCCTTGACCACTTGTTCTTCAGTGCCGAGGTTGGCATCACAACGTACCTGCGCCGAATTCTGGTTAAGCCGGACGACCTGCGCCCCAGCCTGGTGGCCGGCCAGACGATGAATCACGTGGCGGCGGTGGCGCTGCCGGTGACCGGGGGGATTCTGTGGGAAGCCTTTGGTCACCAGGTGCCGTTTATTGGCGGCGCCGTACTGGCCGTGATGGCCCTGATTCTCAGCACCCTGGTGCGCCGTGGCGCGGACGTGCCGTTTGCAGGCAAGGCTGCGGCCGCGCCGGGTCGTAGGCCGCGTGAGGCGCCGGCCGCGGGCGCATCAAGTCAAGGGACGGGCGCCTAGCGCCGTGCCCAGTCGATGATTTCGGGCGTGAGCAGGAACTGTACGTCGCCGGCGGTGCGCAGGGTCTGGAGCCAGTTGTCGTAGGTGACCTGGCGTCGGCGCTCGACTGTTTCGGGATCGAGGTCGCGTGACGGGGATTGCTCGTGAACCATGATGACGTGCCAGCCCAGCGATGTGGCGACGGGTTCGCCGCGCGCACCCGGCCGCAGGGCAAAGGCGACTTCGTCCCAGGCTGACGGCATCAGGCCGCGCGGCAGCCAGCCGAGGTCGCCGTCCTCGGCGGCGCTGCCCGTGTCAATCGAGACCTGTTCGGCAACGAGGGCAAAGGGCTGTAGGGCCTTCAGCCGAGCGACCACGGTTTCGGCGTCCTCCTCGGTGGGAACGACGATCTGCGAGGCGCGAATCTGGGCCGGCACAGGGTCAAGCCTGGACGCCAGGTGGTCGGCCACGGCGTCCGCCAGCGCGCGGTCGGCGATGAAGGCGCGAATGGTGTCGGCGTCGAGTTGGGTTTGCTCGTGGATTTCGGCGAACGCGGTCCTGAAGTCGAAGTCGTCGGCAATTTCGCCCGGACCTTGGACGAATTCGTACAAAGCCAGGTTGCTGGCGTTGTCATCGGCCTGCACGCCCAGGGCCGCGGCTTCGGCGCGCATGAGCTGCACGTTGGTCAGTTCGGTCACGGCGCTGATGGCGAGCATGGAGAGTTGCGCCTGGGGATTGTCGGGGTCACGGCTGTTGGTCATGGGAGGCGCGTCGGCGATCTGTCGCCCAAGCTCGAATTGGCGCAGCGCCAGGTAGTCGGCATAGCGGGACGCTGGAACAGGCTCGCCGTTGACCGAGGAGACCGGCTCTGCGGGCCGAACCACAAGCTCGCCATGGATCGCCACGCCGACCAGCGCACCTACGATCGACAGAATGGCGGCCGCGGCCACCGCCAGCGCCTTGGCGGCCGCGGCGGTGCGGCGGGCGCGTGCGAGTTCGCTCCAGTCGCGGATCGCGTTGGGGACATCCCGCCAGCGAACGTGGGCCTGAAGGGGCGTGCGGGCCGCGCGTTGGCTATCGCGTTGGGCGCGCCGACGCTGCGCCTTAGTGCGCGGGGACATCCGCGCGGTGGCCGGTGACTAGCCGCGGAGGCGGCGCCGCACGAGGTAGGGCAGCAGCCCCAGGTAGCGCGCGCGCTTGATGGCGATGGCCAGCTTGCGCTGGTTCTTGGCCGTGATTCCGGTCTTGCGACGCGACTCGATGCGCCCGCTGTCGGCAATGAAGCGCCGCAGCAACTGGGAGTTCTTGTAGTCGATGGGCTCGCCGGTCTGTTTGAAGTAATCGCCGCGACGCCGGAATCCGCGGCCGCGGCCGCGACCGCGCCCACCACCGCCACCGCCGCCCCGAGGCCCGTCGCCCCTGGGTCCACCACGCGGCCGAGAGTCCTGGGTGGCTGTCTGCTGGTCGGAGCTTCCGTCCTGGGTCATTGAGCTGGTCCTGTAGTGCGTGCCGTCAGAACGGCAGGTCGTCGGGGCTAATGTCGTTGTTAGCGTCGGCCGGCTGGCCGGCGTCCTGTCGGCCATGCTGGCCGCCGTCGTGCTGGCCGCCGCCGTGCTGGCCGCCGCCGTGCTGGCCATCATCTTCGCCGCGCTGGGCGCCATCGTCACGTCCGCCGAGCAAAATCATCTCCTGGGCGACGACTTCGGTGGTCGTGCGCTCGTTGCCTTCGCGATCTTGCCAGGTTCGGGTGGCGAGGCGGCCTTCCACAAAGACTTGGCGGCCGCGGCGGAGGTACTCATTGGCGACTTCGGCCAGACGCGCCCACGCCACCACGCGAAACCACTCGGTCTCTTCGCGGGTCTCGCCTTCGCGCGATTGCCAACTGCGGTTGACGGCGACGGAAAAGTTGGTGACCGGCGTGCCGCCTTGCGTAAAGCGCATCTCCGGGTCGCGACCCAGGTTGCCGATGATCTGCACGCGATTGAGTCCTCGCGCGCGACTGCGGCGCTGTCCGCTCTGTTCGGTCACCGATGAAGCTCAGCCAGCTGCTTCGCCTCGTAAGCGGCCACCTCGGGGTCTTCGGCGACGATAAGGAAGCGGGTCACGTCTTCCACCAGCCGCAGCGAGCTTTCCAGTTCGCCGATCTTCGTGGGATCAATGGTGAACTTGAGCAGCACGTAGTGCCCTTCGCGCTGTTTCTTGATGGGGTAGGCGAACTTTCGGCGGCCCCAGGTGTTGGCGGTATCGACCTCGCCGCCCTGCGCGCTGATACGTTCGGTGACGGCGTCGATGTGGGCGGCCGTGAGTTCGGGGACCTGTTCGACCCCAAAGATCACCACAAGCTCGTATGTGCGCACGGGCGGTTTGTTCTCAATAAGTGGTTTGCGTCGCGCGACGGCAGGCCCGGCGCGACGGGCTGCGAACTGGAAGCCTAGCATAGGAGAGGCGCTAAAGACCCTGTGGAGACGGCGGATGGGCAAGCTGGCTGTTGCCGCGACGTTGCTGGCGGTGTGGCTTGCCTTGCGCGGCCGTCCCAAGCCATATGACGTTACCTCGCACCTCGAGGACGGCTGCCGTACGCCGCTTGCGGAGGGCCGTCTGTACAGTCGCACGTTCGGCGCCGGTCCCGATCTGGTGCTGCTGCCCGGATTCGCCGGCAACTCGCAGACCTGGGAGTTCATCACGCCGGCGCTGGCGCGCGAGTACCGCGTGCACTGGCTCGATCCGCTCGGTCATGGCCTCTCGGACAAGCCCGCGGACGCGCGCTACGACGGCGGCGCGCACGCGGCACGTCTGGCGGCCTGGCTGGATGCGCACGACCTGTCGCGGGTCGTCGTGGTTGCAAGCTCGGCCGGCGCGCAGGCGGCGGTGAAGCTGGCGGCCGACTATCCCGACCGCGTGTCGGGCCTGGTGCTGGTCGATCCGTTTCTGGTGGCCGGTCGCTACATTCGTTGGTCGCTGAACCTGCGCACGCTCATACCGGCGCAGTCGGCGGCGATGGCGCGGCGGCTGTACGCGCAGCGCTGGTATGTGCGTCTGGGCCAGATGCTGGGACGGTACGACTCCTGGAGCGTGACGGAGGCCGACGTGGATCGGCAGTGCCTGCCGTACGGAAGCCCCGGGTTCTTCGAGGCACTGCCGGCGATGCTGCGAAGCGTGGATCCGGCGGATTATGCGGACGCCATTGCCGGCACGCGGTGCCCGGTGTTGCTGGTGTGGGGCGAGGCGGACCGGACCGCGGCCTCCACGCAGGCGGAGGCTCTGGCCGGACAGTTTGCCGACGCCGAGATCCGAATCGTTCCGAGGGCCGGCCATCTGGTGCAGGAAGAGCGGCCGGAGGAATTGCTGGCGCTGGCGCTGCCGTTTCTGCAACGGGTGACGTGCCAGGCGTCCGCGGCGTGAGTGAATTGTCGGTGCTGGCCGGGCGGGTGCAGGCGTGCCGCCGCTGTCCGCGGCTGGTGGCCTGGCGGGAAGAGGCGGCGCGGACCAAGCGGGCGGCCTACCGCAATGAGACGTACTGGGGCCGCCCGGTTGCCGGGTTTGGCGATCCCGCGGCGCGCGTGCTGCTGGTGGGGTTGGCGCCGGCGGCGCATGGCGGCAACCGGACCGGGCGCGTGTTCACGGGCGATCGGTCGGGTGACTTTCTGTTTGCGGCGCTGCACCGCGGCGGCTTTGCCAATCAGGCAGCGAGCCGCCAGCGGGACGATGGACTGGAACTGCGCGATGCCTTCGTGACGGCCATCGTGCGCTGCGCGCCGCCGGCCAACCGCCCGTCGTCCGACGAGCGCGCCGAGTGCCAGCCGTGGCTGGACGCTGAACTGGACCTGCTGCCGCAGACGCGGGTGATGGTGGCGCTGGGCGGGGAAGCCTGGCGGCAACTGCTGCGGGTGTTTCGCCAGCGACGTTTGGCGGTGCCGCGGCCGGCGCCGAACTTCGGTCATGGGGCCGAAGTTGCGGTTGGCGAGTGGACGCTGTTGGGCGCGTATCACCCGAGCCAGCAGAACACGTTTACGGGGCGACTGACGCCGCCGATGTTGGATGCGGTGTTGGCGCGTGCCCGCGAAATTGCCGGTCTGGCGACGGTGGACCAGGCAGGGGCCGACAGATCAGCTTGACGCGCTGGTGTAGCGGCTGAGTCCAATACGCCAGAAGCGGGCGGCGGCCAGCAGCGCCACCACGCCGACGAGCGGCGCCGCCCAGATCGCCACCAGCGGTTCACGGCCGGTGATGGTTTGGGCGGGAACCGTGGTGATGAAGGCCACCGGGAATACGAAGGTCAGCATGTGGCGCAACCAGAAGGGATAGATCTCAACGGGGTAGCGCCCGGTGTCGAAGAACAGCTGGAAGATCATGGTGATGTTCTCGACCCGCACGAACCAGAAGACCAGGGTGGTCAGCGCCAGCCAGATCGAGAACACGATGGCTATGCCGCCCAGCATGGCGGCAAAGAAGATGGCCGCGATGCCGACGGTGATCTGGGCTTCCAGGCGGATGAGTCCAATCGCAATAACAGTTGCGCCCAGGAGCACGTCGGCCAGGTGCCAGACGACGAAGCGGCGGGTGCTGGAGAGCAACAGCGAGGGCACGGGCTTGAGCAGCACGTAGTCGAAGGTGCCCTTGCGGACTTCGGTGACCACCTCGTTCAGGCTGGGGCTGAGGGTGGTCTGGACGACGCCCTGGACCAGGTAGTACACGCCCAGCAGGACCATTGCCTGATCCAGGGTCCAGCCGCTGAGGGAACTGGTGTGGGAAAACACGACCGCCAGGCCGCCCACGGCCACCGCGATGCCAATGACGCTACGGACCAGGTTGCCCAGCAACTCGGCGCGGTAGGCGGTTTCCTTCAGCAGCGCCGCCCGCAGGAAGGCCCACAAAATGCGGAGGATGCGCACGGTCAGGCGCCCACGGCGGAGTACTGGCGGATGCCCGCGCGCCAGACCTGGCGCGCGATCAGCGCGGCGGCGATTAACCAGACGAACTGGAGGGCGAAGCCCAGGGCAAGTTCGCCGGCGTCCAGGCGATTGAGCAGCACCTCAATGGGGAAGCCCAGCGTGTAGCGCATGGGTAGGGCGGTGGCCAGGTTCTGCACGAAGCCGGGCAGCAGTTCCACCGGCGCGACCTGGCCGCCCAGCAGGAAGGTCAGGCCGATCCAGATTTCCCAGAACGAAAATGAGCGCGTGGTCCAGAACGCCAGGAGGGCGAAGGTCGTTCCGACGAGGAACGAGAGCAACGCGGCCAGGACCAGCGCCGCCAGGAAGAGCGCCACGCTGCCGGCTGAAATCGAAAACGAGGGGCGCAGGATAAATATCAGGCCGATCCAGATGGGGATCAGGAGCAGCAGGCTGACGCTCTTGTAGGAGATGTTGCGGGCGGCGGCGACCCAGACGGGGTTCATGGGGCGCAGCAGGTGTGGCGACAGCTCGCCCTGCTGGATCATCGGCCCGAAGGTGTAAATCTCGATGGCCGCGGTCAGGTGCGACACCAGCATGAAGGTGAGGTAGTAGGCCGCGAAGTCGCTGAGCCGCAGGCCGCCGACGGCGCCCTCGCCGGCAATGGCGCCCCAGACCGCCAGGTAGACGATGGGATGCACGACTTCCCAGAGCGAGTAGAGGAAAAGCACCACCCGGTACTGCAGCATGTCGGCCATTTCGGCGCGGGTGAGGGCCAGCGCGCCGGCCAGCGTGGCGCGGCGGACGATCACGGCTGCTCACCGCGGAACACCTGGTCGATGACCTCCTCAAGGGGCGGGTCCTCGACGCTGAGATCGGCGATGGGCAGCTGAGCAAGCAGGCGGCCGGTGACTTCCGGGGCGTCGTCCTTGCCGGCGCGGACCGTGACCCGGAGACCGTCGATGCTCAGGACTTCGGCCTGGCCGTCCAGGTTGGGAAGGTCGGCCGGTCGTTCCAGGTGGACGGTGATGGTCTTGTGCGGGGCGTAACGCTGGACCAGGCCGTCCAGCGCGCCGTCGTAAAGCAGCTTGCCCTTGTCGATCACGATCACGCGGCGCGCCAGGGCCTTGACGTCGGCCATGTAATGGCTGGTGAGCAGGACGGTCGCGCCGGTTTCAGCGTTGTAGGTGGTGAGGAACTCGCGGATGCGCTGCTGCATGGTGACGTCCAGCCCGATGGTCGGCTCATCCAGGAAGAGCACGCGGGGTCCGTGCAGCAGGCCGGCCGCCAGTTCCACCTTCATGCGTTCGCCAAGCGAAAGCTGGCGGACGGGCTTGGTCAGCAGTTCGCCGAGGTCGAGCAGCGAGGTCAGCAGATCCACGGTGCGCTTGTAGACGGCGTCGTCGATTCCGAACACGGCCTTGTTGACCAGGAATGAGTCGACGGCTGGGAGGTCCCAGAACAGCTGCTGCCGCTGGCCCATGATGAGGGTGATTCGGGTGAGGTACTCGGCGCGGCGGTCCCAGGGGGTGAAGCCGAGGACATCCACCTGGCCGTCGGTGGGATGCAGCAGGCCGCTCATGACCTTGAGCGCGGTGGTTTTGCCGGCGCCGTTGGGTCCCAGAAAGCCGACGACCTCGCCGCGGTCAACCTCGAACGAGATGCCGTCGACAGCGCGCACGAGGCGGTGTTTGCGGCGGAGCACGCTGCGAAACGAGGCGCGCAGACCGCCGGCGCGTTCGGGGACGACGTAGTGCTTGACGAGGTTGCGGACGGAGACGTCTGGGGGCATGGAGTCAGCCTAGCGGGGCGATGCGATGTGGCAATGCGCAGACCGCCCGGTCTCAGTGGCCAGTCCAGGGGCGGTTCGGGGCGCGGAATGGGCGCCCTCGCGCGCAGTAAGAGTTTTTTCTAAAAAACTCTTCGGTTGCCGCGGGGCGTATTTGGGCGTGGTTTGGGGCGTGACGGTGGTGGGGGTGGATGCCCGCGTTCGCGGGTACGACGGATGTTGCGGCGGGGCGCTTTTCGGTGTGGTTTGGGGCGAGTCGGGGCACGACGAGTGGATACGCGCTGGCCCCGGCGTAGCGGGGGCGAGACACGAGGCAGGCGGGCGATGGCCGGTACGGCGGCGCAGGCGGGTGTGGTTCGACAAGCTCACCACGAACGCGAGGCGGCTCACCACGAACGCGAGGCGGCGCAGCGCGAGCGGCGGCAGGCGTGGCACGAGCGGGGTCAGGGGCGGCGCGAATGGGAAAAAGCCCGAGGCGGGCGGAGGCGTGCGCAGCAGGACGGGGAGCAGGCCCAGCAAGGATGGGATCAGATGCAGGAGGCGTGCGAGCAGCGGCAGCAGAAATGAGGCAGCGGGCATCTACTGGGCGGGTTGGGGGACATCAGGTCTATTGTACACGAAAGGGATACGCAGGGCAATCGGGTGGCAGTGGATGGTGGCCAGTGGTTAGTGGCTAGTGGTGAAGCGTCAGCGCGCGACAGTTTGCTGGCTCAAGCCGGCGTGGCGGGGGCGTGAAGTGGCCGACCGCGGCGCAGGTGGGGGTGGTCAGGCGGCGTCGTCGCGGCGGTCGGGGGCGCGGCGCGTGGTGAAGAGCCCTTCAATGACGCCTTCGACGCGGGAGGTTCGCTCGGTGAGTGCCTGCACGTCCTTGCGGAGACCGCCGACGTTGGAATTGACTTCCGCCAGGTCAGCGCGGACTTCCTGCCGGAAGATCTGCATGTCAGCGCGCACTTCCTCCCGATGGCTCTGGAAGTC
>JAKZUJ010000106.1:0-6429 GCA_047516685.1 Chloroflexota bacterium | reverse complement strand
CTGGTGCTGACCGACGGCGAGAAGATGGCGCACTCGCTGGGCAACTTCACGACGACGGCGGACGTGTTGACCGGCGTGCCGCCGGACGTGCTGCGGCTCTATTTTCTGAGCGTGCACTACCGCTCGACGTTGCAGTTTTCGGCGGCGGCAATTGAGCAAACGCGGGCAGGCTACGAGCGGCTACTGGCCGTGACGCGCGCCCGAGGTGGAAACGCCAGCGAGAATGGAACGGAGCTGGCTACCGAATTGGCGGCAGCCCGTCAGAAGTTTGCAGCCGCCATGGACGACGATTTCAACGCGCCGCGCGCCATCGGCGCGCTCTTCGACTTTGGACGCGCCATCAACCGCCTGGCGCCAATCTCGCCGGCAGCGGCCGTGGAGCAGGCACAGGACGTCCTTGCCAGCCTGCTGGGCGTGCTGGGAATTGAGCTTCGCGAACCTGAAGCGGCGTCCGACGATGCGTCACCGTTTATCGACCTGCTGGTGCGCGTGCGCCGGCAACTGCGAGAGGCCAAGCAATGGGGGATCGCCGATCAAATACGCGACGATCTGGTCGCGCTGGACGTAGTAATCGAGGACACGCCCGACGGCCCGGTCTGGCGTCGAGGGTAGGTCGCCCACAACTTCCCGCCGAAGCCAGCGTCTGGGGGCGGCACGCCGTAACGGAAGCGTTTCGGCGCGGGACGCGCGTTGAGCGCGTGTTCATTGCCCGCCCGCAGGCCGACGCGCTGGCTGAAGTCCGAGCACTGGCCGCAACCGCGGCCGTGCCGGTCACGTTCACCGACGCGTCGGAGCTCGACCAACTGAGCTTTGGCGGGCAGCACCAGGGTGTGGTGGCCGCCGTGCGGCCTCCACCGCCGGCGGGTATCGATGACCTGCTGCAAGGATCGAGCGCGGGTGGACCGCCCTTGATCCTGGCCGCCGACCAGGTTCAGGACGTGGGCAACCTGGGGGCGCTGTTGCGGACGCTGGAGGCCGTGGACGGCGCGGGCGCCATTGTTCCCAGCCGGCGCTCCGCCTCGCTGACCGGCGGGCTGGCCCGGGCCTCCGCCGGCGCCAGTCTGCGCACGCCGCTGGTCCAGGTTACCAACGTCGCGCGGGCGCTTGACCAGTTGCGCGACGCCGGCGCCTGGGTCTACGCGCTGGGCCAGGACGGCGATACGGATTTCACCGCCGCGGACTACAGCCGCCCAACCTGCCTGGTCGTCGGCGGCGAAACCCGCGGCGTCCGGCCGGCCGTCCGCAAAGCCTGCGACGCCGCCCTGCGGATTCCCATGTACGGAGGCGTGGGTTCACTCAACGTGTCCGTGGCCGGTGCGATCGTGATGTACCACGCGGTGAGCTCGCGGGGAGAGGCGGATCCTGGTGGGGCCTGACACCATCAGCCTGGTCGGAATCACGCTCTACGGCTATCACGGCGCGCGGCCTGAAGAGCGCACGCTGGGACAACGATTCGTCGTGGACATTGACCTGGAAGCCGACCTGCGACAGGCCGCCACCACGGACGCGCTGGATGACACGGTTGACTACGGCGACGTGTATGCGTTGGTGGCCGAGCTTGTGGAGGGCGAGCCGGTCAACCTCCTCGAGACCCTAGGCGTGCGGATCACCGGTGCAATTTTCGATCGCTTTCCTCAGGTTCAGAGCGCCCGCGTCCGTCTTGCGAAGCCCAGTGTGGCGATTGCCGGGTCGGTGCTCCGCGAAACGGCAGTCACCGTCAACCGCGCCCGCCACCAAACTCACGCCTAGCTGTACTGACCACCGGTTGGCGCGCGGCCGCGCGGTTTCCAGATCCAGCGCGGCGGCCAGCACCCGCAACCCCAGCGTCAGCGCGCCGCTGCCGGGCGGGCCGGTCAGTTCGCTCAGGCGGCCCCGGGCAACTCCGTAGCCCGCGGTCATTCGATGTCCACGGCCAGCGGGACCAACGTCGAGGTCAGGATGGTCCGGTCCCTCGTCAGCAGGGGAACGTCATGCACCAGGCTCGTGGCGGCAATGATTTCATCGGCCGGATCGCTGCTGAAGTCGAGACGGGTCGAGGCGCGGGCAACCTCCAGATCGATAGGCCAGCGGTGCAAGCGGCTCAGAACCCGCACGACAGCCCGGTCATCCAGGTCAATCTCGACTCGTCCGAGCTGCACCAGCTTGGCCAACTCCCACGGCACGATGGACGAAATGGACCACCGGTTGCCGGCCAGCAGCCGCTGTTCGGCCGGACGCAGATTGCCGCTGACCGCGTGGATGAGCATGTGAGTATCAAGATTCAGCATCGGCGTCCCATCGCACCCCGGTCGTCAGGATGTCGCCCGTCACCCTCACCTTGTCTCGCAGACTCCCAATCAGCTCCGCTTCCTGCCGGGCGTAGGGCAGGACCCGCGCAACGGGCTTGCCGTGCTTGGTGATGATCAGCCCATCGGCCTCAAGCTGGTCCAACAGCGCCAGGCACTGGGCCTTGAATTTCGCGGCCCCAATCGTTCGCATGCTGCTCCTCAATCAGCGGGATGCAATACAAGGCATATAATGTGACTGGTCGTAAATTGTGTCCACTATAGTCTCCGCAAGTCTCGCGACGACAAGGTAGACGTGCGCACAGCCGAAACCTCTCGTGGCACGATGTCCGCGCCATAAGTTGCCACTCCACCACCACCCGCCATGTGCGCCCGCTACAACCTGCACTCCAGCCCACAGGCCCTGGCCGAGTACTTCCAGGCGGCCGCGCTGGATCCCCCCGTCACGCTCCGGCTGCCCAACTTCAACGTCGCGCCCACGCAGCAGGCGCCCGTGGTGGTGGGCGGACCGCGGCGCTTCGAGGTCATGCGCTGGGGCCTTGTCCCGTTCTGGGCCAAGGACCCTCGCATCGGCCGCAGCACCATCAACGCCCGCGCCGAAACCGTGGCCGAAAAACCTTCATTCCGAGCCGCCTTTCGCGCCCGCCGTTGTCTGGTCCCGGCCGACGGCTTCTACGAGTGGACCGGGCCCCGCGGCAAGCGTCAGCCGCTCAACATCCATCGCGCCGACGGGCAGCCGCTGGCGCTGGCCGGCTTGTGGGAGTCGCACGAGGAATTCGGCCCGACCTTCACCATCATCACCACCGCGCCCAACGACTACATGGCGGCCTACCACCACCGCATGCCGGCGATTCTGGAGCCGGGCGACTGGGACGCCTGGCTGGCCCCTGAAGACGAAGACCCAGCCTGGCGAGCCGCCGTGCTGCGGCCCGCTGCCGACCACGTGCTCACCGGCTACCCCGTCAGCCCCGCCGTCAACTCCGTCGCCAACAACGGACCCCATCTGCTCGAGTCCGCGGCCATCCAGCCCCTGCTCTGAACCCCGCGTTCTTGGTCGTCGGCGAGCGAGAGCCAGCGACACCCAGATTCGCCGCCGACGGCCGGCCAGATTGAGCACGGCTGGGAACGTCGGTACCCCCGAGGTGAGCGTTCACCAGGCGCCGCTCATGCCTTGCGCGGGCCGCCCCATGCTTCGGGAAGTGGCGCGCTCCACGCCACGAGGCGAGGTGCGGCGGTAACCTGCGTGCTGGTGACCAAGGAACTCATACGCGGACCCGGGACCACACGATGATCACGCTGGGTATCGAAGAGGAGTTTTTCCTCGTCGATCCTGAGTCGCGCGATCTCCTGGCCGACCCTGATGTCCGCATCTTCGAGAGCTGCGACGCGCAGCGGGGGCCGCACAAGATCGTGCGCGAACTTCTGCGCACCCAGATCGAGACGAATTCCCGCGTCTGCGACTCCGTGGCCGAGGTTCGCGCGGCGCTGCTGGAAACCCGACAAATTGTCGTCCGCGCCGCCGAGGCCTACGGCGCCTCGGTGATGGCGGCCTCGACCCACCCGTTCGCCGACTGGCGATCTCAGGCCGCCACGCCGCGCGAGCGCTACGAGCGTTTCACGGTGACCTACCAGGACAGCGTGCGGCGGTTCCTGATCGGTGGCATGCATGTCCACGCGGGGTTTGGCGATCCAGACTCTCGCATCCGGGTCATGACCGCCGTGCGGCGCTACCTGCCGATTCTCCATGCGCTGTCCGCCACGTCGCCCTTTATCGAGGGGCACGAAACCGGCTTCAAGTCCTACCGCCTGAACCTGCTCGGCAATCTCCCGCGCACCAGCCTTCCCGGTCCGCTGCGGTCCCGCGCCGACTTCGACCGGCTGGTGGCCGACTATCAGCGTATGGATTTCATTACGGATGGCAGCGAACTGTGGTGGGATATCCGTCCCTCCCACAAGTTTCCGACCATCGAATTGCGCATCTGCGACGTCTGCACGCGTGTCGACGATGCCATGTGCATCGTGGCGCTCTACGCGTCCCTCATCCGCTGGCTGCTCCGCCAGGACCAGGCCGGCGCGCTGCCGCCTGAGCCGCCGACCGAGATCATCGGCGAGAACCGCTGGCTTGCCCAGCGCTACGGCGTGCTGGCGTTCCTTGGCGACGAGCGCGGCGGCGGACGCAAGGACATCGGCGATTGCACGGAAGAACTCGTGGACATGCTCGCGGACGACGCGCGTGCCCTCGGCTGTGAGACCGAGCTGCGACACGCGCTCACCATCATCCGCGACGGTACCGGTGCCGATCGGCAGGTGGACCTCTACCGCCTGCGGCGGCTGGAAGGCGATTCGCACCAGGAAGCGCTGCGCCAGGTCGTCGACCTCGTGCTGGCCGAGACCCGCGCCAGCGTCGACGCCGCAGCCTGACCGTCGGTCGCCGACCACTGGGCTTCAGAACCCGGCTCGGCGCGGAGAACATCGGCGAGATTCCGGGCGCCTCCAGCAAGACAGTCGTGCACAAGGCATTTGCCACTGGCCATTGCAAGCATTCGCCCCGTCGTTGGGTCGATAGCACCTCTGCATGGGTCAACTCCGGCGCGGCCAACCAAGCGTTCTCTATAGTGTCTGCCGCCGACAGGCCAAGCGGCGTCCGCAGCAGATACTCAACCGCCACAGACGCATCGACAACGTATCGGGTCACCCGGTCTCCAGGTCGCGCTGCGACCGTTCCTCAGCAAGCAGCGTCGCCGCGGCAACGCCTGGGTCGGTCGTCGGGCGCTGGGCCAGACGTTCCCGCCACTCCCACCGCACAAACTCACGCTCCACGGCGCTGAGTACAACCGTGCTCATGGTGCAGTTGTTCTCGCGAGCATGGCGCCGGAGACGTTCGTGAAGGTCGTCCGGAATGTTGCGAACCTGGAGATTGGCCATGGCATGAGTCTGGCATGACAAGCGCATGAAAATCGGTGCCCGAGGTTTCCGGCCACAGTATCGCGACACGGCTGTTGATCCCACGTACGCCGATGCCACGCCCGCCCTGCACAATGGGCCAATCTGAAAACGGTGCCGGACAATCCGTGTCCATCGCCGGACAGCGGCCGGCCGTAAGCTGACGCCCGTCGCCTGCGAGCACCCTTATGTCCAACCCAAACGTCAGCCCGCTCGCCCAGGACTTTGTGATTGCGGCCCGTGTGCCCGATCCCAGGCTCTATTTCTTCCACGATCCGAATCTGGCGCGGCTCGACGACGGCACGCTGATCGTCGCTGCGCCGCAATGGGGCCGGCGAGGCACGGACGTCGGGCGGTCGCTGCGGATCGTCCGCGGCGCCGACGGCGGCACGACCTGGACCGATCTGCCCACACTGCCGTACGAGGAGGGACGGCCCTTCGTCGTCGACGGCCAACTGCTGATGTTCGTACAGGAGCGGACGCACCGCGACTTCCAGATCGTGACCAGCGACGACCGCGGGGAGACCTGGACCGAGCCGCGGACCGTCATTGAGGGGCCGCTCTGGAACATCTCGACGGCACAGGTCATCCGCCCCGACGCGCTCTACTGGGCGATGGACCGAGACTCGAGCGGCGTCGACTACCAGGGCAAAGTGATGGTGCGCTGGGACCGTGCCAGGTCGGCGCTCGACCCCGAGGCCTGGTCGATTTCCAACATTGTCCCGCCGCCGCAAGTGCCGGCGGCCCTGACGCGGGGGCTGTTCCCCGTGGACGACCGACCGCGGATCCAAGGCGGTTGGCCGTCGCAATTCGTGTGGCTGGAGCCCAACACCGTTGAGGTCGGCGGCAGGATCCGGGTGTTCGTCCGATCGATCATCGACGAGAACGCCACGGCAAACATCGCGGCCGTGCTCGACTTCGACGAGGAAGCCAACGAGCTGCGCTTCACTCAGTTCACGTCCTGGCCGGGCGGACAGTGCAAGTTCTTCATCGTCAACGACCAGCCGAACCGCACGTACTGGATGCTGAGCAACCTGGTCACCAACTCGCAGGACATCATTGGGTGGGGCGACCGCATGCGGGAGACCAAGTACACGGGCGGGCCTGGCAACGAGCGGCGCTGGCTCTACCTCCACTACAGCATCGACTGCCTCAATTGGTTTCCCGCGGGCTGCGTGGCGCGCTGGCCGGACAGTGTTCA
>JAKZUJ010000105.1:0-10359 GCA_047516685.1 Chloroflexota bacterium | reverse complement strand
CTCCACACTCTGCGTCGCGACTCAGAGTTGTCGGTGGGAGATATGTGAGAAATTGGTCAATCCTCGGTGTGCAGCGCTAACCGCACCACTGGTCTTGGTACCCCCGGTAGGACTCGAACCTACAACCAACTGATTAAGAGTCAGGTGCTCTGCCAAATTGAGCTACGGAGGCTCGCACGCCCGCGAAGCCACGGCTTGCGGACGCCGAAGCCGATGGTAGCAATACCACAGAGCGGCCCCGAGACATCTCAGGGTGAAACGTGAGCCGTTTCACGATTCGCGCACCCCGCCAGTGAGATGATGGTCGTGTAGCGAATTCCCGTACAGGTGTCCGCATGCGGTGGCAGTTTTCTGCTCGGCTCACGTCGTTAATCGTGCTGGCGGCGGTCTCATTGGCCGTCGGCGGCGCCACGCTTGGCCTTGCCCTGGCGCGCGGTGAGGCGGCCGGCACGGCGGAAGCGGCGGCCGCCCAGGTTGATAAAGCGCGCCGCGACACCATGTCGAAGGCCGATTCGCGCATGTTCAAGCGAATGGAGGGCAAGGGCGACGCGGACCGCTACAAGCAGGACGAGCGCAAGCGCGATACCGATCGCTACAAGCGGGGCAAGGATGGGCGCGACAGGTACCACGACTGGCGGGGTTCGCGACGCGTGGCCGTCGTGCCGCGACTCGAGGCGCTCCGACGTTCCTTCTTTAACGGCGACTCCCCAGCCATGCGACGCTTCGAGCGTGTGCTGCCGGAGCGACAGGCGTTACGCCCGGGCGGCATGGTGATCGCCGTCGGCGAGGTAACGGCCGTCCACGCCGACGCGATCGAGATGTTTACCGTGCTTGGCAACCAGGTGACCATTGATGTCAGTCAGCTAGCGGCGGACGCCGTGCCGAAGGTCGGAGCGTCGGCCGTCGTGATTGCCGAGCGCGACGACGACCGCTACGTTGCCCAATCGCTGGATCTGCTCAACATGCGCCTGTCGGACATGCTGGAGGTCATGCGCGCTCCAGCACGCTCAGGGCGTTAGCGCGCTCGACAGGTCTGGGTCGGCGGCGCGGCGCGGGTAGAGTGTTCGGGTTGGCGCCGGCGAGTCTGGCCAGGTAACCGTCCATTGCGTTCTTTTCGTCATGACTTCGTGGAAACGCTGGTCGTGATCCTGATCTTCACGGCCGTGGGGATGGGTCCGCTGTATGCCCTGGGCGCGGTGGCCGACGGGTTCCTCAATCCGGAAGACCCAAGTAGCTGGGGCGCCAGTTCCCCGGTCATCTACTGGCTGGCCATCGTCATGATCGGCTGCGTCTTCGGCTGGACCCTCACTGGATTGGCCGTGGACTACGAACCGTTCTGGCGGCTGTCGGGACGCCTGCGGGCGTTTGAGGCGTTGCTCGCCTCGGCTGGCGTGGGCAGTTCGCTGCACGCGGCCGCCAACGACCTGGACGGCGCCATCGGCGCGCTTCGTTACCGCCGGCTGCGCAGCCTGGGCAGCAATGTCCTCGCCGTTGCGCCACTGACCTTCGTCTACCTCGCGGTGCGCGGCGCCTGGCTTGCTTCGGGTCTGGCGGGCGCCGCCGCCGCGGTTGAACTCATCCGGGCGTCGTTGTCCAGCGAAGCGGTTGCAGCATCTGTCGCGGCGCTGGCCGTTTCGCTGGTCGTGTTCGGCGTGGCAAGCGTGCTCACTTCAACGCTTGGACCGCCGGCCGCCCGCCAGGCCGTCAGCGTGATCGAAGCCGTCAGCGTCGACGGTTAGGCGTTCGTCGGCATGTCCACGAACTCCGCGCTGCAGTCCATCTCGGCTGAGATAAATTCGGCCAGGGCCTGAACGCCGAACACCTCGGTGGCGTAGTGGCCGGCGGCCAGGAAGTGCACGCCGAGTTCGCGGCTCCACATTTCCACCGGTTCGAACATGTCGCCGGTTACAAATGCGTCGCAGCCGCTGGCTGCCGCAGCAGGAAAGTAGCGGGGGCCGCCGCCGCTGCAGACCGCGATGCGTCGAATCTCGGTCGGGCCGTTGGCGTAGTGGGCGTGCAGAGGTCCAATGGCCTGCTGGACTCGTGCCGCGAATTCGCCCTCCGGCACGGGATCCGAGACTGAGCCGAACCAGCCCACCGGTCGGTCGCCGACTGGCGCAAACCCAACGGGCTCCTTCTCAAAGCCGAGCGCCTGGATGATGCGCGCGTTGTTACCCAGCGTGGGGTGCCCGTCCAGCGCCAGGTGATAGGCCGCCAGGTTGATGTCGTTGTCAAACAGTACGCGCAGCCGTTCGCGCAGCATCGGGTCGACCACGCGCGAATCGTTGTCCCAGAGCAGTCCGTGATGGACTACGACCAACCCCGCGTCGCGCTCGGCCGCCGCCTCAAAGAGTGCGCGGCTGGCCGACACCGCCGTCACCACGGTTTCGACTATCGGGCGCCCATGGACTTGGAGGCCCATTGGCCCATGGTCGGGGAATGCCTGGACTTCGAGTATTCGGTTTAGGAGGGTGACAACGTCGTCGCGCGGCTCAGCCACCAGCTGCCGGTTCGGGCGACCGACGGCGTTCGCGCACTTGGCGAACGAGCTCGGCATCCGTGTCCGACGACACCGAAATTTCTATGAACTCGTCGGCGCTCATTCCAAGTTCACCAAGCACGCGTCGGTCAATGGGGCAGGGGTAGATGTAGTCGTCGATCGTCCCGTCCGCCTTGGCGCGGGCCTTGTCCGACATGCGGGCGATCCACGGAATGCCGCCGATCACCAGATCGCGTCCCCGCGGCTGGAATGACTGGTTGGTCCCGGAGTCGTTCGTTGCAGCCATGGCTTGCTCTTTTCCGCTATCCGCTATCGGACGTGCCAACTGATTCTAGACGAAGCCCGGCTCGAATCCGCCCGGCCGCCAGTGAGCATCCCGGCAGATGCTGCGCCAGCGCTGCTGGCGCGATTTGAGGGGCGTCCCACAGTCCGGCGGCGCGGGCTAGCGCCAGAAGCGTCACCGCCGCATCCAGCCGGACCAGCTCCTGGGCGTCTGACTGACCAGCGGGCAGGCTGCGCACACAGCCAGCCTCGTCTACCGCGGTCACGTACTTGGCAAACGTCCAGTCCACGAAATCGAGCCCGACCAGCTCCAGGTCAATGAAGGTGGTGCTTACCCCGTCGACGATCACGTTGGACGGCGATGCATCCAGTGGCAGAACAGCCAGTTCGCCAGTGCCGACCGTCCGCTGCAGGTCGTGAACGGCCTCCGTGGAAACTGTCGGGAACGCCTCTGCCGCGGCTTGTGCGACGGCGGCCAGTTCGATCCGGCGCTTTCGCAGCGCAACTGCCCGTCGGTCCGGCGCGATGCGCGCGTTCCACGGGTCAAGCGCCCGCACGAGCTGCAGCCAGGCGCGCCGCACCGCGGCCGACTCGGACTGTGTGAGTGGATCGGAGCCCCGAAGTCGCTCGTACAGCGTCGTGCCTGGGACCCAGGCTCGGGCCAGAGCCCGCGCCCCCACGTCTGCGGTGACCGAGCCGGGCACCGGGGCGTTCACTCGACATAATTCCTGGTAGAGGGACGCTTCGGTGCGAAGTCGTTCGTGGGCGTTCGGACCGTCGAAGAGTTTGAGCGCCAGATCTGCGTCGCCGACCGTGCATCGCCACAGCCCCTGACGCACGAAGCGCAGGCGTCCCGTGGCTGGCTGTCCGGCCGCACTGAGCACAGCCGCCAGCCGCGCCTGGACTTCAGCCGACGGACTCGAGCTCAATGTCGGTGCGAGTGGTTGCGGCGGCTTCGACGTCCAGGGCCAGAGCCAGGTCGCGTGAGGTCACGATCTCGTCAGGCGCAATTCGCAGGCGGGCGTGCAGGGTGCCGTGCTCAGCTTGAAGTGATCCTACTCCGGGCCGGATATCGCGTCTGACGCCCGCCGGGTCACGCGCTCGTTCGATTTCAACTTTGTCGCGTGCAAGCAAGCGAGCAACGCGAGCGTTCAGGTCGGCTGGCGGTGGATCGACTATTAGCTCGTAGGTTGCCCAGGTTGTCCGCACCCGACGGCCGGGCGCGTGCCGGACTTCAACGACCGCCATGCCCGGGATGGCGGCCGCTGCCAGGCGCTCTTGCACTTCGCCTGCGTCGAGTGGCAACCGAAGCGCCATCGTCATGTACTCGCGCTGGCCTTCCGCGCCGACCGGCAGGGGCGGTCCGAAGCTCAGGCGAGGCTTTGGACTGAAGCCACGACTGTAGGCCAGCGGCAAGCCGGCCCGCCGGGTCACTCGCTCCCAGGCTCGGCGCACGTCGTGCTGCGACAGAAAACGGGCGGCGCCCGCTTTGGTAAACCGGACCAGATACCAACGGTCCGGGGCGTCCTGCTCTGTTGCCACCCGCAAGGATAAGGCTCGCGGCCCGTTCAATCTCGGAATGTTGCGAAGCGACCAAACGGTTGTCACTCGCGCACCGGGTCGGCGAGTGACGGCTGGCTCCTGGCCTGTACCATTGCCGCGGCTAGCCGCGACGCACCGGGGGCCTGTGGATACGCCGGTTCTGCTGCTGAATCAGAACTACGAGCCGCTGAACATCTGCCGCGTTCGACGCGCCATCGTTCTGCTGGCCAAGGGCAAGGCCGAACCGCTGGCGCACCACGAGCGTCCGCTACGGACACCCGCTCGCGAGGTGCCCCGTCCGAGCGTCATTCGCTTGCGCTACTACGTCCGGCGTCCGCTTCCCATTATCAAGCTAAGCCGCCGCGAGGTGTTCGTACGAGATGCTCACACGTGCCAGTACTGCGGGACGCACGGCGCCGATCTGACGATTGACCACGTGATGCCGAGGCGATTGGGCGGACGCCGGCGATGGGACAACCTGGTAACCGCGTGCCGCCCGTGCAACCTGCGAAAGGCCGGCCGTACGCCGGGCGGGGCCAACATGCGGTTGCGGAGCCAGCCGACGCATCCCCGCTCGCCCTATTCGCACCTGTTGGGCAGGTTCATCACCGACACGCTCGACCCGGCGTGGGTGCCCTATCTGCCGGCTCAGGCGCGACGAGCCAGTTGAACAGGTCTTCTTGACGCGTCGTCAGAAGGGACTCGTGTGCGAATGACCACAACGTTGCCGGATGGCGGGAGGCAGTATCTGCCGCCGCGGGCGGTAGCCATGATCGAGTCCACGGTGTGCGCGGGCCTGGAGGCCTTTGGCTCCGACCCGATTCCGTTGATCGGGCGGCCGCCCGACGACGGTCTGGCCCTGGCCGCGATTCGACTGGATCGCGGTGCGCTGGTGAGCGCCAGGAACGACTGGCTGGAGTCGCTGCGGCCGGTCATCACCAACATGCATCCCGACATGCTGTTTTCGACCTTTGGCGCCTACGAGCTCGCACGGGTTACGCAGCCCAAGGGCGAGAGCGCCTGGGGGCCGGTGTTCTTCTTTTTCGGCGACGCCTCCACCTGGAACGACCCGGCGGATCCCCGCGTGGTGAGGTTGGGTGAGGACGACCTGGCGGAAGTTGATTACAAGCGCTTCTGGCATTGCTACGAAGGCGAGGCGAACGAAGGCTACGGCGTGATCCAGGACGGGGAGCTGGTGGCGCTGGCGGGGGTGTGCCACCACGGCCACGGCGTGGAGGAAATCGGCATGGACGTGATGCCGGAAGCACAGGGCCGCGGCGTGGGCCGAGCGGTCGTGGGCGCTGCCGGTTCAGCCATCATTGAACGAGGCAATCTGGCGCTGGCCACGACCTCCCCATGGAACGTGCCCTCGGCGCGCACGTTGCGTTCCGCGGGTCTGCGTTACTCGTACAGCCAGATGATGTCGTTCGACGCGTTCGACGGCGCGTTCCCGATGCCGGCTCAGCCCCTGGGCCGTCCGTACACCGGCGCGCGGATGGTGAATTACTACCCGCACTGGGCAATGAACCAGGACATCGAGCCAAGGCCCGATATGTAGACGGTGGCGATGGCCTCGCTTAGCTCAGAGGCAACATACGCGGCGAGATCTTGTCAGAGGCGAGCGCGCATGACGGTTACCCAGGCCGAAAAGTCGGAGTCCGGGGTTGCGCCGAATGGTTCGCGGCGGACTTCGAGGATTTCGAAGTACGGCTCGAAGCAGGCCACGATGGTCTGCAGCGAGTAGCGGGGATAGCCGCGCGGGTCGGGTTCGCCGGTCGATGGGTCCCGGTTGTCGGCGCAGCCTGACAGGCTGATCCAGCGGCCACCGGGCACGAGCCAATGGGTCACGTGCCGGGCGAACCTGTGTCGTCCCGCCTCGTCGAAGGTGGCCCAAACGCTGCGGTCGAATGCCACGTCGAATGGCGCGTCGGGCGCTTCATTCAGGAAGTCCGCGCGGCGCAGCTCGAGCGCGCCGTCAGTGCCAGCGGTTAGCCGTCGGGCCTCGCGGACTGCCGCCTGGGATATATCGATGCCCAATACGCAGTAGCCGAGCGAGGCCATCTGCGCGGCCTTGCCGCCGAGTCCGCAGCCGATGTCAAGCACGCGGCCGCCCGGCGGGGCGTAGCGGGAAAGCAGGTCGGGCAGCGGCCGCCAGGGCTGAGCGTCGTCCCAGGGCGTTTCGCCCTCCTGGTACCTGGCTTCCCAATGCTCGCGCGTGCGTCGGGCGGCGCGGTCTTCGGCGTCGGCGTTCATTTGGTTCCCCGGGACCGCATGGCCTGTTGGTAAATCGCGAGATCCTTGTCGCCAAAGACGACGAAGCGCACTTCGTCGAGGTCCAGTTGCGGGAGCGCCGCGCTAACGGCGTCCAGGGCAGTTTCGGCCGCCAGACGCTTGGGGTAGCCGTACAGGCCGGTGCTGATGGACGGAAACGCGACGGTGCGCGCGCCGCAGGCGTCGGCGACTTCAAGGGAACGTCGATAGGCCGAGGCGAGTAGCTCCGATTCGCCGAAATTGCCGCCCGTCCAGATCGGTCCGACCGCGTGAATCACATGGGCCGCCGGCAGCCGTCCGGCGGTGGTGCGTACGGCGTCGCCGGTGGCGCAGCCGCCGATTCGGCGGCACTCGGCCATGATGTCGGGTCCGCCGGCGCGGTGGACGGCGCCATCCACGCCTCCGCCGCCCCTGAGTGCCGCGTTGGCGGCGTTCACGATGGCGTCGACCTGCTGGACGGTGATGTCGCCCTGGACCAGCGTCAGGCGGGTCGTCCCGACCAATAGCTCCGTCATCTTCCCTCCCCCCGACAGCCGGCAGTCATGCCGAAACAGGGCGGACATGGACGAGCAGGCGGCTGGGGCGCTGGGAGTCGTGATAAACGGCCTGGTGCGCCGTCTCGACGCGCCGCGACGCGCCCAACGGCTCGCCAGTGTTGGGATTGGCGTCGAAGCGTGGGTAGTTGGACGAGGAGATGTCCACGCGTAGCCGGTGGCCGGGCGCGAATCGATTGGCCGTGGGGTAGAGGACGATGCGGAACTCACAGACCTCACCAGGTTCGAGCAGATCCTCGCGGTCCAGTCCGTTGCGATAGCGGGCGCGCAGGATGCTGTCGGCCAGGTTCAGTTCGTAGCCGCCGGGCGTGGCCTGGCTGTGCGGATAGACGTCCAGCAGCTTGGCGGTGAAGTCGGTGTCGGGCGCGCTGCTGGAGGCGAAGAGCACGACTTCCACCGGTCCGGCAATCTCAAACGATTCGTCAAAGGGGGCGGTCTCGAAGCTGAGCACGTCCGGCCGACTGGCGTGCGACAGAGTGTCGCGGTGCCCGTGGAAGCGCCCGGGCTGTCCGCGCTGGTCGAAGCCGCCGGATGGGAGCGCTTCCTCAGCGGCGCTGATGGAACCGCCGGTGGTCGGCACCGGGTTCCGCGGGTCAAAGGTGAAGCGCGCTGGGTCCGCGGGCTCCTCTGACGGCGCGCTTGCGAGCGTCCCATCGGCGTGCAGGTAGAGCGCGGTTTCAGCGGCGTCCGGCGGCGGCCACTGGTCGGCAGACTCCCAGCGGCCGCCGTGCCAGAGGCGACCATCCAGGTCGGCGGGACTGCGTCCGATCTGCCCGCCCATGACGAAATAGCGGACCGGCGGCTCACGGTCGAGGCCGGTCTCAAGCTGCTTGAGGTGGTGATCGAAGAAACGCAGGCGCAGATCGTCGTACAGGGGCAACGCAGACTCGAGGCCAAGGTCCATGTCGCCGGCCGAAGTCTCCTCGGTCGTGGGCTCGCCGTGACGCCAGTGGCCCACGAGCAGCGACATGGGGCTGGACTTTCGGCGGCGGAGCGCCTGGAAGTTGGCGACGGCGCCGCGCGGATAGGTGTCGTACCAGCCGCTCTGGAAGAGCACGGGGACATCGGCATGTTCGTCCCAGTATTCGTCGATGTTGTAGCCGCGCTGCGACCAATAGGCGCCACGGCCACCGTGGGTGAGGATGTCCCACGCCCACTGCTCGTAGATCGGCAGAAACCGCAGGGCGGTTCGGCCGGGTCGGAACCGCAGCGGTGGACCCAGAATTTCGGGGACTCGCTCAAATTCGGCGCGCATGACGCGCTCCAGGTCCGCGTCGGCGGCGGCCTCCTGGCTGGTGATTGCCATGCGGTAGGCGTAGCTGATAAAGCGTTGTTCCAGGGCGCCGCCCTGACGCATGGACGAGATCAGGTAGTTGCTGGTTCCCTGGCCAACGACCTGCGCGCGCAGATGCGGCGGGTTGAGGGTGGCGAGGGCGCTCTGGTCGGACCCGGCGTAGGACGCGCCCATGGTGCCCACGCGGCCGTTACACCAGGGTTGCACCGCCACCCATTCAACGGCGTCGTAGCCGTCAGGCGCTTCCTTGGCAAAGGGATACCACTGGCCGCCGGAACGGCCGCGCCCACGCACGTCGTTCAGGACGACGGCGTAGCCCCGGCGCGCGTACCAATGCCCGCGCCGGGCGTAGCGAACCGAGTCCTTGAGGTAGGGCGTGCGCTCGACGATGGCGGGGAACTTCGCGTCAAGCGGGCGTCCGTTCAGAGCCGGAAGGTAAACGTCGGCGGCCAGTTGAACGCCGTCTCGGGCCGGGATGGACACGTCGGGCAGCACCACGGAGTCGTAGGCGCGGTGCGAGCCCTGATATCCGGCGTCGGTCATGCGCCGATCTGTCCGGTTCGTGATCAAGCCGTCACCTCGATTTGCCACGTTCGCCGCCAGTGCGCCCAATGATGCCCGGTTGGGAAGACCGAGGTTGACTTTCACGGAATGTGAAGTTCAGCGGGCGTGGCATTCTCTCGTCAATCGCTGCCAGGGCGGTGGACATGAATCTGGACGACTTGCGACTCACTCCTGACGATTACCGGCCGCAGCCGCCGAGCGGCCGTCACTACCGGATCGGCCTGATCGGTTGCGGCGGCATCGCCAACGGCGCGCACCTGCCCGCCTATCGAGATTTTGGCTATGAGGTTGTGGCCTGCAGCGACATCGACGCAGCCGCCGTGGAGGCCACCCGCGCGCGCTGGGGGATTGAGGCGGCCGGCACAGATCCAGCGGTTGTGCTGGACAACCCGCAGGTGGAGGTGATCGACCTGGCGGTCCATCCGCACGCGCGTCTCAAGCTGTGGCCGGCGCTACTGGAGGCCGGCAAGCCGATCCTGTCGCAGAAGCCCTTCGCGATGACCTGGGAGGACGCGGTTTCGATGGCGAAGTCCGCTCATGACGCCGGGGTCACGCTGATGATCAATCAGCAGGCACGCTGGGCCCCGGCCCACGCGGCGATCAAGCGCCTGATCAATCTCGGTGTTTGCGGTCCGCTGTTCAGCGTGGCGCACGTGCGCCGCTCGTACCAGGACCAGCCCGACAAGTGGTGGCGTGATGTCGTGAACTTCAACGTCGTGGACCACGGCGTTCACTTCGTGGACCTGATCCGGCACTTTTCCGGGCGCACACCGGACGCGGTGAGCACCACGGCGGCGATGATGCAGGGTCAGAACGCGGTGTCGCCGCTGAGTCACACGCTGGCGATGCACTTCGACAGCGGTGACCTGACAGCCATCGACCATTTCAACAACATCATCCAGAGTCGCGCCGCCTTCACTGAGTTCTGGCACATCGACGGCGCCAACGGCTCGATTACTGGGACGCCGCAGTGGGTGGAGGTCACGCAGCGTGCCGAACACGAGCGGCGCGTTCGTTTCCCGATCGAGGGCGCGTGGTTCCCGGAAGCCTTTGGCGGCAGCATGGGCGAGCTGATGGCAGCGCTGAACGAAGACCGCGAGCCGCTGACTTCCAGCCGCGACAATCTGAACTCAATCCGCATCGTGGCGGCGGGGGTGCGCAGCGGCGACGAGCAGCGGACGGTGCGCCTGGAGGAGTTTTTGGCCTAGCCGTTACCGCTTGCGGGCTACGTAGTCGCCACCTTTTTGGATGGCGGTGAGGTACGGAGTGCAGCCAGGGCGGTCTTTGTACTCGGCGAACTGGGCCGGGATTTCACCGCCGGCGTCGGCGATGCACAGGCCGATCAACTCTTC
>JAKZUJ010000104.1:0-7753 GCA_047516685.1 Chloroflexota bacterium | reverse complement strand
GGGAATCTCGGCACGTACCACCCGATCACGATCGGCTCGGAAGAGGAGAACCCGGCGCGGCTGTCCAGTTGCGACTGGGCCTACGTTTACTGCGATAACCCCAGCGGCGTCCGCGGCTGTGTCATGGACAGCGGCACGTGGCGCCTATGGGTCGAGCGGGAAGGCGCCTACAGGTTCTCGCTCTACCGATGGCCGGAGGAATCCGGCCTGCCAATTTCGGCGCCCGCTCCCGAGATGCACGGGGTTGACGGGTCACTCCCGGCGGGCAGGGCGCTGCCGGTCGAGCGTGCCTGGATGAAGGTTGGCGACTTCGAGGCCGAAGCCGCCGTGGGGCCGGATGATCGATGCGCGACCTTTGCACTCGACCTGTCCGCCGGCCCGACGAAGCTCAAGACCTGGTGGCTTGACGAGGCGGGCGACAAGCTTGCGGGCGCCTATTACGTCTCGGTCACGCGGCTCGCCTGAGGGCCAGGCCGGCGGCACAGTTGGGGAGCACCCATCAGGCTCGGCCGGGCGGGCGTCTGGCCTTGCGCCTGGCGGCTTCGCGTCACAGACTGGCGGCGCTATCGTTGACTGTTGTAACGGCGTGTCGCTGCGCCGTGTGCCGCGCGTGAATGCCCCGGGGAGTTGAGATGCGAAAGCTGGTTCTTGGTCTGGTCGTTGCCATGGTCGTGTTCGCGCTGGCCGCTCCGGTCCAGGCCTTCGACTGTGACGGGATTCCACTGACCGATGGATGCCTCTTCACCGCCACCGGCGGCGATACGCCGAGTCGCGACGATGACGGCTACGCGGTAACCAATGCCGGCGGCGTCCCGATGTGGGACTTCGTACGCGACAAGGACCTCCAGGCGCTCGGATATCCCATCAGCGGGCGCTGGGTTGAGGGCCCGTTTACCTTGCAGGCCTTCCAGAAGGTGATCCTGCAATGGGACTCCAGCAACCGCAGGATGAACTGGTTCAACACCCTCGACGCGATGGCTAATCGGTATCCGCGGATTGTTCTCCCGAATGTCCCGCCGCACCAGACCCTGCCCGAGGATCAAGGCGTCACGGACTTCTCGGTCATCGTCCAGAACCATCTGGCGCTGCTGGACGCCAATCCCAAGATCAAAGCGGAATTTCTGGCCGATCCCGACTGGCTGAACCTCTACGGGCTGCCGATCAGCTACGAGGAACGCGAGGTCAGCGGCAACCCTCGGGGTCTGCAGTTGCTGCGCGCCCAGCGGATCGTGTTCGAGATCTGGGACGTTCCCGCGCCCGGCACCTCGCTGGGGAATGTCGGCCGACAGAACGTTCCGGATAAGGTCAAGAAGCTGAGCAACGTGCTCATTCCCGACGCGGCCAAGTCGCCGATTACGGCCAGCCAGGCCGGAGGCGTTGCTCCGGTGGCGCCCACGCCCAGGCCGACTCAAACGACCGCGCCCACGCCCAGGCCGACCCCAACGGCCGCGCCGACGCCAACCGCGCCTCCCCAGCCCACGGTTACCACCAGGCCTTCGCCCGTGAGTTCCATACCCGCGCCGCGCATCCTGTCTCGCGGGCTGACCGGATTCGGCATCCAGGGTGAATTCCGCCGCTCCAACGACGGGCAGTTGGCGGACTTGGCGAAGGGCGCCGGGTTGAACTGGGTCAAGCAGCAGATTCCCTGGCAGGAAGTTGAGAACCAGCCCGGCGTCTTCAACTGGGCGGCCACGGATCGCCTGGTGAACACCATGCGAGGCAAGGGGCTGAACATCCTGTTGAGCGTCGTGAAGTCGCCGGATTTCTATAAGGCCGAGGAAAGCAAGAAGGGCACCACGCATGGGCGTCCGGCCGACCCGGTCAAGCTGCGCGACTTCATGCGCGAAATCGCGGCCCGCTACAAGGGCCGCGTGCAGGCTTACGAAATCTGGAACGAGGAGAACCTCTCGCTGGAGTGGGGAACCTTCTCTAATGCCTCCTACGGTCAGTTCGTCGAGCTGACGAAGAACGGCTATCGGGGGGTGAAGGAGTCGGACCCCAACGCCATTGTTGTGCTCGGCGCGCCGACGCCGACCGGCGTGTTCAGCAACACGATCGCCATTGATGACGCGGTCTACTTGCAGCGCGTCTTCGACTACAACAACGGCGAGGTTTTCAACTACTTCGAAGCGCTGGGTGTGCATCCCAATGGCGGCGCCAATGCGCCGGACGACTGGATTGGCGCCGCGCACAACAGCAACGCCAAGTGTGGCGGCGGCTGGTCCACGCACGCCAGTTTCTTCTTCGACCGCTACAAGGAGTTGTACAACTTGATGGCGGCACGCGGGCACCCGGAGAAGACGGTCTGGTTCACGGAGTTCGGGTGGGCCACGATTGACGGCCCCGGCGGGCCTGCCGCGCCGGCTGGCGGTTACGAGTACGCAGCCTGTAACTCGGAAGCCGATCAGGCGACTTTCCTGGCGCGCTCCTTCGCAAAGGTTCGGGCCGAGTCGTCCTACGTCACGCACATGATCATCTGGAACCTGAACTTCCAGGAAGTCGTGCCCAACACCGACGAGAAATGGGCGTTTGGAATCGTGCGCCCCGATCTGTCGCCGCGTCCGGCGTACAACGCGATCAAGGCGATGCCCAAGTAGCCAAAAGGCTGAAGAAGGGCCGGCCTGGACCTATCGCCCAGGCCGGCCCTTTGCCATGGCGGCCCGCGGCGCTGCGTAGACTCTTCGCATGGGAACGCTCTTCGTCGTCGCGACCCCTATCGGCAATCTGGAAGACCTGACCTTTCGGGCGGCCCGGGTACTTCGCTCGGTGGAGGTCGTGGTCGTGGAGGACCCGCAGCGCGCCCGGAAGCTACTGGGGCACCTGGGTTGCACCCCGAAGGTCATCACCTACCGCGAGGACAGCCCCGAGAGCCGTGAGGACGCGATCATCGAGAGGCTGCGGGCCGGGGATGCGGCGCTGATCGTGGACGCGGGGACGCCCGGCGTCTCGGATCCGGGACCTGATCTTCTGTTTCGCGTCAGAGCCGAGGGGTTGCCGATCGTCCCGGTGCCCGGGCCGTCCGCGCTGACCACGGCGCTATCCGTCGTGTCGTTCGCTCGCCAGCCGGTGGCATTTCTGGCCTTTCTGCCGGAGCGGCGGGTTCGGCGGGAGCGTCTGGTGCGCCGCTCGGCGGATACGGCGCGCACGCTGGTGATCTACCTGCCTCCGCACGGCGCGGCGGAACGCCTGGCCGAACTGGAGGCGTGGCTGGGTGACGTGCCAGCGGCGATGTGCCGGGAACTGACCAAGCTCTACGAGGAGATCCGCGAGTCAACGCTGGCGGACATTGCCAACTACGTGGCGGTCGTGGGCGCGCGCGGCGAGCTGACGCTCGTGATCGACGTTGGCGGCGTGGCTGAGGCGCCCGAGGTCGATCGGGCGACGGTGGAGGAGCAGTTGCGAAGCCATCTGGAGGCCGGAGTGCGTCCGGCCAAGGCGGCCGGGGCCGTGGCGCGGGCCTTGGAACTCTCCCGGGAAGATGTTTACCTAATCGCGCGCGAGTTGCGCGGGCCGGCAGGCGGCAGCGCGTAGAATCGCGCGCTGCACGCCCACACCCACTGATCGCGCTGTGTCCCGCTACTACCTGACCACTTCCATCCCTTACCCCAGCGGTGAGCCGCACGTGGGGCATTCGTTCGAGATGATCACGGCCGACGCCATGGCCCGCTATCGCCGGCTCCGCGGCCAGGACGTTTTTCTGCTGGGCGGGCTGGACGAGAACAGCCAGCGGGTCAGCCGTTCGGCCCGGCAGGAGGGCATCGACACCCAGACCTACGTGGATCAGGCGGCGACGCGTTACAAGGCGGCCTGGGATCTGGTGGGCGTGGAGTTCGACGACTTTGTTCGCACCACCGAACCTCGGCATCTGCAGACGGTGCGTGAGTTCTACAAACGCGTCTTCGACAGCGGCGCTATCTACAAGGGGCGGTATGAGGGCTGGTACTGCGTTCGCTGCGAAGCCTTCTACGGCGACGAGGAACTTGTGGACGCGTGCTGCCCGGTCCACCGCGTGCCGCCTGAGTGGGTGGAGGAGGACAACTACTTCTTTGCCCTGTCGCGATACCAGGAGCCGCTGCTGGAGCTTTATGAACAGCGCCCGGACTTCGTCTGGCCGGAAACGCGGCGCAACGAGATGTTGGGATTCCTGCGGCAGGGGCTGAAGGACTTCAGCATCTCGCGGGCCGGCGGCAATTGGGGCCTGCCGCTGCCGAACGATTCCTGCCACGTGATCTACGTCTGGTTCGACGCGCTGATCAACTACATCACCGGAATCGGCTTCGGCCAGCCCGGGGGCAGCGACCTGTTCGAGCAGCGCTGGCCGGCGGACGCGCACGTGGTGGGCAAAGACATCGTGCGCTTTCACGCGATCTACTGGCCCGCCATGCTCATGGCCGCCGGCGTGGAAGTGCCGCGGCAAGTCTGCGTGCACGGCTGGGTCAACTTTGCCGGCGAGGAGTTGAGCCAAAGCGGCGGTCACGTGGTGCGACCGGCCGAGGTTGTCGAACGGTTCGGCTCGGATGCGCTGCGATATTTCCTGCTGCGCGAGGTCGCCTACGAGCGTGACGGCGACTTTACGTGGGAAGGCATGGCGCGACGCTATCAGCACGATCTGGGCAACGACCTGGGCAATCTGGTGCTGCGCAGCACGTCCATGCTGCACCGTTATCTGGATGGGGTAGCGCCCGCGCTTACGGACCTGACGAGCCAGGAGTCGGAACTTCGCGCGGCGGAGCAGACGGCCTGGGAACTTGCCGCCCACCAGTTCGAGGGCTGGCGCTTTCACCTGGCGTTAGCCGCCGTCTGGCGCTACATCACGGCGGTGAACCGGTACATCGAACGGACCGAACCCTGGCGGCTGGCACGGGATGAGGCGCAGCGTTCGCGGCTGCACACGGTGCTGGCCATGCTCATGGACGCGCTGCCGCGCATCGCGACAATGATCCGTCCGGTAATGCCGGGAACGGCGAACGCGATTGAAGCGCAGTTGGGAATCACTGGACGCTCGGCGGTTTGGGGAGGCGAGGCCGGGGTGATCGAAGCCGGCCAGCATGTCCCCGGCGGCCCGCCGCTGTTCCCGCGCCTGGACGGATAGTCCGGCTGTTCGATAGTCACGCCCATCTGGCCGATCCGGGCTTCGCCGACGACCTCAACGCCGTGCACGCGCGCGCCCAATCCGCCGGTGTTACCGAGGCGCTTGTGGTGGCGACCGATCTGACCACGAGCGCACGAGCGACTGAGATCTGCGAAAGCGTTGAGGGCTGGTACGCGACCGTGGGCGTCCATCCGCACGACTGCGACGGGTTCGATGAGGCAACCGTTGAGACTCTGCGTGCGCTGGCCCGGGCCGACAACGTCAGGGCGATCGGCGAAACCGGACTGGACTTCCACCACGAACATCAGCCGCCAGCGCTGCAGGAATACGCGTTCCGCGCCCATTGTCGGCTGGCCACTGACCTGAATCTGCCGATCGTGGTGCATCAACGCGACAGCCTGGACGAGGTTGAACGTGTGCTGCGGGAGGAGCTGGGCCCGGCGGGTGGCGTGATGCACAGCTTCACGGGACCGCCCGAAACAGTCGGACGATTCGTGGAGATGGGTTTGCACATCTCCATCTCCGGCATCGTTACGTTCAAGCGCGCCGCCGACGTGCGCGCAACGGCGGCGGCGATTCCGTCCGACCGGCTCCTGATCGAGACCGACGCGCCCTATTTGGCGCCGACGCCAATGCGCGGCCGCCGCAACGAGCCGGCCTATCTGGCGCACACGGCAGCCGTGGTCGCGGCGATGCGAGATGTCTCGGTATCCTCGCTGCGCGCAAGCACCACGCGAAACGCGCGCGAGCTTTTTCGGTGCGCTCCCAAGTAGTGACAAGACAAACGCCGCCCCGTGATCTGGCGGCCATCCTCGCGCCTGTGCAAGCGGAGCAGTCGCGGGTCGAGGTGGTGCTCGACCGCTGCGTGGCGGACAGTGAAGTTCCGCTCCTGCAGAGCGTGCTGGCAGCGGTCCTGGGTGGCCCCGGAAAGCGGCTACGTCCAGCAATTGCGTTGCTGATCGGGCAGGCCTACGCCGTGGATATCGAGGATGTCGTTCTGTTGGCCGCCGGGACCGAAGTGCTGCACAGCGCCACGCTGGTGCATGACGACATTGTGGATGAGGCGGACTCGCGCCGCGGGCGTCCTTCGGTGCATACGGCTTGGTCCACCAAGGTCGCTGTCCTTGCCGGCGACTATCTGTTCGCCACATCGGCGGACCTGGTGGCCCGGCTGAACCGACCCAAGATCGTGCGGCAGTTCGCGGACACCATTCACGTGATGTCTCGCAGCGAATTCGTCTTGCCGTCCTTTGACGGGGACCCGGACAAGACGCGGCTTCAGTATCTGCAAAAGATAGGCGGCAAGACTGCCGCGCTGATCGCCCTGGCCTGCGACGCCACCGGCGTGCTGGCCGAGGTGGATGGGGACGATGCCGAGGCCCTGCATGACTTCGGATGGACGCTGGGCATGGCATTTCAGGTGACGGATGACGTGCTGGACATTGCGGGCGATTCGCACGAAACCGGCAAGCCGGTGGGCGGCGATCTGCGCGCCGGTTTGCTGACCCTGCCCATCGTCGAATACCTGGATCGCGCCGCCTCACCAATCCCAGCCCTGCGGCGCCTCGCTGACGGCGAGGGACTATCCGACGCGGAGGCCGCCGAGGCCATTGAGGCGCTGCAAGCGGCCGGCGCCGTGGATGCGGCTCGGGAGGTGGCCGAGGAATTTGCCGGGCGGGCGCGGCGAGCGCTTGCGCGGTTGCCCTCCAACCCGGCATTCGACACCCTGGCCGATCTTGTCACGTACTCGACGGATCGACACTCGTAGGCCCGCGGCTGACGCCGTGCCAGAGCGCAAGGCCTCCTGGGTGCGGCCAATGTTCGACGCGATCGCGCCGCGCTATGACTTGCTCAATCGCCTCATCAGCCTTGGCATGGATCACGGCTGGCGCCGTCGTGCCGTGCGCGAGGCGCTAGCGGTCGAGCCGCGCGTGGTCCTGGACGTGGGAACAGGAACCGGCGATCTGGCGCTTGCGCTGGCACGCGGCCAGGGTTCCAGGCCCCGCATCGTCGGTCTGGACTTCGCGGGCGCCATGCTCAAGATCGCGCGGCAACGGGCTGCGACTGTCCGGGAAGCCGACCGTGCCTGGTTCGTGTTGGGCGATGCGCTGCACCCGCCTCTCGCCGAGGGATCGGTGGACGCGGTTGTCAGCGCGTTCGTCCTGCGGAACGTGGATGATTTGCCGGAGGCCTTCGCGGCCATGTCGCGTGTGCTGCGGAGCGGCGGGCGGCTGGTGATCCTGGAAATGACGCCAATGCGCCAGCCGCTGCTCCGTGCGTTGTTCCGCCTCTATTTCAACCGCTGGGTGCCCTTGCTGGGACGCATGATCAGCCGCCATGCCGACGCCTATTCGTGGCTACCGCGTTCGGTTGACGAGTTCATGAGCGCGGAGGCATTGACGGCTCTGATCGAAGAGGCCGGATTTGCCGACGTGCATGTGCGCCGCCTCGGGCTGGGCGCCGTGGCTTTGCACACGGCGACACGGACATAGCTGTGCCCACGGGATGGCCGGTGTCGGACGCCTGTCAGTGGAACCGGCTGGCGTCCGTGCACACGGATGCCAATCTGTTGCAATCCGGCGCCTGGGGCGATCTGAAGGCACGCTACGGCTGGCGGGTCGCTCGGTTCGCGGTGGGCGGCTTCGACTCGCCGCGCGGCGG
>JAKZUJ010000103.1:0-16706 GCA_047516685.1 Chloroflexota bacterium | reverse complement strand
TCGCCAGTGGCTGGGAGAGGGAGTAGTGATTCGTGGCTGGGGAAGAGCGGTTGCGGGCGCTGGCTTACGAGAGAGCGAGGAGGGCCTGGATGAACCTCTTGGCGTAGGGAGACGCGGCTGTGACTTTGGTTGGGTCGAGCGTGGCCAGGATGCTAAAGCTGTGGTTGCCCTTACTGTAGCCGCGTTGTCGCGTGCTCTGGGCGGCGCGTTCGAGGCCGTTGAGCACGTCTTGCTTTGGGACCTGTTCGATCTTCGGGTTTCCCGGCAGCGCCTGCGGCCGAAAGCCAGCGCCGTAGAAATCCTGGAGCGCTTCGCGGTCAGCGAGGAACCATGACTCCATGATCTGCACCATCAAATGGCATTGGTCGTCCGTAGCACTGGTCGGGCGGTTCCAGCCGTCGCGCGTCTGAAGGTGCGCCCACGAGTCTGAACCCGTAACCGGTGCTTCAGCGTCCACAAGCAGCACTGCGATTCGTTGGTCCCTCTCGTGTGCTGTCTTGAAGGCGTCGTATGCCTGCTTGCGGCCACCGGCCGCCTCAATGGTTGGCATCCGGCCAGCCAAGCCGGCCCTTTCGAGAAATCTCCCGAACGCTTGGCGGCAGTCCCTATTTGCAGACCTTGATTTTCTGTCGCCGCCACCTTCAACGATGAGCTTCAGACTCACCAGCGGTTGCCGCCGAGGTGGCCGCTGGTCCAGAGCTCGCCGAGCCGATACTTCTCAAGCCAGGGTTTGAGTTCCTGCGCGTTGAGTCGTTGGAGTCGAGTAGCGCCGTCGGACTTTTCGCAGACGATTATGGCTTCGGGGGTGTCCGAGAGGGCGTCTACGAGGATGTCGGAGTGGGTGGTGACGAAGAGTTGGGTGCGGGTGGAGGCTTCGACCAGAAGTCTGGCGACCTCCGGGATAATGTCGGGATGGAGTCCGAGTTCAGGCTCCTCGATGCAGATAACGGGTGGTGGGTTGGGGTGGCAGAGGATCGCAAGCAGGCAAAGGTAGCGGAGGGTTCCGTCGGAGAGACGGGTAGCAGGAACGGAATGCCGTAGGTCTGCTTCGTGAAAAAATAGCTGTACCTGGCCACCCGTGAAGTCGATACGGATATCTTCGACTGCTTGATAGAAGTTTCGTGCGCAATTCAGTATCCGGGACCTTACGTAAGGCCGATTTAGCAAGTCGCTGAGCACCACCCCGAGATTGGAGGCGTCTTCCAACAGGAAGTCCTTCGGCAGATCCGACCTCTGCGGCCGGCGGGGCGGTGTGAGGGGCCCGAGGCTCAACTCGCGGTAGAACTTCATATCTTCGAACTGGTCCGCTAGGTATGTCAACTCGGGGTAGCTATCAGGGTCGCGCCGCTGTGACAGGATGGACTGGTCGGGTTTTACATCATCCCGCAAGAGACGCCGCGAGGATCTGGTCGTGTCGGCGTCGGTGAAGACGTTGAGGACCGGGCGGCCCTCCTGATAGCGGTAATAGAAACATGGATCTGTGTTGCCCGGCAGCGGCCGTTGGTTTTCAACGGCTTCGTCTTGGAGATCGAAACGCCATCCGGCCTCCTTGAAGGAAAGGCGATACCTGAGCGGCATCTCGGCCTTGGGGTATTCGACGGTCACATCCAGCATTGCCGTCCCCAGTTGCTCAATGCCTTTCCAAGGCCATTCGTGAACGCCTCCGCCCTCGCGAATCGGCTGCTGCAGGTCTCGGGGCGCGGCGGCGAGCAGCGAGAGGGCTTCGATCAGGTTGGACTTGCCGGAGGCGTTGGGGCCGATGAGGACGTTGAGCGGTTCCAACTGGAATTCGGGGGTGTCCGGGCCGAAGGAGAGGATGTTCTGAAGGCGGATGGAGCGAATGAAGCGCTTGCCGTCCATCAGTTACTCCAGCCGGGGTGGCGGACGCCGGGGGAGTGGGCGGCGCGCTGGTGTGAGGGTTTCGGTGCGAGTCTGGGGCGCGAGCAGCAGCGTTTTGAGGTCTGGCTGCGTCGTTTGCTTCGGCTTCGCGTTGGGGTGGGCGTCCACGTCCCGCGCTTCGGTCTGTCGGTTGCCCATTCTAGGGGGCGTGCCGGAACCGCCACGGCCCTGGGCGGACAGGTGCCAACGCTCAGGCGATCCAGGTTGGCCAGGACTTGGGGTGTCCAGCCTCGGGGTCCCGGCCTGACGTTGGGGCGTAGGTTTGTCAGCGTGTCCGCCGCCTGCCCACAACCCGCGGGCTTGCAATCGGTAGCGCCTCCGTAGTTCATGTCCTGGGCGCCACGCGGTATTCGATGAGGGCTGAGCGTCCTACGACGTCCAGGATCCGGATCAGCGCCTCGTGGCCATCGGCGTCGGTCAGGCGCAGCTCTTCGCCGGGGGCGAAGTGGACTGGTTGCGGCTTGCCCTGGTTGATCGCGATGTTTGAGGCGTAAAGATACGTTCGGTCGCTGGTATCGCGTATTGGATTCAGGCGGCCCTTGAGCGTGGGCAAGTGGCCGACCGCCTCGGGGAAGATGATGCTGCCGCCATCCGGCAAGGGCCGCATATCGAGCCTGAGCGCGCCCTGGCCAGGGGTCCATTCGCGTTCCAGGCGCGCCGCGTGTTGGGGAGCGGCGGCAAACACGGTCATTGGGAGGTGGGACGTGTACAACTCGACCGTCGCCTCGCCGTCATCGTTTGTGGTCGAACGTTTCCAGGTCTTGTTTGGGAATAGCGTGAGTACATCGGCGCCGGGCAGGGGCTGATTGGCGGCCCGCACGGTGATGACGGCGCTGGCGGGGCTGTGTTCCTGGGTTGCCGCGGGGATGGTGAGGCGGACTTCGGAATCGTCGATGACCTGATACTTGTGCAGCTTGCCGCAAAGTTCCCACGTTTCACGCCGAATGATGGGCACTCCGTCGCCGCGGCGTTCCATGAAATACTGCCGGTCCTCCGATCCCCGGATACCTCCAACCGGCACTCGCGCCAATATTGAGGTCAACGCTTCGTTGCGTGTGACTTGGCGAGTTTCCATGCTCTCCACGGTGAGGTTGTTGGGCAGCGAGCCGGGGGACTGAATTTCCAGGCGGTCGGCAAACATCGAGAGCCGAGTCTTGCTGCCACGTATCGAATAGTCGCGATGCACCACGGCGTTGACGACAGCCTCAAACAGCGCCCCGTGGCTGTACTGCGGAAGGTCAACGCGCCCCGGGGCCTTGCGGGCGGCAACCTGCATATTGCGTAGTGCGAAGGCAACGGCCTGGGCGATCTGCTGATTCAGCGGGCCGCCGATCTCCTGGGCGTCGATCTGGCCGGACGCACGGTCGTTTCCCCGATAGCGGGTAGCGGTCACGCCGGCGTTTGGCAGCCACTGCTGGGGATCCTGGGTGCACAACAAGACGCCGGCGACCGTGGCGCGCGGGATTCCAGCCTCATCGCTGGCCAGGAGCGCCAGCCTGCCAAGCGCCGCCTCGGGTTCGGCGGCCCCTTCGGCGCTCAACAGAGGTCGCCACAGGGACTCGTCCAGGGTGTTGAATCCGGTGTTTGGAACGGTCTGCTCGTCAAACGATCGGAAGCGCGCCTTTACCCGGCGTTGCGCCAAGCGCAGCCACTCGTCGCCGGTCATTCTTCGCTTCGTGCCGCCGACGCGGATATAGCGATGACCGGATCGCTCATGCGGGGAATCGCCCGACGGAACGTCGACGATCAGCAACGGCTTGCCATCTTCACGCTGCATGTGCTGGGTGCGGATGCGAACGGGCGGCTCAATGGCGTCGGAACTGATCTCGACCACAAAGGCATCCAACGCGCTGAGTTGCGCACGCGTCATGCCTTGCACTTCGCCCTCGTCGGTGACACCGCAGAGCAGGGCGCCGCCATCCGCATTGGCGAACGCCGCGATCTCATCCGCCAGGTCGGCGCGTTGCGGGCTTTGGGGTCGGTCGCCAGCGAACTCGACCTGCTTGAACTCCCAGTCGCTGTCTTCGCCCAACCGCAGGCGACGGCTGATGTCTTCGTCGCTAAACGTCATTGCCGGTCTGCGCTCGTGAATAGGGTTCGACTGGCGGCGGACTGCTCCGTCACGACCGGATTCATGGTGCGACGGTTCTGATTGGCGGCAACGCCATGCGCTCCAGGTTGGCGGCGAATTGGGCGTCGAGCTTGTGGGCGTTGAATTCGAGAGCCGCCTCACGGCTGGAGCGTCGAGCCGGCATGTCATGATTCCTGGATGCCGCTACGTGTTCGTGCGTCATCGTGCCACGGGTGGGCCGGGGTCTGGCGAACTGAGGGCGGCCGCGGGGCAGTGTGGGCCGGGGCTCAGGTCTGAACGGCGGTTGCGGTTATCCGGCGGTGTCGATCAGGAACTTCAGAGGTCCAGTGGACGGGTGGGGAGGGTTGGGCGGTCGGTGAAGGGGTTGAGGGTAGGGATGCTGAAGTGCTGAAAGTCTCGGATGTTGCGGGTGACGACGGTTAGGCGGTGGACGGTGGCGACGGCGGCGATGAGGGCGTCCTGCATCAGGCTGTCTGATTGTCGGTGCATCAGCCCGGCCCAGACCCGAAAGGCGGCGGCGTCCACTGCAAGGACTTCATAGGTCGCGAGTACGCGGTCGAGCCACCATTCCAGTTGTTCCGCCTTGGCGGCGTCCTGCTGGCGGGTGACTTCGATACCGGCCTGAATCTCGCCAATCGTGACGGCAGACAGATAGAGGTGATCGGCCGGCACACGCTGAATCCATTCCAGCACAGCCGGACTTGGCCGCGGGCGACGCAATTCGGAGACGACGTTTGTATCGAGGAGGTACACGCGCTAGTCGAATTGCGGGGCGGCGCGGCGTCGGAGTTGTTGGCGCGGCGGTGTGAGTGCTTCAGTGCGCGGCTCGGGCGCGAGCAGTAATTCCTTGAGCGTGGGTCGCGTCATGCGCTCCAGCCGGCGCCACTGGTCAATCGGGACGAGCACCGCTGCCTCGACGCCTCGCTTCGTCACGATCTGCGGCCCTTCGGCGAGGCTAGTCGCAAGGAGCTCGCTAAAACGTGCCTTGGCCTCCTGTACTTGCCAGACGTTGCCCATGTATTCCTCCGGGTTCGGTTCAGTCTCACACTCAACTGACTAGACTCAAGACTAGTCTATATGAAACTGCCCACGCAGCATGCCGGCGCAAGGGGCCAGCGCGGTAGAATGGGAGCAGGACGTTACTTCTGGCGCACAGGGACTTAACCACCGGATTGGCTGGGCCTTCGTTTACGCATTTTGACGCGGATGGGTCCGCGCGGATGGTGGACGTGTCGGCTAAGCCGGAGACGGACCGACGTGCGGTGGCGCGGGGTCGCGTGCTGATGCAGCCGGCGACGCTGGCGATGATTCGCGAGCAGAGGGCCGGCGAAGCCTCGGACCTGCCGAAGGGCGATGTGCTGGGCGTGGCGCGGCTGGCCGGCCTGATGGCGGCCAAGCGAACGTCCGACCTGATTCCGCTCTGTCACCCGCTGCCGCTGAGTGCGGTGGACGTGGGGCTGACGCCGGACGGTGACGATTCCCTCGTGATCGAGGCCAGCGTGCGGACGGTGGGTCGAACGGGCGTTGAGATGGAAGCGCTGACGGCGGTTTCCGTCGCAGCGCTGGCGGTGTACGACATGTGCAAGGCGGTGGACCGCGGCATGCGGATTGCCGACGTGCGGCTGGTTCGAAAGACGGGCGGGGCGAGCGGCGACTTTCAGCGCCCGGACGACGAGGCCTGAGCCGAAAGGACGATTGCATGGACGACGGTGGTTGGTCGCATTGACGGCTGAGCAGGGACGACCCGCGCTCCAAGCCTTGGATGGTTCTGGGGCAGAAGCAGGACCTCGACTTGGGGGGCGCTTCCACCGGAAGGCCCTCACCCGCGGATCAAGGCCGGGGCAGGCGCCCACCCTCTCCCACCGCGGGAGGGAGAGCGAGCAGCGGACTAACTCAGGAGAGGGGAGTTTCTGGACGTGACCCACGACCGGAGCGACGAAGCCATCGAATTGATCGACATCGTTGAGGAGATGGAGACCTCGTACATCGACTATGCGATGAGCACCATCGTCGCGCGCGCTATTCCCGATGTGCGGGACGGGCTGAAGCCGGTGCATCGGCGCCTGCTGTACTCAATGGACGAGATTTCGGCCACGCCGAACGCGGCCTACCGGAAGTCGGCGCGGGTGGTGGGCGACACGATGGGGAAGTACCACCCGCACGGCGACCAGGCGCTGTACGACGCGCTGGTGCGGATGGCGCAGCCGTTTTCGATTCGCTATCCGCTGGTGGACGGGCAGGGCAACTTCGGGTCGGTGGACGGCGATCCGGCGGCGGCCATGCGGTACACGGAAACGCGGCTGACGCCGCTGGCGGCCGCGATGCTGGACGACCTCGATCGTGACACCGTGGACTTTGTGGACAACTTTGACGGCACGGCCGAGATGCCGGAGGTGCTGCCGTCGGTGGCGCCGAACCTGCTGATCAACGGGTCCACCGGCATTGCCGTGGGCATGGCGACCAGCATCCCGCCGCACAACCTGCGCGAGGTGGGACGGGCCATTGAGCACTACATCGAGCACCCGGAGGCAACGTCGCGCGACCTGATGCGGTTCGTGCGCGGGCCGGATTTCCCGACCGGCGGGATCATCGTGGGCGCGGAGGGTATCGAGCAGGCCTACACGCAGGGCCGCGGGCGGGTCAGCGTGCGCGCCGTGGTGAACGTGGAAGAAGTACGCGGCACCACGATGGCGCTGGTGGTGTCAGAGATTCCCTACCTGGTGAACAAAGCCAGGCTGGTGGAACGCATTGCGGGGCTGGTGCGCGACAAAGTGGTGGAGGGCGTGCGCGATATCCGCGACGAGTCGGACCGGCACGGCATGCGCGTGGTGGTGGAACTGCGTGGGGACGCGCGGCCGGCGGCGGTGCTGAATCAGCTCTACAAGCACACGGCCCTGCAGTCGACCTTCAGCATTAACAACCTGGCGCTGGTGGATGGCCAGCCGGAACAGCTGCCGTTGCGCCGCTTTGTCGAAGAGTTCGTGCGCCACCGGCAGACGGTGGTGCGGCGCCGAACCGAGTTCGATCTGCGCAAGGCGCAGGCGCGCGAGCACCTGCTGGAAGGCTATGTGATCGCGCTGGGCGATATCGACAGGGTGATCGCGATCATCCGCGCGGCGGACGACACGGAGATGGCCCGCAACGGCCTGGTGCAGGAGTTAGGGCTGTCCGAGATTCAGGCCAACGCGATCCTGGACATGCAACTGCGCCGCCTGGTGCGGCTGGAGCGCGAGCAGATTCTGGCCGAACTGGACGCAGTGCGCGAGCAGATTCTGGACCTGCAAGAGACGCTGGCCGACGAGACCCGCATCCTGGGGATCATTCGCGAAGAGACGCGCGCGATAGTTCAGCGCTTCGGCAACGAGCGCCTGACGGAGATTCAGCGCGAGGCGTCCGGCGCGTTCAACGAGGAAGACCTGGTGGCTGACCAGGACTGCCTGATCACGATGTCCTCGCGCGGCTACGTGAAGCGCGTGCCGGCCAACACCTACCGGCGGCAGGGTCGGGGCGGCAAGGGCATCCGCGGTTTTCGCAGCAAGACCGGTGGGGTGGTGGAGCACTTCCTGGTGGCCAACACGCACGACCACCTGCTGTTCTTCACAAATAGGGGGAAGGTCTACCGACTGCGGGCCTACGAGCTCCCGGAACAGGGCCGCGACGCGCAAGGGCACAACCTGATCAACCTGCTGGCGATCGAGCAGGGCGAGCGGGCGACGGCGGTGCTGGCGATCCCCAACTTTGAGGCCGGCGACTACCTGGTGTTTGGGACGCGGCAGGGCGAGGTGAAACGCAGCGCGCTGACGCAGTTCGTGTCGATCCGAACGAACGGCCTGCTGGCAATGGACCTGGACGAAGACGACGAACTGGTCTGGGTACGCCTGGCCACGGACGAGACCCACGCAATGTTCTTTACGCGCCACGGGATGTCGATTCGCTTTGCGCTGGACGCGATTCGCGCGAGCGGCCGCACCAGCGGAGGCGTACGCGCCATTCGCCTGGCGGAGGGCGACGAGGTATCCGCAATGGACCTCACGCAGGACGATGGCTACGTGCTGCTGGTGACGTCCAACGGCTACGGCAAGAAGGTGGCCCTTGGCGAGTTCCGGCCGCAGGGGCGCGGCGGGCAGGGGCTGAAGGCGATCAATCTGAACGAGAAGACCGGCAACGTGGCGGACGCGCGCACGTTGTTGGTGGAGAACGAGGAGATTGCGCTGGTGTCCTCGGACGGTCAGGTGATGCGCTGCGGGCTGTCGAGCGTTCGTCCGATCAAGCGGGCGGCGGCGGGAGTGATCATCATGCGCATGGACGAGGGCGTGGACCTGCTGCGAGTGGCACGGCTGGCGGACGGTCGCGACGGGGAAAACGGCGCGGGCTAGAACGGCGCGCGGCCGCCTGGAATCCTCCAGCCCGCCAGAGACGCGCGACCCGAGCAGATCGCTTGGCAGCGGCGGCCCCGCCGCCCGTTGGGCCCGTGGCGTCAAGACCCGGCGGCGGCCTGCCCAATCAATCTCCAAGTCGCAGGGAACGATCCTCGTCCGGTCAACGTAGTTATTTCTGAGGGGGCATCCTGAAAGGCGTAGACGTTGTCTTACCAAGAACTCTGGCCGGCACCGATAGTCTTGCAAGCGGACTGTCTTAGTGTGGCGCCAATGCGCTTTTTCCGGAACGCTACCGTTCGACCTTCCAGCGGAAGGAGCATGTGATGTTGTGGCGACAACGAGTGTTGCTGGTGGTTCTGCTGGCCGGCGCCCTGGGCCTGGCGGCGTGTGGCGAGTTTCCGTTTGGCGGGGAGTCCGAGAAGCAGTCGATGGCTGCTCCCGCGGCCACGATGACCCCGGAGCCACCAGCTGCGATGGTTGAAAGGACCGTCGAAGGCGTGCGCATGTCGCGAGATACGGCCGGGGCGATGGGGATGGCCGCGGAGCGGGGGGTGGTTCGGGAGGCCGAGGTCCTGGCCGCGCCGGCGCCGCAGATCGTGGTACGGGAGGTTTCGGTCGAGGCGGCTGCGATGAAGCAGGTGTCAACGGAGGCTCGATCCGTGGCGCCGGCGCGGCGGGTAATCCGTGACGCCACTATTGGGATCGTGGTGGGCGACGTGAACGACGCCGTGGAGCGCTTGCAGGCGCTGGTGGACGGGATTCCCGAGGCGTTTATGGCGTCGGCGGACGTGCGAGACGACGATCCGAGGTCGATCAGCACGGTGACGCTGCGGGTGCCGGTGGATCGGTTCGACGAGGTTCGGGCGTTGGTGCGCGAACAGGGCAGCGAGGTGGTGTTCGAGGACGTGGGCGGGCGCGACGTGACGGCCGAGTTCACCGATCTGGAGGCGCGGCTGCGGACGGCGGAGGCGGCCGAGCGACAGCTGCTGGACATCCTGGCGACGGCGCGCACGGTGCAGGACACGCTGGACGTCCAGCGGGAACTGCTGGACGTGCGCTCGCGTATCGAGGTGTTGCAGGGGCAGCTGAACCTGCTGACGAATCAGACCGACCTGGCCACGATCACGGTCCGGCTGCACCCGGCGCCGGACCTGCGGATCGAGCGGTTTCAGCCGGAGGGGTACGCCATGCACGGCAGTACCGAGCTGCCGATCATAATTGCGAACCATGGCACGGTGGACCTGCGCGACGTGGTGGTGCGGGACCGGCTGGCGGAGGGGATGGTCTTTGAGTGGGCGTCGTCGCAGGGGGTGTACGAGGCGGCCTCGCACAGCGTGGTCTGGTCGATTGACCGGCTGGACGCGAACTCGTCGCGAGACGTGTGGTCGCGGGTGCGGCTGGAGGGCGACGGCACGTCGATGCAAGTGACGGCGACGATCACGGCGGGCGGCCTGGTGCGCGAACCGGCGGAGGACCGGGCCGAGGCGACGCTGCCGTTCTTTGTGGACCTGAGCGTCTTCAAGGAGGGCGACGCGTCGGTTCCGCTGGGACGGGACGCCACCTATTTCATCAATTTTCAGAATCACGGAAATGGCGACGCGCGGGAGGTTCGGTTAACCGAGCATCTGCCGGACGGCATGACCTTCGTGCGCGCGGAGGGCGGCGGGCGTTACGACGCCGCTACGCGCACGGTGGTGTGGGAGTTCCCGCGGCTGTCGCCCAATTCCGGGCAGGGCGTCTTCTACGAGGCGCGGGTCGATCGCGGCGAAGGTCGGTTCCAAACCGAGACGAACATCGAGTTCGCCGGCGAGGACCGGGCCGGCGTGGACAACCGCGTGGTGACGTTCCTGACCGCGCTGCCCGAGGACGTGGCCGGGCGCGAGGTGTTTGGTCCGGGGTCAACGGCGCGCGACGCGGTGGGCTTGCTGCTGGACATAATGCGATTCTTGGCCAATGCCGCGATCGTGGTAGCGATCGTGGCGGGGCCGTTTGCGGTGGTTGCGGTGCTGGTCTGGCGGGGCGTGTGGGCGATCAGGCGTCGGCGGGCGCGGCCGGAGGCGGATGCGTAGCTGGGGATGCGCTACGCGCGCCCGAATTGTCGCTATCCAGAACTCGCCTGCTGTTCGGCGGCGTGACGCTTGAGGTAGACAAGCAGGCTGGCGATGTCGGAGGGGGTGACGCCTTCCAGGCGGGCGGCCTGGCCGACGGTGGCCGGGCGGAAGCGTTCGAGCCGGTGGCGGGCTTCGGTGCGGAGGGCGCGGAGGTCGAGGTAGGTCAGGTCGGACGGGATTTCGCGGTCCTCCATCGCGGCGGCGCGGCGGAGCTGCGCTTCCTGCTGGCGGATGTAGCCGGCGTACTTGACTTCGAACTCAACGTGGGCGGCGGCTTCGGGCGGCGGCGGGGGAGCGCCGGCCAGTTCGGCGATGAGGTCGCAGGTGACGCCGGTGCGGCCGAGCATTTCGATGCCGGGGATGGTCTGACGGAGCGGCGCCAATTCCAGATCGCGCAGGCGCCGGTTGACCTCGGGCGTGGCGGGGACGCGCAGGCGTTGCAGCCAGGCCTGGGTGGACTCGGAGCGTTCGCGCTGCTGCCGCAGGCGGGCCAGCCGCCGGTCTGAGGCCAGGCCGATTCCGTGCCCGATCTCCGTAAGGCGTCGGTCGGCGCTGTCGTGGCGTAGCAGCAGGCGGTACTCGGCGCGCGAGGTGTGCAGGCGGTAGGGCTCGGTCAGTTCGCTGGTGACGAGGTCGTCAATCATCACGCCGATGTAGGCCTGCGCGCGGCCGAGTTCAACCGAGCCTTCGCCGAGCGACAGGCGCGCGGCGTTGATCCCGGCCATGAGACCCTGCGCCGCCGCCTCTTCGTAGCCGGTGGTGCCGTTGACCTGGCCGGCCAGGAACAGGCTGCGAGCGTTCCGTACTTCCAGGGAACGTCGAAGCTGTCGGGGATGGACGAAGTCGTACTCCACGGCGTAGCCCGGGCGGAGCATTTCGGCGGCTTCCAGGCCGGGGATGGTGCGGAGCATGGCCAGTTGCACGTCGGCCGGCAGGCTGGTGTTGGCGCCCTGGACGTAGACCTCGTGGGTGCGAAAGCCCTCCGGTTCAAGGAACAGGGAGTGGGAGTCCTTGCCCGCGAAGCGGACGATCTTGTCTTCGATCGAGGGGCAGTAGCGTGGGCCGGAGGCGGTGATGGCGCCGTTGTACATGGGCGCCCGGTGCAGGTTGTCACGGATGAGCGCGTGGGTCTTCGGCGTGGTGTGCACCTGGTAGCAGGCCATCTGGGTGCGCCAGCCGGGCGTCGGGACATGCGGATAGATCGGGTCCGGCGGGACTTCGTACCACTCGGATCGGGGCGGCGGGTCGAAGCTGAACCAGAGGGGCCGCTCGCTGCCGGGCTGCACGCGCGTGCGGGTGAAGTCGATGCTGGCGGCGGCCAGGCGCGGCGGCGTGCCGGTCTTGAGGCGGCCAAGTTCCAGGCCGGCCCGACGCAGGTCATGCGACAGGGCGGTGGCTGGCGCTTCGCCGCGGCGGCCGCCGGGGGACTCGTCGTCGCCCATGATGACCCGGCCCTGCAAGAACGTGCCGGTGGTTACGACGGTGGCGTGGGCGCGAATCTCGTCGCCGGTGCTGGTGCGGACGCCACGCACGCGCCAGGCGGGCGCTCCATTGAGCGGTTCCGGTTCCCGAAGGAGGCCGTCGACGTGGGTCTCCAGGAGGGTCAGATTGGGTTGCGTTTGCAGTACGCGACGCATGTAGTCGCCGTAGGCGTGCTTATCGCACTGCGCGCGCAGGGCCCGGACGGCCGGACCTTTGCTGGTGTTGAGCTCGCGAATCTGAAGCTGGGTGCGGTCGGTGTTCCGGCCCATCTCGCCGCCGAGGGCGTCGATTTCGCGGACGAGATTGCCCTTGGCGGGTCCACCGATCGACGGGTTGCAGGGCATCTGGGCGATGGTGTCGAGGTTGGTGCTCAGCAGCGCGGTGCGACGGCCCATACGCGCCGCCGCCAGGGCCGCCTCACAACCGGCATGGCCGGCGCCGACGACCAGTACGTCGAATCCGAGGGTGGAGGTTTGGGAGCGTCGGAAAGGCATGGCCACATCTTCACACGCGCGGGTGACATTCAGTCCGATTGCAGGTTTGGCGGCGATATACACTCGGATACTCGCGCCGCGGTCATCGTGACAGCCCGCAGCGCTGCTGGAGCCCAGTATCGCCGTGCAGGACTCCGATCCAAACGCCCAACTGATCGACGCGTTCGTCGTTCCCACGGACACGGGGAGCGCGGTACTGGTTGACGCGGACTACGGGCGTCTGGACGCCGACGCCGGTCCGTTTCAGATTGCGCTGTACAGCCGGCTGCCGATGTCGATGGGCGAATTGGCAGTGATTCGATCCCGCGTGGAGGCCGATCTGTTCTCGCACGCGGTGCGAATGGCCGGGCAGGGCCGGCGTTGGCCGCTGGCGCTGCTGGTTGGGCTGCTGGAACTGGGCGTGGTCGGTGTGCTGTTGGCTTTTCTTTTCATCAATCGCGAGCCGGTTCACGCGGTGGTGGCCTGGGCCGTGCCGCTGGGATTCCTGCCGGGATTACTGCAGGCCTGGCGCGCCGTAGCTCGACGGCGGACTGGGGCGCGCGCCCGGTCGATCCTGGAAGTAGGCGAGCTCCTGCCCACGACCGCGGTGGGACGTGACGGTGAGTCATTGGCCCGGCTGCGCGATCTTTGGCGGGCCGCCGCCGAGCCCGATGAACCGCGCGATCTGATGCGGCTGGAGCGGGACGCGCGCAGTCGCGTGCGCTGGCCGGCCGCGGCCCGGTTCTACCGAGAATTAGCGGGCGCGCCAGAGGCGGAGCCGCCCGCGGGACGGCTGGCCCGGTTGCGCGGGCGGCTAGGCGCGCGGCGCTCGCAGCCGCATCCGTTGACGCACCTGACGGCTCGTTCGCAATGATGAACCTTGCCTGTTGGGCGGTGCCCACCCGTGATGGCTATGTGCTGCGCGCCGACCGATCGACGGCGGCGATCTTGCAGACGGCACCGGCCCGCAGCCCGCAGTTTTGGGGCTGGTGTATTGCGCTGATCCAACCTCAGAGCCAGCAATTCTCGGCGCCGCTGGCCGCCCGAGCCGCCGTGATGGCGGTGGACTACGCCCGGCTGGCGGGCGGCGAGGCGCCACCCGAGGCGCCGAGACGCGGCCGTCGAATGACGGTCTGGATGGAGTTGGCGCTGGGGCTGGCTCTGGTGATCGCCTCGGGCGGACATTGGGCGCTGGCACTGGCGGGCGTCTGGTTGCTGGCCGGCCGCCGCTGGCTGCGGTGGTCGCTGGATCTGGACGGGCGGGTCAATCGGGCGCCGGCGGCGCCGGCCCAGGCGCCGCTGGTCACTTCCGACGCCCACGCCGGACTCGGCCGGGTCGAGCGCGCCATGGGCGCGGTGGAGAACGACACGGCAGCGTATGCGCTGGGCGCGGTTCTGGCGCGGGCGGAAGGACTGGACGAAGCCGCCGAGGTCTACGAAGCGCTGGCCGGCGGAATGGACCCGTCCACAATTCCGCCCCACATTGGCTTCTGGGTCGCAGACGAGACTATGCACAACCCGTGGCGGCTGGCGCTGCCAGCGCCGGCCACGGCTGCGGAAGGCGCCGCATGAGCGTAGTGCCGAAGGACGGCGCCTCGTGATCGCCGCCGGCGTGCGTATCGATATTCCAATTGATGAATCGCGTTACCGCCGGTTGCTGCGTCCAACGGACTGGCGGGTGGAAACGGCGAAGCTGGCGGGCGCCTATGCCGAGCGCGTGATCTACGAAGGTCCGGTGGGTGGTTTACGCGAAGGCCGGGTTCTGGAGTTGGCGGCCGGCGATTCGGCGGCGGACGTGCGGATTGCCATTGACGCCGTGCCGAACACGATGACGACGCCGGTCCTGGCGGCCGGCCGTGCCGTGGCCCGCGCGTTTGGCACACCGGCCAGCGACCGCCAGTCGCTGTTGTCGCGCGCGGCGTTGATGATTTATCTCGTGGAACCTGCCGGCGATGCCGCGGTTCCCCGGCCGGAGCAGCCGTTCTTTGGCCTGGCCGCCGCGCTTCGACTCACGGCCTCACCGGTCCGACCGCGCGTGTGGTCGGCGCTGCGCGCGTCGCTGGACAGATTCGAGCCGTCTCTCGTGCTGGACCTGCGGGACGGCGGGACGGCTCTGAGCGCCCAGCGGCTGGCCCTCATCATGCATGCGCGAGGACAGCAATCCGACATGCGCTGGTACGACGAACGCCGCGCCCGAATCGGAGCGGATGAAGGCGAGCGCCTGGCGGACGAGATTCGCCGGCGGGGCGTCACCCTGCTCGAGCCACAGCGGGACGATCTGCACGCGGCCGGAGTTCTGCCGCTGGCTCCGGGTGTGCTGGCCACGGCGCCGGGGCAACCGCCGGACCGAACGGTGGCCGCCTGGGCCGCGCACGCCAGTGGGGCGATTGGCGCCACCGCGATAGCCGTTGGTCGGTTTGAAAGCCAGCGGGCGGCGGCGCTGGCCGCCGCCGCCGGCGCGGCGTTCATCTCCGGGCCAACGGCCGTGATGCCGGAGGGTGCGTGAGTGCGGGCTGAGACTCGGACCGACAAAGTGACGACCGAAGGGCCCGATCCCGCGGCGATCCCGCTGGAGTACGTGCCGATTCCGGCGGGGCCGAACGGCTCGATGCTGATCGCGCATGACCGCCACCGGCTCATGCAGGTGGCCGCGCGGGCATTGGTTGCCACGCGCACGCTGCGGGTGGGATCGCTGCCGAGCGACGCCTCGCTGGTGGAGCAGATCGAATCCAAGGCCCTGCGGCGGCAGCGAGGCCTGCGCCGAAATGCGCGCGTCCGGCAATGGGCGCAACTCATCGGGGCGGCGGGGTTGCCGTTCTTCATTGCAGCGTTATTGGGTCTGCTGGCGTTCCCAATTCGCGGCCTTCCGGTTGTGGGCAATGCGGTCGCCGACTTCGCCGGCAGCGCGGGCGGGTCGGTAGGCGGCTTGCCGCTGGCCGCGCTCATTTCCCTGCTGCCGTCCGCCTGGCTGATCCGCCGGGCGCGCCGAGCGGTAGCCGCTCGTCCCGCGGCGCGTGGCGCCGAGACGACGCTGCGGGTCGCCGCATTGCAGGTACGGGACGACGCGGAGCCGTTTCTGGCTGCCGCCGATTCGCTGCTGGCGGATATCGGCGATCTTCTGGGGGGACGAGCGCGGATCGACGGACAACGCGCGCTCCGGCTGGCGACGCTGTTTGACCGGCTCAAGCGGCTGGCCGCGCACTATGACGTGGCGGCCGTGCAGGCCTTCGCCGCGGACATGGCCGCCCAGTTTCGCCAGGCTGGCCGGCCACCGCACCGCTTGATCCCGGGGTTGTATGCGCGGCGGAATTCGGTGCACATCGCATCGATGACCAAGCCTTACGACCTTTCGGCGCGGCCCCGTCTGCCCACCCTCTTGTCGGTTCCGGGGCTTCTGCTGTTCGGTACGGCGGCAGCGGCCGTTGCATTTCTCGCCGCCGGGGTATTCCGCCTGACCGCCGACGACGCGCTTCTGCTGGCGCCGAACGAGGTGTTGGCCTTTCCGTCCAGCGCCAATGTGTTTGCCCTTGGCGAGGGGTTTGACGGGCCGGCGAATCCCAGCGCCGACACGCTGAGCGTCGTGCAGGGGCCAGGCTTGTTTTGGACCTGGCCGCAGCCGGTGACGGAACGACGGCTCATAAATCTGACGGACCGGATCGCGCCGGTGACTCTCATATTCCCGACCGAAGCCGAACCGGAAGACCTGGCTGTGCAATTTCAGTACGACGTGACAGACCTGACAGCGTTCATCCGGCTGGGTTTTCCTGAATTCGCCGACCAGTTCATCGCCGCGATTCTGCGCGAAGGTCTGACGCAACTGCTGGAATCCCGGCGGGATGCCCTGGTGGCGGAGCATGAGGGCCAGACGGCGAGCGCCAATGAAGAGCTGCGGTCCGAGATGCAGCAGTTTCTCAACGAGTTCGTGGATATTGCGAACGGGAATGAACTTCTGACCGGTTTGGGAGTCATCTTGAAGCCCCAGCCGGACTTCAGCATCCAGCGGACCTGAGTGTTTCGACCTTGCACCCGCGTGCCGCGCGATAATCGACCATGGCGACCATGGGTGCGATGCTTCGCGCGGCGCGGGATCAGGCTGGGCTGACACTGGAAGCGGCGTCGAGTGCCACGCGGATTCCGCGGCATAACCTGATTGCGCTGGAGACCGACGATTTGGATGCGTTGCCCGCCGAGCCGTTTACGCGCGGACTCATCCGCATCTATACGCGCCTGCTCGCGGTCTCCAACGAACCGGTGCTGAATGCCTACGCGT
>JAKZUJ010000102.1:0-10615 GCA_047516685.1 Chloroflexota bacterium | reverse complement strand
GATTGGCGCGCCGTCGAGCGTCACGAGCACACGAATCGGTTCGTCGCCGGAAGCGCCGAAACTTACCGAGACGGCCTGGGCGTGAAACGGAACGGTTACGCGCGCCGATGCGTCCGCTTCGGGCTGCGCCAGCGCGGCGTTTGGGATCCAGTCCCAGCGCCCGTCCAAATAGAAGCGCTCGGCGTCGTGCGCGACATCGTCCGTGAACACGCGCGCACCATCGCCAGGCGACCCCAGCGGATTGCCCAGGTAGGAACCGAACGCAAACCCGCTCCCCGCGAAGAGCGACCGCGGACCGACCGACGGCGAGGGAGTCACCTTGCCCGGAATAGCAGCGCTCGCAATGGGGGTGTGCGAGACATCCTTGCCGCCTTCGGCCAGCAGGGCACGGATAGCCTTCTCGGTTTCCTGGTAGGCGCCCTCGCCGATGTGGTGATAGCGGATGCGCCCCTCCTGGTCGATCAGGAATTTGTGTGGCCAGTAGCGGTTGTTGTAGGCGCGCCAGGTCTTGTAGCCGTTGTCCATGGCCACGGGCCAGATCACGCCGCGCGACGGGAGCGATTCACGAACGTTTTCTTCCACGTACTCGAACTGGAACTCCGGCGTATGCACGCCCACCACCACCAGCCCGTGCGGCGCGTAGGCGTCGTGCCAGGCCCGGACATGGGGCAGCGTGCGGATGCAGTTGATGCAGCCGTACGTCCAGAAGTCAATCAGGACCGGACGCCCGCGCAGCTCGTCCATCGACAGCACGTCGCTATTGAGCCACGCGGTGATGCCAGCGAATTCCGGGGCCGTTCCCAACACCGGCAACTCAGGCAGGGTTTCGACCACCGCGGGTTCCGTGGCGGCCGCCGTGGGGGTGCTCGTGACGGGGGCCGGCGTGCTGGGAGCCGCCGTGGGCGCGCTCGTCGCCTCGGCTGGTGCGCTGGTGGCCACGGCAGGCGCAGCGGGCGCAGCGGCTGCGGCGGTGGCTGTGGCTGTGGCGGAGGCGCCAGCAGTCGTCGGCGCCACGGCGGCAATGGCGGCCGCCGGCGACCGTGGCGCCGGTGCCGCGGTCTGAGCCTGGTCCTGGCCGGGCAGTCCAACGCCAACCGTGGGTTCGGGCGGCGACACCACAATCTCTATCAGGGCAATGGCGCCCACCACCACGACAATCACCAGAGCAAGCGCCGCATATCGACGCCGCCCGGTCATCGCGGCGCCTCGGCGGAAGCGATGCATCGATGAGACATGCGGCGGCGCCTAACGTTGAACAGGGGTCAGGCCGCTCGATTCCGCTTCTGTCCGCGCACCATCAGGCCGTCGCGGTCAAGTCCCTGGCCGGCGGTCTGGACGTTGTCGGGGTCGCGATAGCCGAACCTGACGAGACGCCGCCATTGGTCCGTGCGGTTGGGTGCGGACCCGTGAATGGTGTAGTAGCTGAAGAACACCACGTCACCGGCGTCGGCCGGGACCGACACGGCGTCCTCCAGGCGGTATCTATCCGTCGGCAAGTGCGGGCTCGATTCGGGGCCTCGGATGTGCTGGAGCGGCCCCAGCTTGTGGCTGCCTTCAAGAAATTGTAGGCAGCCGTTCTCCTCGTTTGCCGTATCGATATGCACAATGGCGTCCACATAGGCGGGGCCTTCGTGCTGGTAGAACGGGTGGTCCTGGTGCATGGGGAACGGTGTTCCCATATTCGGCGCCTTGGCGTGCAGGGTGGTGTGGTGGAGCTCTACGTCCGGCCCAATCAGGTCGGCCACGGCGCCGGTGAGTCGGTCATTCACGACGGCGCGCATGAAGGCCTCTGAATAATTTTGCAGCTCGTGCATGGCCGTCAGCCGGGCGCGGGCGTCTTCCTCCGCGGTCATGTAGGCCTTGCGCCAGGGACCGCGCCAGCCAGGGGTCTGCTGGGCCCACTCCAGCATCAGGCGCTCAAGTTCCACGGACTGGTACTCAACCTCGTCGGGCGAGTAAACGTCGCGCAGCCGCAGGTACCCGCGCTCGTTGTAGAAAGCGACCTGTTCGTCAGTCAAGGTGTGCATGAGCCACGTCCCGTCCGCCGGTCCTCACACTCACCAATTATATCGAGGCGCGAAGGTGGTCGGCCTCGGTAACATGAGCCGCGCGCTTCACGGCAAGGGGCAGGCATGGCGCCAGTTCGGCAGCAGATCCTGATTCTGCATCTCCAGTCGGGCGATCTAGGGTCTCAGACCGTCGCCTGGGCGCTGTACGACGGGGCGATGGCGGCGGACGCCGTGCAAATGCAGACCGGCAGCGAGTACGAGCCGCCGTACGACTCCGTGCTGGCGGCCATGCGCGACGGCTGGCGCGTATTTCAGGCCAGCCCGCTGCCGGAACGCAGCGCGGCAACCGGTACAGGACAACTGGCGAACGAGTTCTGGCTGGAGCGCAACGTCAACGTCGAGGGGTAGTCGTCACCGGCGCCGCCTGAGCGCTGGAACGGAAGGGGCCAAGGCATGGCGATCGCAGAGACCGAGATGGTGGCGCAGACCGAACTCCTGGACGTGCGGCAGATGGCGCGGTTCGTTACCGATGGTTTCATCGAGTTCGACGACTTGGTACCCGACGAATTGAGCGAAGCCATCCATGCCGACGAACTGGCGTCGGTCGGACAGGACAGCCCCATCCCCGAAGTGCGCTGGCACATCACGGACAACCCGCACGGCTTCTACGAGCGTTCCGCGGCCGTGCGCGCCGTGCACAACCTGCCGCGCGTGAAGGCCGTGCTGCAGAGCCTCCTAGGCCCAGGGCACGTGGCCAGCCACTCGGCGCTGCACTGCACCGGACCTCGCAAGGACACGGCCCAGATGTGGCACGTGGACGCCGGCGGACGGCGCCAGGTGCGACTGCCGGGCGTGCATCCCTGGTCGTTCGACATCCTCACGGCCTACTTCGCGCACGACACCCCGCATGAAATGGGTCCCACGCTGGTGCTGCCCGGCTCGCACATGCGCTCGGTGCTCGGCCCCGACGCGGCCCGCTACAAGAACATCGCCGGCCAGAAGCGCCTGTCGGGCAAGGCCGGACGGATCGCGTTCATGCACGAGGCGCTGTGGCACTGCGCGCAGACCAACGAGACCGATCAGTGGCGGTTCATGTTCAAGATTCGCTACAACCCGCGGGTCCCGCAGCGCGGCCTCTTCAACACCGACGGATGGGATAGCGAGGAAATCCGGCGCTTCTTCCGTATGAACAAAGGCGCCCACGACCTGACCGGCGAATCCTCGGCCGTGGCCCAGGAACGCGCCGACTGGTGGCGCTACCTCTGCGGCGCGGATGAACTGGTGGACCCCAGCGGAACCGGGGCGCACGGGGATTACGCGTAGAACGGAAACCCCAGCGCCAGCCGCCAATTGCTTCGGGTTGACGACACGTCCGCTTGGTCTACAATGACAGCATTACAGCCCGCTGGTGGTTAGCTCCCGGCCGAACTGGGTGGACCCCGCCAGCAGTGATCGCCCCAGGGGCCGCGTTGTCAAACGCGGCCCCTGCTTTGCTTTCGCGCAGGCGCCGGGAGCTATGAGGAGCTTCGCGAGCATTCGGAAGGACGTCCACAGATGCTGAGCGCTCAACAACCGCCGAGCCCGGGCAACCGTATACGCATTTTCATCGACTACTGGAATCTCCAATTGACTATGAACGATAAGAGCGATAGGACCTTCAGGTTCGACTGGGCTCGCTTCCCATTGTGGCTGACGGAAAGGGCGGCAGGCCTTTGCTATATAACAGACGCTACATATGAAGGTATGCACGTGTATTCGTCCTACAATCCCGATTCACCCAAGGATCTAAACCATAAACGTTGGGCGCAGAACTGGCTCAACCGACAGCCAGGGGTCCAGGTATCACTTCGAGAGCGTCAGCATAGGCCGCCCCCTTCCTGTCCTAACTGCTACAGAAAAGTGGCCAAATGCCCCGTGTGTAAAGAGGAACATGACAGGCACAATAGAGAAGGGCGTCGATACGGCGATTGCAACTGACATGATACGCCTGGCATGGGAGCAAGTCTATGATGTCGCTGTCCTCGTATCATCCGACGCTGATCTTGTTCCAGCCGTCGATTTCCTCGACTTGCGAGGCCGCAAGGTTTTGCAAGCGGGGTTTCCGCCTTCCGGCAACGCGCTCGCAACCGCGTGCTGGGCGTCGTTCGACTTATTCGAGAGACGCGCGGAATTTGAGCTATGAGTGACTGATGTGCGATCCAGGACGTAAGAACTACAGCTGCCTCGCGGATGAGTAGCGTGAAGGAGGCGGACGCAATGAACCAAGCGAATCTGGCCACGCTAGAGCGGGTTGACGTTCGGTGCGCCTGGCCGAATGAGGCACAGGACTTCACGCCCTGGCTTGCGAATAACCTTGGCGTTCTGTCGGATGAGTTGGGTGTTGCACTGGAACTGGAAGACACGGAAAAAGCCGTAGGGCTGTATCGCTATCGGGCGGACATCGTGGCTCGCGTTCCACACGACGGCACTCTGGTGCTCATTGAGAATCAGCTGGAGGAGGCCAACCTGGAGCACCTGGGCCAAGTTCTGGCCTATTTGGCTGGGCTGAATGCTCAGATCATCGTTTGGGTTGCTACGAACTTCCACGAACTTCACTTGTCTTCCATCCGCTGGCTGAACAAGCACACATCGGCCCCATTCGCGTTCTTCGCGGTACAGGTGAGCGTCGTTCGGATCGGAGACTCACCGCTCGCACCAGTGCTCAATGTCCTTGAGCGACCTGATGAATGGGACCCGCCGGTGGTCGAGGTCTCGGAGATCAGCAAGTTCCGGCGCGATTTCTGGACACAACTCACAGCCCGTCGGCCGGACTCACCCCGACTAAGCCCCGGATACATGGGCAGCAATGTCTGGCATTGGGTTGAGAATGCTGAACTACACGTCGTCCAATACTTGGCCCAGAACAGTGTCGGGGTATATCTGCGCGGCGCATGGGGTTCGACCAAGGCGAGTATCTGGACCCGGATCGAACCGTGTGTGGAGGCCCTCGAGGAAACAATTCGTGAAAAAACGCCTGAATCCGACTATGTCCGGGATAGCGGGAATCAGTGGTGCGTCACAAGCCTGTGGATTGACTCCCGCGATCCGAAAAACTGGGATCGAATGGCCGACTGGCTTGACGAGCAGCGGCAGGTGTATGAGGACGTGCTGCGGAGCAGCCCCGCTCCGACGGACTAAACGCGGCGCCTGCCTGCCCTCAACCACGGCGCACTAAGCAAGCGGCCCCGTACCTTGGGTACGGGGCCGGCTATTCGCCTGAGTCAGTTGGAAGTCGCCTAGCCGCTGACCTCCACCACGACGATGTGATGGCCGGTGGCGCCGTCGGGGTCTGACGAACTGATGGCGGCGGTTTGGGTTTCGCCGGTGATGTCGGTGGCGCGAACGGCGATGACGTGGCGTCCCGGCGTTGCGTCCCAGGGCAGCACCCATTGGCGCCAGGTGTTCTTGGATATCGCCTCGCCCAGTTGGGTCTCCTGCCAGCCGCCGTCGCCAATCTGGACCTCCACCTTGGCAATCCCACGGTCCTGGGCCCAGGCCACGCCGGCGATGGGCCGCAAGCCCGGTTTCAGCGTGCGGCCATTGAGCGGAACGTCAATCCGCGACTGCGTTTTGATCGGTCCTTCCTTGGACCAGCCACGCGGAATCCAGTAGGCGTCAAACTCTTCCCAGCGGTTCACAACGATTGCATCCAGCCACTTGGTGGCCGAGACGAAGCCGTAGAGTCCGGAGACCACCAGCCGGGCCGGAAAGCCGTGCTTCGGCGGCAGCGGTTCATCGTTCATACCCACGGCCACCAGCGCCTCACGTCCGTCGTAGGCCGTATCCACGGGGAAGCCAACGGTAAAGCCGTCCACCGACTTTCCAACGATCTGGCTGGCCTCCGGTTGCAGGCCGGCCCGGTCCAGCAGCTCCGTCAGCGGCACGCCCAGCCACTTGGCGTTGTCCACCAGGTCGCCGCCGACCTCGTTCGAAACGCAGGCCAGCGTGACGTAGCGCTCGACGCGAGCCAGGTCGAGTAACTCGTCGTAGGTCAGCTCGTAGGGTCGGTCCACCAAGCCCTCGATCTTGAGCCGCCAGGTGGACAGGTCGACCGAGGGAATGCTGAGCGCGGTGTCAATGCGGTAGAAGTCTTCGTTCGGCGTGACGATAGGCCCAACGCCCTCGGCCTCGACCATCGCGCCCTCGGGGATCGGCCGCGCGGCATCGCGCGGCGCGGGCAGGATCACGTCCAGCCGGCTGGAAGCGGCCACGCGCGCCCGCTCCAGCAACACTCGCCCGCCGGCCGCCGTTCCCGCCGCCACGAAGGCAAAGGCGCCGGCCATTCGGATGAACGGGCGGCGGCCAAATCCCATCAGCCGGGGGTCGCGAGCGGGCCGTGGCGTCTCTTCCGATTGCAACATCTTCACCAGCATCGCCAGCGTCCACATACCGGCGGAGGTCGCCAGCAGAGCGCCGATGAGCGCAAGCACGGGCGAGAGCTGCGGCTCGGCGAATCCGGCAACGGCGGCCACAATGCCAAACACTCCGAATCCGACCTGCGCGATCCAGAACTTTCGGGTTGCGGCCACGCCGACCACCGCGCCCAGACCCAGACCTATCACCACGATGGAAATGAGGAGCACGAGCTTGTCGTTGACGCCAAAGACCGCGATGGCGAAGTCCTTGGCGAACTTCGGCGACAGGTCGATGACACCCGAGCCCACCGCGATGATGAGCGACGGGCCGCCGGAAATCAGACCGGCGAAGATTTCGGTGACTCCAAACGACACGCCGGCGGCAATCACGCCTGCCAGCGCCGGGCGTACCTCGCGCCTGAGCACGGGGCCGAGTCCCTTACGAGCGTCGTACATACTTGCGCTCCCCCTTGAACTCTCCAGTTCAGGATACGCGCTTTGCGCGGGGCGGTCTGGGCGCGCTTTCGAGTTTCCGGCGGTTCTCAGCCTCTGAGGCGGCGGGCCAGCGGGCTGGCCGTGCGGTAGGCGCGCGATACGGCGTCAAGCTCGCCCAACGCCTCGTCGTCCAGCTCGATCAAGGCGGCGTCGGCATTGGCCTCGGCCTGGGCGGCCGTGCGCGCGCCCACAATGGGTAGCACCGCCGGATCGCGCAACGTCCAGGCCACGGCGACCTGGCCGGCGGTAGCGCCCACGGGCTCACCTATCCGCCGCAGCGTGTCGAGCAGCGGCATCACGCGTTCCGGCGTCTTGGCCCGCAGGACGCGCCGCAGCGGCCGTGAGCGTGGCTGGCGACCGCCCGGTCCGTACTTCCCGCTCAGCAGACCCTGGGCCAGGGGACTGTAGGCGATCAGGGTCACGTCCAATTCGCGGCAGGCGTCCAGCACGCCGTTCACCTCGGGCGCCCGGCGCAGCAGGCTGTACGACACCTGGTTGGAGACAAGAGGCACGCCCGCAGCGGCCAGCACCGCGTACGCGCGCCGCAGCTGCGGCGCCGTGAAGTTGCTGACGCCGATGTAGCGCAAGCGGCCGTCATGGACGGCAAGCGCCAGCCGCCGGAGCAGGCGTTGGTGCGGAATGAGGCTGTACGGCCAGTGCACCTGGTACAGGTCGATCTGGTCCACGCCCAGTCGCTCGAGGCTGCCGTCAATGGCGGCGTCCACGGAGCGCACTCGCCACCGGGTGGGCGCGGGCATGTACTTGGTGGCTACAACGGCCGGGCGGGTGTCGTCCGCTCGAAGCCTGCCGATCACGCGTTCCGACTCGCCAAAGCCGTATAACTCGGCGGTGTCCAGAAAGTCCGCCCCTCGCTGAATTGTCGCGTTGTAGGCGGCCGAGACGTCGGTCGGTTCCTGGCCGTCGTGATCGTCCCAGTACGTCCGGTCGCCCCACTGCCAGGTACCGACGCCGACGGTACCCGCCTGAAGGTCGGAAGCGCCGATGCGGCGCCGAGGAATCTGACCGTCAAGCACTGAGGTAGACCATGCGATCAACTGCCGCGGTGTCGGGCGACCCCGAGAGGACTCGAACCTCCGGCCTTGTGGTCCGCAACCACACGCTCTATCCAACTGAGCTACGGGGTCAGAGGAATCAGTCTAGCAATGGGGCGCTGGCCTGGGTTCCCGGTTGTGCGGACGCAGGCGACGACGGCGCAAGGGGATTGGGTGACGGCGGCAGCGGCATCCGCAGCCCCACCCCCAGGCGTTCCAGGATGGGCGCGGCGGTCACGAAGATCACGGCGTCGGCGGCCACGTGCAGCACGATTGCGGGCGCCACCGATTCGAAGTGCGCCGCCGCGATACCAAAGAGCAGCCCGCCCAGCGTGCCCAGTACCAGGAACGAGCGTGGGAACTGGCGGTCCAGTCCGTGATGCAGGCCGAACACCAGCGACGTGACCACGATCGCCCAGGGCATCCCGATCAGGTTGGCCAGGCCGAACATGGCAGCGCCTCGAAAGAACAGCTCCTCGGCAACCGGATTCAGCACCAGGAAGAACGGCAAGTCCAGCGGCAGCGCCGATCGCCCCGCCACGGCGCGCACCGGCCAGAGCCAGCGCCGGTAACTCAGCGTCACCAGCGCCACGCCCACCGACCACAGGGCAATCAGACTCCAGTCCAACGGCGCCAGGCCGAAATTCAGACCAATGGCCGACGGGTCGATCCCAGCCACCGCGATCCAGATCAGCGGGGCGCCGATCAGAAATGCGATTCGCGTCGGAACGTCCCAACGCATCCAGCGCCAGGCCTCGCGCCAGGTGTAGCGCGGGAGCCGCCCCCGTTCGGGATGAGCCGGCCCCCGTTCGGGGTGAGCCGCCCCCCGTTCGGGGTGAGCCTGTCGAACCCCGCTAACCGCGGAAGGCCTCCGCCCCAGCCAGCCGCTCGGCGTACTGCCGCGCGTAGTAGGCCTGGAACTCGCCATCCACAATCGGCGCCCACCAGTCCCGCGCCTCCAGATACCAGTCCACCGTCGCGTCCAGCGCCGCCGCGAAGTCATGGCGCCGCGACCAGCCCAGCGACTGGAGCTTGGCGCTGTCCAGCGCGTAGTTCCAGTCGTGCCCCGTCCGGTCCTCCACGAAGTGGATCAGGTCCTGTGGCGCGCCGGCACGCTCGCAGATGCGCCGCGCCACGGTCAGGTTGTCGCGGTTGTTATCGGCCGCCACGTTGTAGACCTCACCCGGCTCGCCTCGTTCGAGCACCGTCAGGATCGCGCTGGCGTGGTCATCCACGTGCAGCCGGTCCCGCTGCTGTTCGCCGCGCCCATAAAGAGGCAGTGGCTGGCCGCGCATGGCGTTGATGGTGAACAGCGGCACGGCCTTTTCCGGGTGCTGCCAGGGACCGATGGTATTCACCCCGCGCGTGATGCAGACCGGAAACTGATGCGTCCGCCAGCTGGCCAGCACCATCAGTTCGCCGGCTGCCTTGGAGGCCGAGTAGGGGTTGCGGGGGGCCGGAGGATCAGTCTCCACGAAGGCCGCGCCGCGCGTCTCGCCGTAGACCTCGTCGGTGCTCACGTGCACGGCCTTGACCACCCCGACCAACCGCGCGGCCTCGAACAACCGGTACGTGCCGGTCACATTCGTCCGCAGGAACGGCTCGGCGTCCAGCAGCGAGCGGTCCACGTGCGTCTCGGCGGCAAAGTTCACCAGCCAGGTCACATCGCCCAGCGCGGCGTGCACGGTCTCGGTGTCCGCGATATCGCCAACGATCAGGTCGCAGCCCGCGCCTTCCAGCCGGCGGCGGTCCCCCGCGTAGGTCAACGCGTCCAGCACCCGCACGTCCCACTCGGGACGCACGGCCCGAACGTGATGCACGAAGTTGGCGCCGATAAACCCGGCGCCGCCGGCGACCAGCAGGATGGGATGCGCGGACATGCGGTACCTCGGAGGGCTGAAATTTCAGTCTAGCAACGGCCCCGGGTGACTCAGTGTGACGACCGGCGCGTGGGGACGCTCGGGCAGCGGGCGCCAAGCGGAGGCCGAGGGCTACGCTGCCGTGTCCAAGTTAGTGCCAGGCCGCGTATGTCCGGCGGTGGCACAGGGCGTTCTGGCGCCAGGCTCTTACGACGTTCCCTGTGAAAACCCGACGGCCAGATTATTCAATGGTCAGGGGCCGGCTTGGCCGAGTCACAGGCAGGATCAGCCTGGTCGTGCTGGTGGCGCTCAATCTGGTGGTCTTCGAGACCAACACCGCCTGGGTCCGAAATCTGGTGATCGAGAGCACCTATGGGTCGTATCACTGGGCGCCCTGCAGGCGATGGCCCACGCCTGAGGAGGTTCAGGGCGTCCTCGACGAACATCGGGACGTCGTCCGCCAGATAGAGGCGGTTACTCCTGGATCCAGAGCCGTCTCGCTTTATGTCAATACGGATAAGAGTTGCCCGGGCAAGGCAGATATCGCGATCACGTACGGGGGGCGACGCGACAAGGACGCGATCAGGAAAATCATCGGGGACGACAAATACTTCTTTGGCGTTCCGTACCGGATGCGCAATACCTAGGGCAAGCCGCCGGGACAAGCTTATCAGCCAACGCGCCGCGGCCCGGCCAGCCCTACACTGGGCCGTTGTGCGACGCGCCAGTCCAGAGGTCGAAATGCACGTCACGCTGGTGATGGAAGCCGACGAGCAGGGCCACCGCGCGTTCTTCCTGCAGGCGCT
>JAKZUJ010000101.1:0-3389 GCA_047516685.1 Chloroflexota bacterium | reverse complement strand
GCACCCGATGGAGCGTGGCCATTTCGTGCGGAAACACGCCGACGAACAGCATGACCGCAGCGAACGCCAGGGCGAAGCGCCGGGCGGCGCTGGGCCAGGTTCGCCAGGCCATTCCGAAGAGGACACTGATGAGCAGCAGGGAGATCGCCAGCCGCCAATACCCCTCGTACGGGTAGAGACCCACGATATAGAGGGGCAGGCGGCTGACAATGACCGTCCAGTCGGCCTCCAAAAGAATCCAGCTGGCCAGGTTGACGACAATCCAGACCAGCAAGACGCCCAGCAATACCGAGACGCCGCCGTTGCCCCAGGAACTGAAGAGGTTCTTTCGCAACCAGCCCACGTAGCCAACGGTGGTGACCGGAGGCAGGGGAGCGGCGGCGCGAGCAATCATGCGAAGACCCTCACGAACCCTTGAAGCGGATCGTTCGGTTATAGAGGTTGCCGACCAGCGAGTAGACAAGGCTCATGGACAAGTAGCTAAACATCACGATCATGAACAGCGAGATGGCCGGCGCGATTTGCGTCATCGTGTTGGCCACGCTGACGAGGTCCGGGTAACCGATGGCGGCGGCCAGGCTGGAGTTCTTGGTGAGATTGAGGAACTGGCTGATCAGCGGCGGAATGACTACGCGCAGCGCCTGCGGAAAGGACACGTGCCGCAGGGTGAGCAGTCCCGAGAGCCCAACCGAACGGGCCGCCTCGGTCTGGCCCTTGCCGACGGACTGGATGCCGGCTCTGACAATCTCGGCAATGAAGGCCGAGGTGTACACCACCAGCCCGACCAACAGCGCCATGAAATTGCCGCTCAACTCCGCGCCGCCTTGCAAGCGTCCGAAGCTACCCTCGATTTGCGGCACATCCACCGTCAGAGGCGTCAGCGCCAGCAGGGCGACCAGGCTGATACCGACGACAATGCCAGCGCCCGCGAGCACCGGATAACTCTGGCGGCCAGTTTCGACTTCGCGACGGCTCAGGCGTCGGTAGGCGAGTATGGCCAACCCCACGCCGACCACGCTGATGAGCGCCCAGGGCCAGAATCCGTCTTGCGCCGAAAGCCAGGGCAGGAAGAAGCCGCTGTTGTTGAGATAGAAGGTGTCGGCAATCACGAAACCTTCCGCCACCTTCGGCAGGGTGAGCACGATGGCCAACCAGAACAACAACTGCACAATCAGCGGGATGTTGCGGAAAATCTCGATGTAAGCAAGCGCGAGTCGGTTCAGCAACCAATTGGGCGACAAGCGAGCCACGCCGACGAGGATTCCAATGACGGTGGCCAGGATCACCCCCAGCACCGAGGCCCTGATGGTATTGAGCGCGGCCACGACCAGTCCGTGAAGGTAGGAATCGGACGGCTGGTAGGGGATGATCGCTTCGCCAATGGGAATCTGGGCCGCGCGGTCAAGGAAGCTGAAGCCGAAGGGCAGGTCCCGCGCTTCGATCTCGCGGGCGACGTTTAGTAAAAACAGCGCAATCGCGGACAGCACCACGACGGCGGACACGATCTGCAAGGCCCAGCGCAGCGCAATGACGTTGCGCCAAATCGGCACGCCCTGAATGTAGAGCAGTCGCGTCACGGCTTCGTGCAACCCCATTGACGCTGTCTGACCGCGCCAGAGTACACAAAATGCCTTAAACGTTTCGGGGGGACGTTTTCACGTCCCCCCGAAATTGTGGCAAGCAAGCTCGCCAGGCGCTGCGATTAGCGCAGAGGCGGTGCGTAGATCTGACCACCCTTCGGGCAGTCGGTGCACGGGGCGTTGGCCCAGAGTGCGTTTCGGCCGCCCTCGCGCGGCAGGTCAACGCCACCCGGACCCAGGTTGCGGTCGTAAATCTCGCCGTAGTTGCCCACGGCCTTGATCACGTCCTGCATGAAGGTCTCCGACAGCCCCAGGCTTTCCTGACCGAAGCTGCCCTCGGTGCCAAGCAGACGCTTGGCCTTCACGTTGTCGCCGCCGGCCATCTGCGCCACGTTGGCGCTGGTGACGTCGTAGGCCTCGGCGTAGATCAGACCGGAAACGACGGTCTTGACGATGTCGAACCACTGCTCGTCACCGTGCGGAACCACCGGACCCAGCGGCTCCTCGGAAATGGTCTCCGGAAGAATCACGTGGTCCTGCGGGTTCGGCAGGGCGCTGCGCAACGCGGCCAACTGCGAACGGTCATTCGTGAACACGTCGCACTGCCCGGACTTGTAAGAGTCCAGCACCACGTCGGTGTCTTCAAAGACCTTCGGGTTGTACTCCAGGTTGTTCTGGCGGAAGAAGTCCGCGAGATTCAACTCGGTAGTGGTTCCGCTCGTCACGCAGACGGCGGCGCCACTGAGGTCTAAGGCCGAGTCAACACCCAGCGACTTGGGAACCATGAAGCCCTGGCCGTCGTAGAAGGTCGTGTGAACGTAGTTGCCCCACTGGGCGTCGCGGGAACTCGTCCAGGTTACGGTGCGGACCAGGAGGTCCACTTCACCGGACTGAATGGTCGGACCACGCTCAGCGGCGGTGATGTAGTTGATCTGGATAGCCTCGGGGTCGCCCAGCACGGCGGTGGCGACGGCGCGGCACAGATCAATGTCAAAGCCGACGTTGCGGCCGGCCGCGTCCAGTGATCCGTAGCCCGGCACATCGTTGCGGCTGGCGCAGATAAGAGTCCCGCGCTCCTGGACCGCGGCAAGGCGGCTGACCGGCGCCTCGGGCGCGGCCTCTTCTCCGCACGCGGCAATAGCGGCAATCGCCACCGCAAGTACCAGTGCAAACAGCCCAAGTTTCAAAAATACTCTCAACCGCCCCATGATCATGCCCTCCAGCGAGCCTTCCGGCCCATCGCCAGCACTCATGGCGGGCATTGTGCCCGACTACTAGTGCCAAGGTCCATCTACGCAGCCTCAAAGGGGCTGTCGGCGTCACGAAAGTTCGGCCGACACCCGTGTAACCCCGGGCACTGAGCTACACGCGAAGGCTCAGGCGTCAATAACGCCAGCCAGCGCGCCCTTCTCGACCATGCTGTCCCAGTGGCCGCGGAACGTGGCGTTCCACTCGTCGGTACCGGCGTGCCGCATCATCTCCTCGAAGGTGTGCGGGAAGACCACCACGCCATCACAGCCGGCCCGCAGGGCCACGTCAGCGGCGATCCAGTTACGGATGATGCCGCCAAGCACGTAGGGCGCATTCGCTCGGCCACGCACGATCTGCACGATGTCGCGCACGATCGCGTGCGCATCGGCGCCGGAGTCGATCAGGGGTCCGACAAACGGGGCGATATAGGTCGCGCCGACCTGGACGGCGGCCACCGCCTGACTGGCCGAGAACAAGGTGGTGACCATTGACTCGCGGCCTTTGGCTTTCATGCGCGCGATGGCGCGAAAGCCCTTGGTGGTGGACGGAATCTTCATC
>JAKZUJ010000100.1:0-11728 GCA_047516685.1 Chloroflexota bacterium | reverse complement strand
GGGTAAGACGAATTCGCAGCATGAAGAATGACTCCGGTGAACGCAGGGGGAAGAGCCGGCAGCGGCAAGCTACAAGCACTTGAGCCACCCCGGCCCCCGATCATACCCACGCCACCCGCCCCTGTCACCGGCGGCTAGCCGCGCGAAGATTCGGCGATACGCCTACCGGTGGCGACTCTAGCGATCGGCAACGACCAGAACGTCGGCATTTACCAGAGCGTTTTTGGTGACCAAGCCGAGCAGGCATGCCAGAACGACCACCGCGACGACGTGCGCAGCGTGCTCGCGTGGGCGATTGGTGGCGACGAACCTGCAATGCAGCCGTCAGCGCCTGCGCCTTCGACGTCACCAGCGTCACATCCCGACTACGAGCGCATCCGCCAGACGGCGCTGGCACGCGGTGCGGATGAGGCAACGGCGGCCAGTGCTGCCGCATTTGTCGTTACGCAGGGTAACGTCGACTCATATCTCCGTGGCACACACCGAGGCGTGGCGTATGGCGAGCACGGATGCCAGTGGCGAAGCGCACAGTGCCCACTTGCCCCACAAAGAACCATTGCGGTCGCGAACTGGACCCTTCGATGGCTGGATCGAGATGGATCATGTTGGGAGATGGCGTATCAGTTCGACGTAGTCAACTACACATCCGCTCCGCGCTATTACAACTGGCTCGACGTGATCTTCTACGACGCCAACGGCTTCCAGTTGGGTTCTGACACGGTTTTCGCCATATACATCCCGGCCAATTCGTCGACGCACATATCCGAAACCAACCTCACCTGCGATGGGCTCGGTGGTCAAATCCAGACATACAACGTCGTGTTCAGAGCGCTCTAGAACTGAACGCCCCGGGGCATCACGATGCCGGCCGCCAGGACGGCCGCGAGTCACAATCACCTCCTACCTGGCCGCGAACCCAGCGCGCACGGCCGGCGATCACCTGACCCGCATCCGGAGCCCCGAGGTCGAGCGTCTTCCGAACCCTGGCAGGCAGAGTGCAAGGTCAGGCTGAACTCTGTGGCGCCGCCCGAGCATCCGTGCTAATCGTGACTCCGACTGACCGAGGCGCTGCTCGTTCTCGCCTAGAATGGCGCCGGACATTCTCGAAGAATCATCAATCACACGTTGACGGCGCGCGTGGTCGCAACGTAGGAGACTTGCCTAAAATGTCGGCTCGCAAGGGAGATGTCCGGGTGCTGGAAGAACGGCTGCGCGTCCCCCGGTCTTCCCTTCGCGACCTGGCGCGGCGCCCACTGAAGGAGCGCCATCGCGTGCTGCGCCACGCGCGGATCGCCGTCGACCCCGCCGAGACCGAGGCGTGGGACACGACACTGGCTGACCGAATCCACTAGCGGTCTCAATGCGGATTCGGCCGCCGACTTTCTTCAGGTACGCAGCGTGTCCACGGAGCGGTTTCTCAGGCGGATCGGCGCACTGCATGCTGACCAGGTTGAGGAGATCGTCGCAGGCGTGGTGATCGATATCGACTACCGGAGTTGACTGGGAGTACGGCTAGACTCCCAAGCCCGCCTCACGAGTTTCCGCCGATGGCCGTTCGGGTTGGGGTGATCGGGGCCGGGGCCTATGCGCAGCGGGCCCACTTGCCGCCGCTGCAGGAGCACCCGGATGCGGAAATCGCCGCGCTCTGCCGCCGCAATCCGTCCCGCCTGGCCGAAGCCGCCGACGCCTTCAATGTTCCTGGCCGCTTCACGGACTACGCGGCGTTGCTGGCTGACGACTCGCTGGACGCGGTCACCGTTTCCCTGCCGCATAACCTCCATTACGACGCCGTACGCGCGGCGCTGATGCGTGACCGCCACGTACTCGTGGACAAGCCGCTTACGCTGCGGCTGGACCACGCGCGTGAACTGCTGGCGCTGGCCGAACGGCGGGGCCTGACGCTGATGGTCGCGTTCAATCGCCATTACGAGCCGCCGTTCACGAAAGCGCACGAGCTCCTGCGCGACGGCGCGATCGGCGAGCTCCGCCTGATCCAGGCCTACATGGCCTACGACTGGGATCTGTGGCTCCAGCCGCCGGACCGCCGCTTCACCGGCTCGGGCGCCGCCATGCTGGACGGCGTGTCAAACACCCAGGCCACGCTGCTGCATGAGACCAGCTTTCGAGGCGACGCCGCGGCCAACGGCGGCGGCTTCTTTGCCGATGGCGGCGCGCATCTGCTGGAAGCCTGCCTCTGGCTGGCGGAGTCGCCGGCGGCGACCGTCTTTGCACAAATGGACTCGCCAGCGGCCGACTTGTATACGGCCCTCAACCTGCGGCTTGAGTCGGGCGCGCTGTGCAGCCTGGCCTGCGTTGGCGACACGCCCACGCCGCGCGACTTCGGCTTCCGCCTGTACGGAACGACCGGCGCGCTCCACATGCGCTGGGGCCATCTGACGCTGGAACGCGAGTTGCGGGACACGGTGACCTTCGACAACACGTCCATGCCATTCATGGGCAGCGCCCCGGCCAATTTTATTGACGTCATCCTGGGCCGCGACGAGCCCCGAGCGACGGCCCAACACGGCCTGCGCCAGGTCGCGGCCATGGAAGCTGCCTACCGGTCGGCGCGCACCGGCGCGCCGGTGCGCGCTTAGCGCTGGCTCTCGTTCTGCCCGGTCGGCGGCGCGTCCTCGGTCGGTGACGTGTCCTCGGTCGGCGGCGTGTCCTCGGTCGGTGGCGCGTCCCCAGCCGGCGGCGAATCGACAGGCGCTGACTCTTCCTCGGTTGGCGGCTCAGCCTCTGCCTGCGACTCGGCGTAGCCTGGCGCCAGGTTGGGGTCGAAGCTGCCGTCCTCGGCCTGCCCCACTTCCCAACGTTCCGCCCAGGGGACAAACGCCGACGGAAACCGGTCCTTGAAGAGCACGTGGCCGCCAAGCGCGACCTGTCGGCTGATCACCGCTCGCAAGCCGGGTATGGCGCTGTCGGTTTTCTTGATCTCGCCGGGCGGCAGTTCCGTGCTGGGTTCCACGCGCAGCGGGGGCGGCGCAATCTCCGCGCCCCTCCACGCGTCCAGCGTGACCTCGCGCTCGAGTGGCGACCCCATCAGCCGGAACGCCAGCGTCTGCTTCGCGGCGTTGAAGTCGCGCCGGATGAGGATGTAATTCGGCGTGTCGTTCGTGAACGCCAGATCCTGCGCCGGTTGCCATATCGCCGCGTCGAACCCTGGCGGATTCTTCGGGCCAAGCTCGTAGTAGCGCACACGGTAGGCGTGCTGCCACCGCTCGCTAATGGGCAGGCCGGCCCAGAAGGCGGCCCGAAACAGCGTGGTTGACACCTGGCAAATGCCACCGCCAATTCCCGGCTCGGTGCGCGTGGGCGCGATAACCAGGCCCTCCACGAACCCGTTGCCCGCCGTGATCGGCCCCACCGTCGCGTTGAAGGAGAACGTCTCGCCCGGCGGTACCACCGTGCCATCGATCAGCCGCGACCCGTTGTCGATGTTGTGCACGCGGTTGTAACTGGAGCCGTTGAATCGAGACGTGCCCTCCGCGATCAACTCGTCAAACTGCAACTCCGTCGCGCTGAGCCGCGTGATGGCGGGCTGGAGCACCACCAGTGGCACATTCACGCGGTCACGCCCGCTAGCGAAGGCCGTCTGCACCCGCGTCCACAGGCTTTCAGCGTCGATCGTGCGGCCGGGCGTGCCCTTGATGAGCGGGACGACCTCGCCGTCGTCGTTGACGCGAATCTTCGGCTCCACCGCGGATACCCGCAGGGTGTCGGCGATCTCACGCGCCACGCGATCAAAGGCCTGATAGCTGACGTCCACCGTGATCTCGGGAGCCGTGGGCGGCCCAATGACGCGCATGTCCCGCGCCAGCGCTTCGCGCGCGATGGACCACCGGTGACCCGGCGCCGTGAGCTCGATATGCCCGTCCATCAGCCGCCGGGCGCGTTCGGCCGCGGGCGCTACGTTGGTGGTGGCGATCCGCGGCGCAACCGCGCGCGACTGGAGGTTGATGATCAGCCGCTGCGGCGTGTCGAAGCCGTGGCTCATCACGGCCAGCACGTCCGCCGGCAGCAGCTCTCGACCCATCCGTGACGGAGAAACCGTGGCCCGTCGCTGGCCGCCCTGGCTTTCCAGCCGCAGCGCGGCGTCAACCGGGGTCACCGCAATCTCGGCGGCAATGCGCTCGACGTACTCCATGAATACGTGCGGATCGAAGCCGACCGAGGTCCGCCAGTCCAGCGGCGACTCCAGGGTCTGCCGCTGCTGACGCAGGCGTGCGTCCCAGCTGCCACGCCGTCCCCACGCGTAGGCTTGGGCCAGCGGCGTGGCGTAGTCAACGCGAATGCCAATTTCCCCGCCCGTGGGTTTCCAGGTGCGGCCATCCAGGCGAAAGATGACCGGCGAGCCGCTGAAACCGTCCCAGCGCGCTATCAACCTGGCGTGCGCTTCGGCGAGCGTCAGTCCGCCCACGTCTTCGCCGTCCAGCCGCACGCCCGGATAGAAGCGATCGGCGTAGCGCGCCTCGCCCACGGCCACGAACGCGACCGCCCCCGAGGCCGCGGCCGCCGTGAGGCCAAGCACGCCGGACCCGGCAAACAGCAAGATGTTGCGTCGGCTGATGTGCATGGTGTTCAGGCCGCCCGCGCGTCCAAGCGTCGAACCGCGCGTTCTCAACTATAGGCGCGGCCGTCAGAAGTGCTACTGAAATCGGCCGCGACCCGGGCACGGACGAACCCTCGTCCTGTGCTATCGTCGTAGACGCTGACCGGACGGTTAGCGCCCCACCGCATGAGCCTTTCTTCGCGGCGCCCCCTGCCGCTCCCCTTGCACGAAAACCCCATGGCGACCCTGATCGAGGAAATCGAGAAGACCTACCTCAAACCCGAGGTTCCCGAGTTCAGGGTCGGCGACACCGTGCGCGTGAACGTGAAGGTGCGCGAGGGCGAACGCGAGCGAGTGCAGGTGTTTGAGGGAACCGTCATCCGGCGCCGCGCCGGTAGCGTCAACGAGAACTTTACGGTCCGCCGCCTGTCCGGCGGCGTTGGCGTGGAGCGGACCTTCCTGCTGCATTCGCCGATCGTGGACGACATTCAGGTTGTCCGCTACGGCAAAGTCCGCCGCGCCAAGCTCTACTACCTGCGCGACCGGGTTGGCCGGGCCGCGCGCGTCAAGGAGCGGCGCGCCTAGCCGGCGCGGGAAGCCCGACCAGTCTCCACGCTCCCGCTCAGGCTCCCACCGCCGCACCGGGAACTCCGGCTGCTGCGGCAGGGACACCGCCGAATCGCCGGAGTGGACGAAGCCGGTCGAGGGGCCTGGGCAGGCCCGCTGACCGCCGCCGCCGTTATCCTGCCGCCCATTGCCTACCTGGACCTCAGACTGCTGGCGGGCGTCACGGACTCCAAGCGCCTCTCGCCCCGCGCCCGCGAGCGCCTGGCCCGCCTGATTCGTGCGCGCGCGGCGGCCATCGGGGTGGCGCACGCCACGCCACGCGAGATCGACGACGACGGAATCGCCGCCGCCGGACGCCTCACCATGCACCGCGCGCTTGGCCGCTTGGGCCTGGATCCGGACCACGTGATCGTGGATGCCTTCCCGCTGGACGCCGCCAGCCCGTTCGCTGACCGGCAGACGGCCATCATTCGGGCCGACGCTACCTGCCTGGCCGTGGCCGCCGCCTCCATTTGCGCCAAAGTGGCCCGCGACCGGCTCATGCGCCGGCTCGGCGGCTCGTTTCCGGCCTACGCGTTCGATCGCAACAAGGGCTACGGCACCGCCCGCCACCGCGCCGCGTTGGACGCGCTGGGCCCGATTGCCGTGCACCGCCACAGCTTCGCCCCGGTCCGACGGGCCCGTGCCGCGCATACCCTGGCCCCGGCGGTTTAGCCGCCGTGCGCCCACCGACCGGGCCGAGCTGGGCCGCTGGGGTGAAGACCTGGCCGCGCGAGAACTCAAGCGCCGCAAGTACCGCATCCTGGACCGCAACGTGCGCGTCGGCCGCGGCGAAATCGATATCGTCGCGACCGACCGCGCCGCCACCGTGTTCGTGGAAGTCAAGACGCGTCGCGACGAGGCCTTTGGCGGCGCGCGCGCCGCGCTCACGCACGCCAAGGCACGGCAACTGGTGCGACTTACGCACACCTACCTGCGCCAGCATCCCGACCGCGCGGGCGACTACCGCATTGACGTGGTAGCCATTGACGTTGACGCCACGGGCGGCTATACGCTGGACGTCATCCCCAACGCGGTCCAACTCTAGCCGCGAGATGCCCACCTCTTGATACGCGGCGCACGCATGCACGGCCAGCCGTCTACGCCCTCGAACCGCCCAGGCTTGGCGCCGCGGCAACTCCGCCGCGCCGGGCTTCTTGCGGTCGCGGCCCTCCTGGCGCTCTGGGCAGTCCTCCCGGCGCACGCGGACTCCGGCGACTACGCAATCGAGGGCGGACACCTGTTTACCCAGGCCGCCGAAAGCGACGTGCCCGACGCCGGCTTTGCCGTCACGGACGCCGATGGGATTCCTTTCTGGACTGAGTTTCAGCGCCTGGGCGGCGTTCAGGCGCTGGGGTACCCGCTGTCCCGGCCGTTTGTCTGGGAAGGCTTCACCGTCCAGGTGTTCCAAAAGGTCGTGCTGCAGTGGCGGCCGGAACTGAACACCTTCATGTTCGTCAACGTGTTCGACCGCCTCAGCCTGGCGGGGTACGACCACACGCTGGAGGAACTGCTGGTGCCCCCGATTGACCACTTTGACGAAGAGGGCTTCACCTGGGACCAGATCATCGCCACCCGCCAGGCGCTGCTGGACGCCAACCCCGCGTTGCGCGACGCCTACTTTGCCGTTGACGACCCGCTGCGATGGTACGGGCTGCCTACCTCGCGGGTGATCACCTATGAGCATGTCCGCACGATCAGGCTGCAACGTGCGGTTCTGCAGCAGTGGCTGGTCGATCTGCCGTGGGCCTCGGCGGGTGAAGTTACGGTCGCCAACGGCGGCGACCTGGCCCGTGGCGCCAGGACGTTCCCGGCCAAAGTCCTGATGCCGGAAGTATGGCCTCGCGCCGATGGATCCACACCGCGGCCCACGCCCGCTCCCGCGCCTGCGCCCGTTCCAACCGTGGAGCCGTCAGGGCCACCGGATCTCCTGGCGCCGGTCGCCGCCCTGCGCGCCGCCCTGGGGCTGCCGCCGCTGATCGTGAGCCCGGAGTTGATGCGGGCGGCGCAAAGCCACGCCGATTACTACATCATCAACCTTGGCGACCCTGATTCCGGCGGGCTGCACACCCAGGTGTCCGGCTACCCAGGCTTCACGGGTCGCACCATCGGTGCACGCGCGCGGGCCAGCGGGTACCCGTTGGGCTGGGTGGACGAGGTGTTTGCCTTCTTCACACCCGCCGACACGCTGGCTTGGGCGCTGGAGACCGTCTGGCACCGCTACATGTATGTGCATCCGTCCGCCGTGCACGTGGGCTACGGCGCCGCAACCGGCGGCGACACAACCGTGACCGTGTTCAACGTGGGCCTGTCGCCGGAGCACACCGCCAACGCGGCGCTGCCCGCCGTCGTGCCGCTTAACGGCGCCACCGACGTTCCCCTCACTTGGGCGGGCTGGGAGTCGCCCAACCCGGCGCCGGGCGCACTCCGCCCGTTCGGGCCGCCCGTCTCTCTGCAATTTGGCCTCGACGACCAGGTGACCTGGGGCGACGCCGCCCTCTACGGACCGGACGGCGCGCTCGTCACCACGGCGCGTACTACCAGCGAGTGGCGCCGCGCTCTGTCACTTGTCCCTCACGACCCGCTGGCGCCGGCCACCACCTACACCGTCCGCGTCAATGGAACCCGCAACGGCGCGCCGTTCCAGGTGGAGTCGAGCTTCACCACCCGCTGAACCGCGCCCGCCGCGGACGACCAGCGGCCGGCAACCAGTGGTGCGCCCCGGTGATACGCTGATCCGAGATCAGGCCCTGCGGCAGGAAGGCTCACTATCGTGACGCTCGACATTGCCGACCTGCTGGCCATTGCCGGGGTCATGTTCGGCCCCCTGCTCCTCATCGGTGGAGGGGCGCTCGCATGGCTGCGCGCCGACATTCGCAGCCTGCGGACCGAAACTCAAACGGCCATTAACGACCTGCGGACCGAAATCCGCGCCACGAACGCGCGGCTGGACGCCTTGACCCAAATCATCCTCACCAGCGCCCTGTCCTTTGGCCAGCCGCCCGACCCACCCGAGGCCGTTCCGCAGCCCGAAACCCCGCGCCAGCCCACGCCCGTCTAGCTCTGGTTGTGCCGCGCCGCGCAGCGTAGGGCATAGGCCCCGTTCACTGAGCGCCCCCTAGAATGAGGCCACCCCACTCCCGTCCGGTCTTCTCCCTATGCCCCTGATTTCCGACCTTGGCCACTGGGTGCTGGCCTGGGGCGACTCGCCCTGGGGCGGCCTGGCGCTCTTGGTTCTTGCATTCTGGGAATCCAGCTTCTTCCCCATCCCGCCGGATGGACTGATGATCGCGCTGGCTGCCGGGAATCTCGAATTCGCCCTGGGCTTCTCGGCCATCGCCACGGTCGGCTCCCTGCTGGGCGCCATGCTGGGCTATTGGATCGGCCTGCGCGGCGGCCGCCCGCTGCTGGACCGGCTCTTCGCGCGGGACCGGATCCTCTACGTCGAGCGTCAATACCAGCGGCGTGACGTATGGGCCGTCACCATCGCGGCCTTGACGCCCATCCCGTACAAAGTCTTCGCCATCGGCGCCGGCGCCTTCCGGTTGAACTTCCGGCGGTTCATGCTCGCCTCCGCGGTGGGACGCGCCGGCCGATTCTTCCTGGTCGGATTTCTGATCACGATCTTTGGCACACAGGTGGAAGCCGCCATCGACGAGTACTTCGACGTTCTGGCCATTGCCTTCGTCGTGCTCCTGATCCTGGGCTTCGTGGTCATCCGCTTCGTCATGCGCCCGCGCGCCACGGCGGCCGACGCCTCGTCCGACTAGCGTGGCGCCCGCGCCGAGCCGCTACGCCGTGGCGGCCGATGTGGTGGTGATTGCCGAATCTCCCACGCCCTCGGTGCTGCTGATCCGCCGCCGCAACCCGCCGCTCGGCTGGGCCATCCCGGGCGGGTTCGTGGAGCCGGACGAAGACCTCATTGACGCCGCCCGGCGTGAGCTTTTCGAGGAAACCGGCCTGCAACCGCCGACGCTGGAGCAACTCGCCACCTTCGGGCATCCCGACCGTGACCCCCGCGGCCGCACCATCTCCGTCGTCTACGGGGCGCGGCTCAAACTCGCCGCCATGCCAGCCGCCGGCGACGACGCGGCCGACGCCCGCTGGTTCCCGCTCAACGCCCTCCCCCGCAACCTCGCCTTCGACCACGCCGCCATCCTGGCCCAGGTCCTACCGCAACTCGCCGTAAGAGCGCGCGAGCCTACAAGCACGCGCTCTTGACCCGTACCTGTCCGACGACTACCGTAGTCGGTATCTACTCCCCGCCCGCTGGACGGTGGCTTCGGCTCCGTCCCCGGGCGGGTGTTTTCTGTCATGCGCACCGTCGTATTCGTTGACGGCCAAAACCTCTATCACCTGGCCCGAAGGGCTTGGGCACACTGCCCTGTCGACGCTATCTCGCCATACGCGTGGCCTAGCTACGATGTCGAAAAGCTCGCGCACGCCTTGGTGGCCGGGTCGCCTGGCCGGTCACTGGCGGAAGTTCGTTTCTACACGGGGGTGCCAGATCCGAGTGTCGGCCGCACCCAGCGGTTCTGGCACGGCTTCTGGTCGAACAAGCTCCGGTATCTACGAAGCCGGGGCGTCTACGTCTATCGGGGAAGGGTGAGCAACGGAGGCCAGGAGAAAGGTGTCGATGTCAGCTTGGCTCTGGACTTGGTTCGCGCTACATACGAGCGCCAGTACGACGCCGCAATCATTGTGAGCCAAGACTGGGATTTCGGGCCTGCGGTGCGCTTGGCAAAACTGATCGCCCAATCCCAGAAGCGCAGGCTCGTCTTTGAGTCCTCGTTTCCGGTTGGACCTGCCAGCTCTTCACGCAGAGGCGTTCCCGGAACGACCTGGGTTCCGATTGATCAAGCGACCTACGACGCCTGTCACGATCCGACGGACTACCGTCCGAGGCGGTAGCCGATGGCGCGGTGGTGGATGGATCCAATCGCCTTGATCAGACCACGTACCAGCCTGGGTGTCGGCGGCGCCAGCCGATCAGTTTGTAGGCGTGATCGCTGTCGGGAAACGCACCCCGCTCAGGTTGCCAGCGCCAGCCGCGCGCCGTAGCGTGCCTAGCAACATGGCCGTAGCTACCGAGTCACGTCAGTCCGCACCGGCCGCGCTGATGGCCGATCTGCGGCGCGTGGTCGGCGATTCCTGGACCCTCTCCGATCCCGACGACCTGCTGCTGTACGAATACGACGGCTCGGTGGACCGCGCCCTGCCCGACGCCGTGGTGTTTCCCGACACCACGGCCCAGGTGCGGGCGGTCGTTCAGTCGGCGTTGCGGCATGGCGTGCCGGTCGTGGCGCGCGGCGCGGGCACGGGGCTCAGCGGCGGCGCCATCGCGCGCTGCGGCGGCGTGGTGGTCGCCACCTCCCGCATGAATCGCATCCTCGAAGTCGATACCCGCAACCGTCGCGCCGTGGTGGAGCCGGGCGTCGTCAACGCCGACCTCAGCGCCCACACCCGCCGCTTCGGCTTTCAGTACGCCCCGGACCCGTCCAGCCAGCAGGCCTGCACCCTGGGCGGCAACATCGCCACCAACGCCGGCGGCCCGCACACCCTGCTCTACGGCGTCACCACCAACCACGTGCTGGGCATTGAGTTCGTCACCATGGACGGCCGCGTGGTCACCACCAGCGGTCTGCCCGATGGACCCGGCTACGACCTGACCGGGCTGTTCTGTGGCAGCGAGGGCACCTTCGGCATCGTGACCAAGGCCGTCGTGCAACTGGTGCATACGCCAGCGGGCGTGCGCACGCTGCTGGCCTCGTTCGACTCTGTGGCCGCCTGCAGCGCCGCGGTGTCCGGCATCGTGGCCGCGGGCATCGTGCCGGCCGCCGTGGAGATGATGGACCAGCTGGCGCTGGAAGCCGTGGCCCAATTCATCCCGCAGGCCAACCTTCCGGTGGACGCCGCCGCCGTGCTGCTGCTGGACGTGGACGGCGTGCCCGCCGAGCTCGATGACCGCGAAGCGGAGATTCGCGACGTGCTCCTCGCCAACCAGGCCCGCGACATCCGCGTCGCCCAGAACACGGCCGAGCGCAACCTCTTCTGGCTGGGCCGCAAGAGTGCCTTCGGCGCCATGGGCCGCATCTCGCCCGACTACTACGTGCAGGACGGCGTCATCCCCCGAACCACCATTGCCCACGTCCTGGACGAGATTCGGCGCATCAGCCAGACCTTCGATCTGCCCATCGCCAACGTCTTCCATGCCGGCGACGGCAACCTACACCCGCTGCTGCTCTTCGATAACCGCGTGCCCGGGGCGCTGGATCGAGTGCTGGAGGCCGGCGCCGCCATCCTGCAGGTCTGCGTGGATGTCGGCGGCATGCTCAGCGGCGAACACGGCATCGGCATGGAGAAACAGGCGGCCATGCCGCTGGTCTTCGGCCCCGACGACCTGGACGCCATGCGGCGCGTGCAGCAGGTGTTTGATCCGCATGCCCTCTTCAACCCCAACAAGATCTTCCCCGCCCCCGCCGGCTGCGCCGAAGTTAACAACCTGCGCCGTACGGCCTCGGAGGCATCCGCCTGACTCCAGCCTGGTCGCGGGCGCGACGCGTTCTC
>JAKZUJ010000099.1:0-2648 GCA_047516685.1 Chloroflexota bacterium | reverse complement strand
CTGGCCTTTGGCGCCTGGGTACCGCTGCTGGTTGCCCAGGCCGGCGCCGTGCCCCGGATGCGCCGACGTCTGGGCGGGCTGATGCTGGGCGTGCTGTTTGGACTGATTGCGGCCACCGTCAATCCGCCGGAAGTGGTGACCGGCGCGGCCTGGATTGCGATCGCCGTCAGCATCGGCGTGCTGTTGGGTCTGGCGGCAACGCTGCTGGACGTGCCGGCGGGACCGGACCGCGTGGTCAAGGCGCTGGGATCGTGGGCGCGCATCTGGGTTCCGGCCGTGGCCTGGACCGGTATCGAGTACCTGCGCCTGGTCACCACGGCGGGTCACCATTGGGGAATGCTGGCGACAACGCAAGTGGACGTGGCGCCGCTGCGCGCCTGGCTGCCGGTGGCGGGCATGTGGCCGGTGGCCCTGCTGACCGTGGCGACGGGTCACGCCATTGCGGCGATCGCGCTGGTGGCGGTTCGCCGTCTCCCGCTGACTCGAGGTCTGGCTATCGGAGTCGGTGTCGCGGCTCTGGGATGGCTGGTGGGGCTGAGCCTGGCAGCCGCGGGAAGCACGCCGGAAGGCCCAACGCTTCGCGTGGCGGCGGTTCAAACCGGGGATCACGTGCCGTCGCATCCGCGGACCGAGCCGCTGGTAACGGCGTTCCGCTATCCCGAGTTGACGGACACGATCACCGGGCTGCACACGCCGGCGACGTTGGAGGCGGCACGGCAGGGGGCCGACCTGATCGTGTGGCCGGAGGCGTCGGGCTGGGTGGCGCCAGACGATCCTGACGCCACGCCGCAGCTGGACGGCGTGCGAGCCGTGGCCCAACGCGCGGGCGCCGCCATCGTCTGGCCGTACTTCATTCGCATTGACCCGAACCACACACGCAACGAGCTGGTGCTGGTGACGCCGGACGGCCGGGTGTCCCGACCGACCACGAAAGATCACCCGGTGTACGCAATCGGGGAGCGGAGTGTGACCGCAAGGCTCTACGAGACGTACGACCTGGCAGGGATTCGTCTGGGCCTGGCGGCCGGGCCGGACGGGACCTACACGGACACGCTGGCGCGGCTGGCGCGGATGGGAGCGGCCCTGGTGGCTATCCCAACCCATGACTGGGCGGCGTACACCGCGCCGCACATCCGACACCTGAGGTTGCGCGCGGCGGAGCACGGTGTGGCGGTGGTCAAGGCCGACTGGCGCTACGGGTCGGTTGTGATCGGGCCGGACGGCCGGATCGTGGCCGGTACGCCACTGGACCGTGCCCAAGAGGAGCTGCTGGTGGCCGACGTGGGGCCCGGTAGGCCGGGCACGTTGTACACGTTGACCGGCGACTGGATGGGGGTTGCGTCGCTGGGCGCATTGGCGGCGATGCTGCTTGGAAGCGCCGCCCTGGCCGTGCGGGATCGTCGCGCTAGCGGCGGCCGGCGGGTATCAGCGACGCGCCCCAGCTGAACGCAAGCAGAGCGACAGCGGCGAGAACCAGGGTGACCACCGCCGAATGCCAACCCAGGTGGTCCAACGTGGCGGTAAACGCGGCGGCGGTGTGGAGAATGCCCGCCAACAGGACGTAGGCGACAAGCCGACCCGACAGCCAGCCGCGCGCCAGAAGGTAGGCCGTGCCGAACTGCAAGGCGACCCAGGCCCACTCACGAATGAAGGCAAAGGCCAGGTCAGCCGCCGGCGCGGCGGAGTTGAGCGTTTGGGTGAGGGTGAATTGGGCGGCAAAGAGCGCGTAGCCGGCCGCCGGCGCAATTGCGGCGGCGGTGACGGCGCGCGGCGTGGATGGTCTCGCCATCACGAACGCCACAACCAGCAGCATGGCCAGCTTGACGAACTCGTCGGCGTAGGCGGTCACGATGGCGGAAATCAGCCCGACCAGCGCGACGGCGTCGTGCATGGCGGCCGCGCCAATGTTCTCGGCCACGATGTCCAGCACGGCGCGTGTAAGTTCGGCGCGCAGCCAGACTTGGGTGAAGGGATAGGCGACAACGCCCAGCAGGAGCCCGAACCACACGCCCGGCCGCCCGAGCAGCAAGGGCGCGCCCGCACGGCCCCAGAACAGACCGAAGGCCAGCGCGGCCGCGACCGCCACGGGGTGGGGCACGACGAGGAAGTGGCGCAGGAGATCGGGCGGCGCGGCCAAGGCGTCAATCGGGACGGACGACCACCCAACGGCGGCGGCTCATGGCAGGCGGCCGACCGCGCGTCCGCCCGGCGGCAGCGCCAAGGGAAACGGCCCGGCTGGTAGGATGACAGCAACCTGCGGGCTTTGGCGAAAAACGTCCAAGGTCCGCCTGATCGTTTACAAGTGCAGAGTCGGGGCGCGCCATCATGCGGGTCGGTGGGTGAGCGGCTAATACCACCAGACTGTAAATCTGGCGCCTTTAAGGCTACGTAGGTTCGAATCCTACCCGGCCCACCGGACGCCGCGCCAAGGAGCGTACGCTACCATCAGGCGTCCAGCGCGCCCGGCTCAACGCGGTCCCGTAGTGCAGCGGCCTAGCATACCTCCCTGTCAAGGAGGAGATCGCCGGTTCGAATCCGGTCGGGACCGCCCGGCGCACCCGCCGCGCAGCGCCGTGGGCCCATAGCTCAGCGGTCAGAGCAGCCGGCTCATAACCGGTAGGTCCCTGGTTCGAATCCAGGTGGGCCCA
>JAKZUJ010000098.1:0-2973 GCA_047516685.1 Chloroflexota bacterium | reverse complement strand
GCACGCAGGGCCGCATCCGGCGGCAGCGTCTCCCGCACCGCCAGCGCGTACACCGGCAACTGCAGCCGCTTCCCCGCCATCAGGGGATCGTCCTTCATCTTCTCGTATTGCCGGGAGGAGCCCGTCTTGTAGTCCATTACCACAGCCCGAAGGCCGTCCCGTGCCACGTCCACCCGGTCGATGAAACCCCGGAAGCGGACCTCGCCGCCGCCCGGCAGCGCCATTGCCACCGGCGGCCCGTCGAAGCCGAATGCATACTCGGCGTGACGGGGCTGCATCCCCTCGTCCGCCCGATACCGCTCGTCGTCATCCAGGAACCGCTCAAGGTCCTGCAGGATGTCCTCCTGCGCCACTTCCCACAGCACGCGGCGACCCGTCACACCTCGTCGCTCCGCTTCCTGGAATGCCTCTTGGGCGATCTCCCGGAGCCGATCCCGCTGCAGAGGCGTCCAGCCCTCGCGAGGCAACGGGGCCCCAGCGTCCATCGCCTCTTTGATGAATTGCTCTAGGATGGCGTGGACTAGGCTGCCCCGTTCCAGCGGGGAGATGGTCAGCACGTCCTCCGGCGTTTCCCATGCCGACAGATTGAGCACGCTGCCCAGGAAGTGGCGGTACGGGCACGTGGCCCACGATTCCAACCGCGAAGGCGACATGACCTGCGAGAGCGATCCGCCGAGCCGCCTGCTGCTGCCCGCGATCCCGCCAACGTAGCCGTCCCACTCGGTAAGCCGGTTCGTTGCCCGCGCCCGCTCCATCGCGAGCGCCCGGCCCAGAGGTCCGTCGTCCGAGGCCAGCGGGTGCCAGCGCAGGCGCGATCCCGTCCCCTGCCACCGCGCAAGAGCGAGTACACCGTACTCGTGGCCGTCTGCGGCGCGTCCACCCTCTGCCAGCCGCAGGGCGTCCTCCATCGATTCGATGACCGTCAACCATGGCGCATCATAGGTGTGCAGCCGCTCTGATGAGACGCGTTCGCCGGCGAGTGTCGAGGCAGCTTCAAGCAGCCAGGGCGAGGGGTATTGCGACCGCCGCGTCACAGGGTCGACCCGGGAATACGAGAGCCGTCGCCGCTCCCCCCCTGCGAGAGCGGCCAGATAGTCGCGCCGCTCGTGCAGTTGGGCCTCCCGTCGAAGGGGCAGGGCTCCCATCAGCACCTGAGCGCGCACGTACTCCGGCAGCAGCGGGTCCTCGCCGCTCCGGCCCGGGTAGTCGCCCTCCGACATCCCCAGAAGCCACACGGTGTCGAATTCCATGCCCGTCGCGGCCCCAAGCCCTGCCACAAACACGCCCGTTCCAGTGGCGCCGCTCCGGCCCATGTATGCCGAAAGCGCGTGATCAAGCGCTTGCTGAAACCCTGCCAGCGTCGTTGCCGGTTCAACCGAGTCCAGCTTGCCGAGTTCCTCCAGCGCCGACTCCACACTCCCAAGCGCGTCCTGCTGTTGCGCCGGCCAGTCGTTCCTCCCCTGGCCGTATTGGCCTATGGCGTCCTTGGCCCACTTGGCAAAGGCGCTCCAGGGGCTGCCGTCCGCAGGCGGCTTGACCTGCGCCAATTGCTCCACAAGCGCCAACAATCTCTCAGCAGAGGCGATTGACTCGACATAGCCCCTCGCCTGGGCATCCGTCAGGTCACCTCGTGCTTCTGCCCCCTCGCGACGCTGAGCCATGCTCGCGGTCAGGCCCTGGAGCCTCTCCTTCCAATGCTCCAAGCCGCGCACGACGCCCGCTTGCCGCGACAGGCCCTCCCAACGCTGCAGCTCGCTGGACGCTGACCGGTTGCTCGCGGCGTTCCACACCGGCGCGTCCGCCAGCCACCGCATCAGGGCGGCACGGCTAAAGTCTTCCCTGATGACGTCCAGCATCCCCGTAAGCAGCCGCCCAGGAACGGAGTCCCGCAGCGGCGACGGGTCCGGGCCCGCAACCGGTATACCGGCAAAGCCCAGCTCCATCCGAAGCTGAAAGGCATAGGGGTCCTGCCGACGGTAAAGGGCCGCCATGCGATGAAAGGGCTCGCCCGCTTCCGCCCGTTGGAGCATGTCGCGCACCGCCTGCCGCACCTCTTCGCGCGCGTCCGGGGCCGATACGATGAACTCCGGTCTCGCGTCTAGGTCCGCCAAGCTCTGCTGCGAGCCGTCAGCGCTCGCTTCGCCGAGCCGCTCCCACCACGCGCCCTCGGCGTCGTCGACGGCAGCCTCACTCGTCCGCCCCACCACGAGGCTGCAAGGCGCAGCATCCGACAGCGCCGTCAGCAGCGCCATCTCCCCAGGCGATGGGCGCGTCAGGAGAAAGAACACCAGCGCGCCCACGTCCTGCAGCGCCGGCTGCCCTCGCCCCGAGCGCACCGCCTCCGCCGCAGCCCAAGCTTCGTCTTCGGGCCCGTAGTACTCGGCGATCTGCTCCCGAAAGCGGCGGTACAACTCGACGGTGGCCTGCCGCAGCGGACCCTCCCCAGCCAGCCTGTCGAGCTCACCCTCCGTCAGGCGCACCAGCTCTATGAACGCAGCCTGCAGCGATTGGTGCAACGTGGAGTGCCCCGCCACGCTGCCGAGCGGTTCCTTCCCCACCACCTCCATCGCCACCGTGCGGATAACAGCCATCTCCGCCGCTGCGGACAGCGGCTGTCGTCGCTGTGATGACATGGTCGGCGCTCCCAGTTGTTCGGCCAGGCGTGCCAGGGCCATAAAGCCTACGTTGAGGAGCCCGCCGTCACCAGCCAGGACCCGGCGGAGGCCGATGCCCGCGTAGGCGTTCGGCGGCACGACAGTCACCGGCGCGAACGGGTTGCCAGCCTTGGCCTCGGCCACCATCGCCTCCAACCGCTCCCGCGCGGGCCTTCCGTATGGCTCCAAGTACACTTGCACGTATAGATTCCTTGCAATGACGTCTTTAGTCTGTGGGACGGGACGTCCCACAGACTAAAGACACCGCCACCCAGAGGCGGCCGGACGATGGGCCTGCCGTGGGCCTACGTGGATGGTA
>JAKZUJ010000097.1:0-5343 GCA_047516685.1 Chloroflexota bacterium | reverse complement strand
GCGGCATTTCGGCGCGGCGCAGGAATACTGACGGATCGGCGCGCCACTCGGCGTAACCGATGCGCCGACTATCCGTCAGCCAGTTGAGCTTCGCGTCGATACAAGCCAGCAGCTCCGTGTCGTCCGCGACGAGAGCAAAGCCGCCGAGCTCCACTTCGGCGTCCAGCGCGGTGACCTCGAATGCGCCGCCGGACGCGTGGGTGGCGTCGCGATTGCCGATTTCGCCGCGGGCCAGCGCGTCGATGCGGCCCTCGCGCAGTGCCTGGAGCAACTCCGCCTCACCAGATTCGTCGCCCAGATATATCACCTGTGGCATATCCGGCCCGTGAGGCGTCAGTCGCTGCCGACCCTCCAGATTGGACGACGCGCCGGCGGCGGTGATGGTGTAGGCGGGGCTGCCATCCGCGACCACCGTGCCCGTAGTCGTCTGCACGCGGACTCCGGCGGCCAGAACGCCGCCGGAGTCCGTCAGACCCGTCAGCTCCAGCAGACGGGCCTCGCCCGTGGTGCCGGCCAGTGCGCCAACCCGATCCTGGCTGGCCAGGTGGTTGTGGCTGGGGAATCGTTCGGCTTCGCCCGCCCGGACCAGTAGCGACTGGCGAAACGTAATGTGCCCGGACGTGAACCGAACCACCTGGGCGCCGCTGGCGTCACGGGTTCGCGCGTCCAGGATGGTGATGCCGCCGCCAACCATATCGATGTCTGCACTGGCGGGCGTGAGCCAGATGTCGTCCCAGGGCTGGATGGGGCGGCGGACGAAGGCGAGGCCGGCGCCGTCCATTGCTTCCAGAGCAGTCAGCAAATCCGCCTCGAATCCACGATGTTGCCCAAACCCCGAGGCGTTGGGGTCGGGGTCGGCGCTGTAGCTGACCGGCGCGAAGAAGGCGTAAAAGCCGACCGTCAGCACCTGCCCGTCGTCCGTACAGGGCGCGGATAGGGGGGAATCGGCGGTGGATTCCCCGCAGCCGGCCAGGCCGCACATTAGCGCCAGCGCGACGGCGGCCGCGGCTCGGCGGACGACTGACATCGGCGTGCGGTTCAACATGCAGCTTCCTGAGGGAGCGCGCCGTGGACGTCGGCACTCACGGGCAGTCTGCCCGAGGATACGGCGCTGAGCCGGCGTGGATCTCCCAACGACCGTGGGCCAGACCGATTACCGGTGCGCCGGCCGACGGGCGTAGCGTCCCTCCATAGCGGCTACGCCGCTAGCCCGGCTGATGGGCGCGGGTTGCCCAGGCAGTCGCGAACCCGGCACGGCAACGGAGAGCCGCGTATGGTTGCCGGAGTCTCACGGGTCGCGCTAGGTCACGAAGCCGCATGGCAAGGGTTATCGAGCTTTCCGATCCTACGGAACATGAGCCAGTTCAGGGCCCAGGGCTGCGCCTTCGGCCGCTGACGTCCGACGACCACGACCCGGCCGAGCGACGAAACCGGCAAGCCGTGTACCCGGGGCGCTGCGTCGTATATTCTTTCGGTACTGAAACGCAGGTCCCTTCCACCAGCTTGGAGGCTTGACATGGCCATCAGCACACTTCGCACGCTTACGCAGTCGCAGGTCGATCAGTTCATGCACAACGGGTTCCTGGTCGTCGATGACCTGCTGGACGCCGACGAAATTGCCGTCCTGGCCGAGCGGGCGGACCTGATCGCGTCGGGCAAGGCGGAGCACATCGTCAAGGGCACCGTCCAACTGGAACAGCCGTTCCGCGAGGGCGAGACCAAAGTGGAGAATCGGGTAATGGCAACGCGCAAGCTGGCGCACATCGTCCCCGAGGACGAGGTGCTGCGCGCGCATGCGCGGAACTCCAAGATCGTGGACGTGATCGCGGACCTGATGGGGACGGACGACATCACGCTCTACGGCGACCAGCTGTTCATGAAGCCGCCGCGTCACGGGTCGGCGAAGGAGTGGCACCAGGACTCGGCTTCGTTCAAGAACATCTTCCCAATGAACCTGATTTCGGCCTGGGCGGCGATTGACAACGTGACCATCGAAAACGGCTGCCTCTGGATGGTCCCGGGCAGTCAGCGCTGGGCGGTTATCCCGCCGTCGTCGCGGCCTACGATCGAAGGACAGTTCGGCGAGGAGTACCCAACGGTGCCAGTGCCGCTGCGTGCCGGCAGCGTGAGCTTTCACCACAGCCTGACGTACCACGCCAGCGGGCCGAATGAGACCGACACACGGCGCCGCGGCTACGCCACGCATTACATGCGGTCCACCTCATTCAAAGATCAGGCGATTGAAGGCTCGCCAGCGGTAACCCGCTACACGCACATCCGCGGGCAGAGCTATCCGGGGACGGTGTCGGAAGACGTGCTGGAAGCCTAGCGAAGCGCGCGGCGCAACGCTGGGCAGACCGTTAGGTCCACGGCGCGCGTACTCCGCTTAGCCCGACGGGGGTTCGTTGACGGCGGTCAGCCGCAGCAGTCGGCCGCCGGCGTCATCCGTCAGATAAAGCTCGCCGTCCCCACCCTCGCCAAACGACGAGATGCGGATGTTGAGATTTGCCCGCTGTACCATTTGCCAGGCGCCTTGGGCGTCGAGTTGCAGCGTCCACAGGCGACCGCTGCAGTAGTCGCCGAAGACATACGCGCCTGCCAGACCGGGATAGATTCGGCCGCGGTATACGTACCCACCAGTGATGGAACATCCATGGTCACGCCCGTATTCGGCTAGCGGAATCTGCAGGCCTTCGGACGAGCACCTGGGCACGACGGGGGGAAAACAATCACTGCCCTCCATGATGTTCCAGCCGAAATTGAGCCCCCCTCGAAGGGGCGCCAGCGCAAGATGCACCTCTTCCAGGGCATTCTGGCCCACATCGGCAAGCCAAAGGTCACCGGTGACACGGTCGAAGGAGAAGCGCCAGGTGTTGCGCAAGCCGTAGGCGAAGATCTCGGATCGCGTTTCGGGCTGGTTGGCGAAGGGGTTGTCGACTGGAACCGCATAGGCGGAGTCGGTGTCGACGTCGATACGAAGAAGCGAGCCGAGCAATGTGCCGGCGTTCTGGCCGTGGCCTCGGGGGTCGCCGCCGGACCCACCGTCGCCGACCGAGATGTAGAGGTAGCCGTCCTGAGGCCCGAAGGCCAGCATCCCGCCATTGTGATTTTCGAACGGCTGCTCAATCTGTAGCAGCACGCGTTCGGACTGAGGATCGGCCCTGCCTTGGCCGGGGTCGGCAGAGAACTCGGACACCACGGTATCGCCGTTGTGATCGGTGTAGTCCACGAAGATGCGGCCGTTGTGCGCAAACCCGGGGTGGAACGCGACGCTGAGCAGACCCTGTTCGTAGGCTTGTGATCGCACGCGGTCTGTTATGTCAAGAAACGGCTGCGCGCCAATCTGGCCGTTCTGAACAACCCGAATTCGCCCGGGTTTCTCAACAACAAAGAGCCGGCCGCTGGCATCGCCCGCGTTGCCGACGAATATGGGCCGTTCGAAGCCAACGGCCACAACCTGCACATCAATCGCCAACCCGCCGGGCGGGGCGGCCTGGGGCGTGGCCACGACTTCAGGGGTTATGACTGGAGTTGGCGCAGGCGTGGGATCAGGTGTCGCGGTGGGCACGGGCGATTCCGTAGCCGTTGGTGTGGGCGGAGCCTCCACACCAGCTGTTGGCGTGGGCCTGGCGGGAACCGTGGGCGTGGGGGTTGGCACAACGAGTGTCGGCACGGCGGTTGCCCGCGGGCTGGTCTGGACAGGAGGCGGGGGCGTCGCCGGCGCCTCCGTACTCCGGGATGCCACGGGCGCCTGAACCAAAGGTGCTGAAGGTGACCCGGCCTGGGTGGGTGAAGACACGACGACGGAAGGCGGCGTGGGAAGCGCTGACGGCGCCACGGTTGCGGGTGACGCGCCCGGCTCGCACGCCGCCGCCAGCGCAACGAATATGAGAGCGGCAAGCACTCGTCGCATGGCTTCAACCTTACGGCATGGGTCACTCTCGAATCGTGAGTCGTGATGCCGAGCGGGCCGAATTGAACGAGCGGACGACGCGGCGCACACTCGCGGGTGTCCGGGCTTGGGGGGAGCGACTGATGGGACGACTTGAAGGCAAACGCGCGCTGATCACGGGAGGCGGACGTGGCATTGGCGCCGGAATCGCGCGACGATTCGCCGCCGAAGGCGCGCAGGTGATCCTGACGCAGCGCAATGTCGGCCTGCTGGAAGCCACCGCGGATGGAATCCGAGCCGATGGCGGCAGTGTCATCGCCTTTGCAGGCGACGTCGGCACGCCAGCCGGCGCGGCCGCCATCGTGGAGGAAGCGCTGGAGCGCGTTGAGACGCTGGACATTCTGATCAACAACGCGGCTCGAACCGGCCAGGTCGGTCCTTTCCTGGAGGTCAAGCTGGAAGACTGGCATAGCTATATCGATACGAACCTGACCGGCGCGTTCGTAGTGGCACAGGCAGTGGCCCGCCACATGGCGGCGGAGGGCATTGAAGGACGGATCGTCAACACGGGATCGGTGGATTCGTTCGCGGCCGAGGCCAACGCCTCGCCCTACGCCGCGAGCAAGGGCGGGCTGTGGCTGCTGACCCGGGCGATGGCGGTGGACCTGGCGCCGTATGGCATTGCGGTGAACCTGATTGCGCCGGGCCCGATTCGAGTCGAGCGCTCGGAAGCGCGCGCACGTGACCCGGAAATTCGAGCGCGGCGGGAACGGGTGATACCGCAGGGCGCCTTCGGCACGCCTGCTGACGTGGCGGCGGCGGCCGTGTATCTGGCCAGCGATGAGTGCCGCTACGTGACCGGGAGCGCGATCACCGTTGACGGCGGTGGACGCGCCTTTCTGCCGTTCTAGACGCGAGGCGCTGCTGTAAGTCCGCGCACAGCGCGGGCGCCCCTCCAGCAGTCAGGATGAGTCAGTCTCCGAGAGTTCCAGGCAACTGATTGCGCCGGCGCTGACCGACTCGCTCTGGCGAGACAACCCAGGCACATGGGACTGTCAGCCGGCGGATATCTGGTCGATGCTGTGCGCCGCGCTCGAGGGCGACGCTGCCCGTGCCCGAGCCCTGGCAGCGCTCGATTCGAATCTCGTGCGTGCCGAGTATTCGTATACGCAGCCGCTGCACTTCGCGGCGCGTGAAGGGCACGCCGAGGTCGTAAAGACCCTGCTGGATCTGGGCGCCGACCCGACCTACCGCCGCTACGGCCACGAACCGCTGGCGACCGTTGCGCGGGACCGAGGGCACGAGGACGTGGCCGCCGCCATCGAGGCCGCACGAGCATCACTGGGGCTTGAAAGCGGGCCACATGATGTACATGACGCCGCATCGGCGGGCGACGAGGAGCGGCTGCGAGCACTGGTCAGCGAAGACCGCTCGCTCCTGGAGCGCGGCGA
>JAKZUJ010000096.1:0-3394 GCA_047516685.1 Chloroflexota bacterium | reverse complement strand
GGCGATCCCTTCCGCCAGCTTGCGGATCATCGCCAGGTTCAACCGCCCGTGGGTTTCCACCATGAGGTCCACGTCGGGTCCAACCGCCGCCCGCACCGCGCCGACCTTGGCAAAGGCCTCCTCAAATTGGGCCGCCGACAGGTAATACCCTGCTGTTGACAGCGGGTCGAATTTCATGGCTGACCAGCCGTCGGCCACGGCCTCCTTGGCGTTCTCCACGAGCTCGTCCGTGGTGGCGCCACCAACGCCCCGGTAGCAGCGCAGCCGGGTACGGATCGGCCCGCCCAGCATTTCGTAAATGGGCAATCCCGCGGCCTTGGCCTTGATATCCCAGAGCGCGATGTCGATCCCGCTCATGGCCGACATGAAGACCACGCCGCCCCGGATGTTGTGCCACATGTAGTACATGCTCGACCAGATCTGCTCGACCCGGCGCGCGTCGCGTCCGATCAGGTAGTCGCCAATGGTGTCCACGGCGCCGGCCACTGACCCGGGCATCAGGGAACACTCGCCGTAGCCCACCAGCCCGTTCTCGGTCTCGATCCTCACGTAGCAGTAGTTGAAGGACCCCCGGCCGTAGTAGACCTCGGGGTTGAAGGTGAGCGTGGTAACCGATTGGATCTTCATGGGCGTGCTCGATTTGAGGTGCGGCCGGACGCCTGGTGACCCCGACGCCGCGAAGGCCGCAAGTTCCCGGCCAGCCTATATCGCCCGGCTGGAACCGTCAGCCACGGCGCCGTCCCCACGGTTATGGCTCGGGCTCGGACCCAGCCCGACGCTTGAACTCGTGCAGCCAGGCGTTCACCGCCCGCTGACTCCGCAGCCGGACGACCGGCGTGCCGCGCGCTTCCGCCTCCAGCACAAGCCCTGTGTACGTGCGGCGCCGCCGCCGATGCACCTTTAGATTCCAGAGCACCAGGCTGTGTTGGGACAGCAGCGCGTTGCCAACAGTCTCGCGCTGCATGCCCCAGAGGAGCCGATCATTGCTCCGGACGCGTTGCAGCGTGCGGCGAAACACCCGCCAGGTGGCGGTGCGCAGCGGCAGGTCCAGCCAGACCATCAGCTGGACGCGCGGCCAGTAGATGTCCCGCGACCGGCTGTAGTTGCCTTCCACCACCCAGCGGTCGCCGGCCGTGGCCTGCCGAACCTCGGGCAGGAACTCCTCGTCGCTCGGCATGCCCCAGTTGGGCCGGTGGCGCCAGTGCAGGGCGTCCAGTTCCACGTGGGGGGCGTCCAGGATTTGCGCCAGGCGCGCGGCAACCGTCGTTTTGCCGGAACCGGACAGGCCGCAAACCCACACGCGCTGGGGCTGCTGGTTGGGCATCAGCTGTCGGGCGGACGTAATCCGCCGAACCGAATCGCTGGACTCAGGCCGTGGCGAGCCGGATCAGGCTGGTCAGTTCGCCCGACGCCAGCGCGTCCAGACGCACGTGGGCCGCCATCATCGACTTGGCCAGGTCGGGCAGCGGACTCAGCCGCGCCCTTCGTCGGTCGGCGTCGATCACGAGCGCCGGAATTCGATCCAGCGCCACCTGGCGCGCCGCGCGCATCGCGTCGTCGATCGGGTCTGATCCCGGCTCCATACCGACGTTCGCTACCCCGTCCGTGAGCAGGATCACGATGGGCCGCGTCTCGGCGTCGCGCGAGCGCTCACGCAGGATCACCCGGCGGGCAAGGTCCAGTCCCAGCGCCAGCGGCGTGCGGCCGCCGGTTGGCATTTCCCGCATGCGGGCGTGCGCCAGGTCCAGGCTATTGGTCGGCGGCACCGTCTCATGGGCGTCGGTCTTGCGGAAGGTGACCAGTCCTACCCGGTCGCGGCGCTGGTAGGCGTCCGCCAGCAGCGATAGCACGGCTGCCTTAGTCAACTGCATCCGGCGCTGGGCCGCCATGCTGCCCGAGCCGTCAACCACGAACAACATCAGGTTTCCGACCTTACGCATGCGCCGGCGGATACGAATATCGTCTCGCTTGATCGTCGGTGCGCCATCGCCAACCCCGCGAAGTGCGGCGGCCCTGATGGTGTCCAGCAGCGCCACGTCCGGTGGATCATTGGGCTTCATGTGCCGGCTGCGAACCGAGCGACCGCGGCGGCCCTGCACCTCGTGCTGCGTTCGCCGTCCGGAACGTGGCCGCGTCATGGGCAGCCGTTCCTGCGACGCCAAGGTGGGCGAATCGGGTATTGAATCCGGGTCGATCTGCCGCTCGGCGCCGGCGGACGTTGGCGAACCGGCGTTCTGATCCGAGGCGGCAACCGTCTCTTCGCCGGTTGCGGACATCTGCCGCTTCTCCATCCCGGCTTCGGCGGCGTCGCTGCCGCTGGCCTGGCGCGACGCGTCAAAGGACTGGATGGCCTGATCCAGTTCGTCCGGGTCCAGATGCGGCGGCGTGAACGGGTCGCGGCGACGACGATGCGGCAGGGCCAGTTCGGCCGCGCGCCGGACGTCATCGCGGGTGATCTCGGTGCGTCCCTCCCAGGCCGCGATGGTAGAAGCCGTCTTGTGCATCACGATGTCCGCGCGGTGGCCGTCCACTCCCATCGCAATGGCGATGTGGATGATCAGCGACAGCATCTCTTCGCTCACCATCACCGACGGCAGCAAGTCGCGCGCTTGGATGATCTGCTGCTGCAAGTCGGCGCTGGCCTCTGTCCACTCGGCCAGGAAGGCCGCCGGGTCGGCGTCGTATGCGATCCGCCGGCGCACGATCTCGGCCCGCGTCCCCGGGTGCGTGTCGCCGCGAATCTCAGCCGCCAGCCCAAAGCGGTCCAGCAACTGCGGGCGCAGGTCGCCTTCTTCCGGGTTCATTGTGCCGACCAGGATGTATTCCGACGGATGCCGGAACTGGATTCCCTCGCGTTCAATCAGGTTCGTGCCCGAGGCCGCGCTGTCCAGCAGGGTGTCCACCAGGTGGTCGTCCAGCAGGTTGACTTCGTCGACATAGAGCAGCCCGCGGTGCGCCGCCGCCAGCAGGCCTGGCTCGAACTTGCGCTCGCCGCGGGACAGCGCCGCTTCCAGGTCCAGCGTGCCGATCACGCGGTCCTCGGTGGCCGACACCGGCAGATCCACGACGCGCACCTGGCGGGTGGTTGACTCGATTTCGAGATTCTGCTCGCGCCGGTCGCGGCAGTCCGCGCACACGTTCAGCGAGCCGACGGCGCACCCGTAGGTGCAGGTCGCCACCTCAATCTCCGGCAACACCGCCGCCAGCCCACGCACCGCCGTTGACTTTGCCGTGCCCCGCTCACCGCGAATCAGCACCCCGCCAATGCTGGGGTTGATGGCGTTGAGCGCCAGCGACAGGCGCATCAGGTCCTGCCCGACGATCGCCGCAAAGGGGAAGGTCGTGCCGTTAGCGTGAATCATCGCGCCATCGTCGCATACCCGAGCGGCAGCCA
>JAKZUJ010000095.1:0-26022 GCA_047516685.1 Chloroflexota bacterium | reverse complement strand
CCGCGCCGAAGGCGAAGCCGAAGAAGGTATCGCCGGTCTCCAGAGCGAGCACGGCGTGGTCGCTAGCCGGCACGCGCGCCTACCGGCTCCAGCGACGCGCGATTGAAGACTTCAACGCCGTCGACAAATGTTCGATGCACCACGCCGCGCATGGGCAGCCCGGCAAGCGGGGTGTTCTTGCCTTTCGACAGCAGCAGTGAGGGTTCAACCACAAACTCCTCGTCGGGATCGAAGACGGTGACGTCGGCGGGCTGGCCGGGTTTGAGAGTCCCGCCGGGCAGGTCGTAACAGCGGGCCGCCTCGAAGGTGAGGCTGCGCACGGCTTCGTTCAGGTCCAGGCGGCCGTCGTGAACCAGGGTCAGCACCAGGGGCAGCGCGGTCTCCAGACCCGTGAACCCCACGGCGGCGTTGGCGAACTCCATTTCCTTGTCGTGCAGGGCGTGCGGGGCGTGGTCGGTGGCGATGCAGTCAATGGTTCCATCGCGCAGCGCCGCCAGCAGCGCGTCGCAGTCGCTCTGTTCGCGGAGAGGCGGGGCGACCTTGGCGTTGGGGCTATACGGCGGCAAGGCAGCGCTGACCGGTTCGGTGCGTCCAGCCACCAGGGCATCCGTGAGCGTCAGATGGTGCGGCGATACTTCCGCCGTGACGTTGACGCCACGATCCTTGGCGCGCCGAATGAAATCGACCGAGCCGCCCGAGGTGACGTGGATGCAGTGGTAGCGCCCGCCGGTGAGTTCGGCGAGCAGCAGATCGCGCGCCAGCATGATCTCCTCGGCCTGGCGCGGGGTGCCAGGAAGACCCAGGCGCATGGATGTTCTGCCCTCGTGCATGGCGGTGCCGGCGGTGAGCGCCCGGTCCTCGGCGTGATTGCTGATGGGTCGTTCGAGCTGCGTGGCGTACTCCAGCGCGTGCCGCATGAGCTTGGCGCTTGCCACCGGGATGCCGTCGTCGGTGAATCCAATGGCGCCGGCGTCGCTGAGATCGCCCATTTCCACCAGCTGTTCCCCGGCCTGTCCCATGCTGATGGCGGCCAGCACGTGGACGCGCACGACGCCCTGGGCGGCCGCCTGCTCCAGCACATGCTCCAGCACGCTGCGCGAGTCGATGACCGGATTGGTGTTGGGCATGGCGCAGATGGTGGTGAAGCCGCCGGCGGCGGCGGCACGGGTTCCGCTGGCCATATCCTCCTTGTACTCGAATCCGGGCACGCGGAGATGGGTGTGGATGTCCACGAAGCCCGGCGTGACTACCAGGCCGCGGGCATCGACTACCGTCGGACTCCCGAGGGATAGCTGGCCGTCGGGCGGATCAATTGCGGCCACGCGGCCGTCCTCGATCAGAACGTCGGCAATCCGGTCGATGCGTTGGGACGGGTCGATCACGCGACCGCCGCGAATGACCAGCGGCCCGTTAGCGGTCACAAGCAGACTCCAGATAGGTGGCTAACGCAACCTTGGCCTGATCAAGAATCGGCTCACCGTGGCCGACGGCGAGGCTGGTGAAGTTGAGCTCGAGCAGTTTGCGTAACGGCTCGGGCGGGCGAATGCGCGGATGGGCGCCCAGTTCGCCCTCCCCGTGCGTCCAATAGCTGGTCGTTCCCAGCGCGTCGCCGACAAAAAGCACGCCACGGTTCTCGCTTGAAAAGAGCGCATGTTCGCCGGCGCTGATGCCGCCCAGCCCCACGGCCAGCAGGCCGCCGGGCAATTCGCTTTCGGCCGAATAGACATGGTTGGGGGTCAGCGTCTCCAGATCGCCGACGTCGCCGGCTGGCGCCCACACGGGCGCATCGAACCGATGTCGCCAAATCGCGGCGGCCCGCTCGTGGTAATGGTTGGTCAGAATCACATGGCGTACACGCGACAGGACGCCCCCCAGCGCCCGCGGCGAGAGGTCTTGTGGATCGATGGCAATCACACCGTCGTCCGTGTCGACGAGGTAGGACTCGAGCGTGTAGCGGTGCCAGGCCACGGTCCATTGGTAGACGCCGGGCAGAATTTCACGTGGTGGTCCCGCGGTGTAGCCGCTCATCGGTGCGCTCCAGTCAGCAAGAGATAGAGGATGGCCATGCGGACCGCCACGCCGTTGGTGACCTGCTCGGTGATGACTGACTGTTCGCCGTAGGCGACGTCCGACGAAATCTCGATCCCCTGGTTCATTGGGCCGGGGTGCATCACCAGCACCTGGCGGTCGGCTCGGCGCAGGCGAGCTGGCGTGACGCCCCAGCGCCGCGCGTACTCGCGCAGGTCGGGCAGCATACCGCCGGCCATACGCTCCTTCTGGACGCGCAGGGCCATAACCACGTCGGCGCCTTCAATGGCGCGGTCCAGGTCGTATTCCACGCGCACCATTCCGTCGCCGTTGAGCAGGTCGCCGAAGTCCGGCGGCAGCAGGGTGGGCGGGCCGCTGAGGTAGACGTGCGCGCCCATGCGGGCGAACGCCCAGATATCGGAGCGGGCGACGCGGCTGTGCAGCATGTCGCCCACGATGACCATCTTGAGTCCTTCCAGGTCGCCAGCGTGCTGGCGGACGGTGAAGAGGTCCAGCAAGGCCTGGCTGGGGTGGCCGCGCAAGCCGTCGCCGGCATTCACCACGCCACAGTCCAGGTGGCGGGCGGCAAGGTCGGGAACTCCCGCGCAGGCATGGCGGATGATGACCATGTCGGCGCCCAGCGCCTGGATGGTGTGGAAGGTGTCGACGAGCGACTCACCCTTCTCCACGCTGCTGCCGGAGGCGGCGACGTTGACGACATCCGCGCTCAACGACTTGCCGGCCAATTCGAACGAGACCCGGGTGCGGGTGCTTGGCTCGAAAAACATGTTGACGATCGACTTGCCGCGCAAGGTTGGAACGCGCCGGATCGGACGGTCCAGCACCTGCCGCATGGATTCGGCGGTATCGAGGACCGTGTCGAACTCGTCGCGGGAAAAGTCGGCGACATCGATCAGGTGCCTACGATGCAGCGGCATTGACGACCTCTGGCGGGGCGACGACGCGAACGGCGTCTTCGCCATCGAGTTCCTCGAGCCGGACTTCCACGCTCTCGAAGAGCCCGGTGGGAATGTTCTTGCCGGCGTAGTCGGCGCGAATGGGTAGCTCGCGGTGCCCGCGGTCCACCACGACGGCCAGTTGGATTGTGCTGGGGCGCCCAAAGTCGGTGAGCGCGTCCAGGGCCGCGCGGGCGGAGCGACCGGTGTGCAGCACGTCGTCCACCAGCACGACGTCGCGGTCGGTCACGTCCACCGGGATGTCGGTTGGATGCATGGGCGGAGTGGCGGCCCGACTCACCAGATCGTCGCGGTAAAGCGAGATGTCAATGGCGCCGGTGGGCACGCGCACGCCTTCGAACGAGGCGACGGCTTCGGCCAGGCGGCGCGCCAGGATGGGGCCCGGCCGCGGGACGCCCACAAACACCAGGTTGGTTGCGCCGCGGTTGCGTTCGACGATTTCGTGCGCGATACGGGTCAGGGTCCGACGCAGGTCGTCGGACGACATGACCAAGCGGCCCGCGCCGCCGTTCAACGTCACGTTGCCTCCCGTGGCGTACCGGGCAAAAGGAAAAGGGCCCGGAAGGCCCTCAGTCCGTCAAGCGTGGCACGCCGCGCGATGCAGCCTTTCCGCCTCGCTGGACTGGATTAAAGGCTGGCGAATTATAGCGGGCGGCGGAGCGGCGCGCGGCTGACTCCCGGCACAGCTATCCCTGCAGCGGGTCCACAATCTCGAGGAACGGGAAGCGCTGGAAGTCCGCGTCACGCGTGCAAATGCGGCGGACGCCGTGTTCGCGCATCAGAACCGCAGTGTGCACGTCGTAGCTGAGGTTGCCGCGGGCCGCCGGGACTTCCTCCAGGGTTTGCGCCAGGACGGCTGCGTGGCGAGGTGTGGCAGCCAGCAACGCAAAACCCGGTTCGCTCAGCAAGGTCCGGAGAAACCCGCACGCGCGCCTGGACGTCCAGGGTTCGCGGAGCACAGCACGCGGGTGGGTCGTGATGCGCAGGAACTCGTAACAGACGTTCCACGTGAGCAAGATCTGGGATCGCTCACGCCGCCACTGATCCAGCCGCTGGCGGAATGGAGCATGGAATTCGGAACTGTCAACAGCCGCGTCGAAGAGGACGTTGGTGTCGAGGACCAGCACCTAGTCCGCGTCCAGCGCCTCGTAGAGCTTTCGGCGGTCGGCAACGTCCACCAGCGGTGGCCCGCCGCCATGCCACGTCGGAAGCGGCGGCAATGGCGTGTCCCCGTCCGGGGGGGCGGCCTCGAGCATTTGCCAGAGGCCAGCCTCCACGATGGCGGCGACCGTGGTTCCCCGGCGCGCGGCCTCTTGGCGGGCGCGCTGCATGAGTGTGGGGTCAATGTCGAGCGTCGTCTGCATACGGAAACCGTACACCAGGCGCCCCGGCATTCCGGAGGTGTCTGGCAAAGAGCGAAAGGCGCCGTGGGTTCGCGGGGTGTGGCGACCTACGCGCCGCTCACTCGTGGCGCTCAGCGAGGAAGCGCCGCAAGGCTCCCGGCCGGTGAGCCACGGGTTGGAGCTTGGACCGTGGCCTGGTTGGTCGAGTCAGCACGCCGCGCCGCTCCAGGTCCGCCAACCGTGCTTCGATGGTCGCGGGTTTCGGCTGTACGGGACGGATTTCGGCCACTGGTTCGCCACGGTACGGGACCGTAACTGTGTTGCCCTCACGCACTTGGCGGAGGACTTCGGCGAACTGGACCCTAGCTTCAGATGCCGAGTAGGTAGTTCCCATGTACGGCAGTGTCGCCAACTCGACGGGTCAGGAGCGCGTGATCGTGGCTGAAGCGCGTGAGGCCCACACGGCTAGAGATCGATGTCGAGCGCCGCCAGCACCTCGTTGACGTGTTCACTGGAGTCGACGTCTCGGAAGATGCGGCGGACGACGCCGGTTCGGTCCAGGAGGAAGGTGCTTCGGCGGAAGCGTTCGCGCGAGATGGGGCCGAAGCCCTGGCGGACGCGAACGCCGTAGGCCGCCGCTACGGCGCCGTCGTCGCTGAGGAGCTCGAAAGGCAACGAATTCGCCGCTTGAAACGCTTTCAGGTCATCGAGCGAGGCCTTGGCAAGCCCAATCACTGTCGCGCGTTCGGCTCGGAACAGATCGCTAGCGTCGCGGAATGAGGTCGCGACCTGCGCGTCTGTGCCACCGGACGCGCTGTCGAGGAACAGAAGGACCAGGTTGGCGCGGCCGCGCCCGGCAAGCAGCGAGAACGGGTCGCCGCTCGTGGAGGTCAGTTGAAAGTCTGGCGCTTGCACGCCCTCGGACACCATGGCCATTGATTGTCTCCGGTCGGTCGGGTTGGCGGCCAGCCTACCGAACGTTCAGGGTCGGGCTACGTCGAACTAAAGGGGTCGCGCAGGATGATGGCGGCGTCGCGGTGGCGGCCGGTACCGATGAGGCCAAGCGGGACGCCCGTGATTTGGCTAATGGCTTCGACGTAGCTGCGGGCGTTGGGCGGCAGGTCGTCCAGATCGGCGATGCCCTCGGTGGAGGTCAGCCAGCCTGGGAACTCCTCGTAGAGCGGGCGCGCGCGGTCGAATTTGCGGGTATCGGGCGCCAGTTCGGTGCGCTTGCCGTCGAGTTCATAGGCCACGGCTACCTTGATGCGCTCCAGGCCGTCCAGACCGTCGATCTTGGTCAGGGCCAGGTAGTCCATGCCGCTGAGGGCGGCCCCGGTGCGCACGGCCACGGCGTCGAACCAGCCGCAACGTCGTGGTCGGCCGGTGGATGCGCCGTATTCGCCGCCGGCGACTTCCCGCAAGTGGTCGCCGGTTTCGTTGAGCAGTTCGGTGGGGAACGGACCCTCGCCCACGGATGACGTGAAGGCCTTGGCCACGCCCCAGATTTGATCGAGTTCGCGCGGCGGAATGCCGGCGCCGATGCAGGCGCCGCCGGCCGACGGACTGGAGGACGTGACGTAGGGGTAGTGGCCCCAGTCCAGATCGCGCATGACGCCCAGTTGGCCTTCGAGCAGGATGCGGCGGTCCTTGGCCAGCGCCGCGCCCACGATCGGTAGCGTGTCCACGATGTGGGGGGCCAGCGCCTCGCCCCACTGGAGGGCCTGATCGGCCAGCGCCTGAGGGTCGTGAGGTTCAACGCCGTACCCGTGTTCCAGCAGCCGGTTCTTGGGTTCCAGGATCGCGGGCAGCCACTCCTGCAGGTAGTCGGCGTCGAGCAGGTCGCCCATGCGTACGCCCGAGCGCGCGGCCTTGTCGGCATACGCAGGGCCGATGCCGCGCAGGGTGGTGCCCTGGGCCAGGTCGCCGCGCTGGGCTTCCTCGGCGGCGTCCTGGGCTGCGTGATAGGGCATGACGACGTGGGCACGCTCGGCGATCCAGAAGCGGTCGAAGGAGAGGTTGGCGCGGGACCGCAGTTCGGCCAGTTCCTCCAGCAGCGCGGCGGGGTTAATGACCGTGCCCGGGCCGAGAATGTTCGTTACGTCAGGATTGAAGATCCCGGACGGCGCCAGGTGCAGCGCGAAGGTGCCCTGGTCGTTGATGACGGTGTGCCCGGCGTTGTTGCCGCCCTGGAAGCGGATCACCATCTCCGCGTGTTGGGCGAAGCGGTCGACGACCTTGCCCTTGCCTTCGTCGCCCCATTGGGCGCCGAGGACGGCGACGGTGCTCATGGCGACTGCCCGCGGCGCGTCGTGACTGTGAGAAGTCCGGTGGTGTTCTGCATGGGTGGAATTGGGGCCGTTAGGTGACGGTTTCGGGTTTTGATTCCAGCATGGGAACCGCGTGGCGGCCCTCGGCGTGACGGACGGCCGCCCGCAGCAAGCCGGTAAAGAGCGGGTGGGGGCGGTTGGGTCGCGAGGCGAACTCCGGGTGGAACTGCGAGCCAACGAACCAGGGATGGCCCTCGAACTCGATGATCTCGACCAGTTTGCTGTCCGGAGAAAGTCCGCTGAAGGTCATGCCTTCGGCGCGTAGCAGCCGACGATACTTGTTGTTGAACTCCATGCGGTGGCGGTGGCGCTCCTTGACCGAGGCCTGACCGTAGGCTTCGCGTACCAGGGTGCCCTCCACGAGTTCGCACGGCCAGAGGCCCAGCCGCATTGATCCGCCCATTTCGGACACATCGTAGTACCCGGGCATGGGATGTATGACCGGGTGCCGAGTGTCAGGGTTGAACTCGATGCTGTCGCAATCGTCCGTGCCGAGGATCTTGCGCGCGAACTCAATGACGGCGACCTGCATGCCGAGACACAGGCCGAGGTAGGGAACCTTGTTGACCCGGGCATAGTGCGCGGCCTGAATCTTGCCCTCGATACCGCGAGGTCCGAACCCGCCGGGAACAATGATGGCGGCCGTGCCGTCGAGCAGGTCGGCGGGGTCACGGTCTTCGAGGTCCTCTGAATCGACCCAGCGAATCACCGGATCAATGCCGAGCGCAATGCCCGAGTGCCGAATGGCTTCGATCACGCTGAGATAGGAGTCGGTCAGCGAGACGTATTTGCCAACGATGGCGACTTCGAGCTGCGGTCGCGGTTTGCGCAGGGCGGCGACGATGCCGCGCCACTCGTTCAGGTCCGGCTCGACATCGGGCAGCTGCAACCGCTCGGCGATGAAGGCGCCCAAACCGGCCGCTTCGAGCGCCAGGGGAACTTCGTAGATGGTGTCCACGTCAATGTTGGAAATCACCGCACGCGTGTCGATATCGGCGAACAGCGCGACCTTTTCGCGCAGTTCCAGGGGCAGCGGTGCGTCGGACCGGCAGATGACGACATCAGGATGAATGCCCAGACCGCGCAGCTGCGTAACGCTGTGTTGGGTGGGCTTGGTCTTCAGTTCGCCGGTGGCGCCAATTCGCGGGACGAGCGTTACATGCGCGTAGAGCACGTTGTCGCTGCCGACCTCGCGGCGCATCTGGCGAAGCGCTTCGACGAACGGAATGTTCTCGATGTCGCCTACGGTTCCCCCGACTTCCACGATCACGACGTCCGCATCGTGGGTCTTGCCCACGTCGTGGATGCGGGCCTTGATCTCGTCGGTGATGTGGGGAATGACCTGGATGGTTCCGCCCAGAAAGTCGCCGCGCCGCTCGCGGCTGATCACGCGGTCGTAGACGCCGCCGGTCGTCAGGTTGCTGACCGAGCGGAGGTTTTCGTCGATGAAGCGCTCGTAGTGACCGAGGTCCAAGTCGGTTTCGGCGCCGTCGACGGTTACAAATACCTCGCCGTGCTGGAGGGGACTCATGGTGCCGGGGTCCACGTTGATGTATGGATCCAGCTTCATGACCGAAACCTTGAGCGACCGGCTCTTGAGCAGGCGCCCGATGCTGGCGACGCTGACGCCTTTGCCAACGCCGCTGAGCACGCCGCCGGTGACGAAAATGAACTTGCGCGGTGTGCCGCCGGTCATGCGGATGCCGTGCGTGTCGACGGGCGGCTCGTGCCGACGTGGGCGCTAGAGGTCATCGGGCGGCGCGCGGCGCCAGCACGCGCGTCGATACCGGCTCTGGGAGATTCGACACCGTGATGTTGATGGAGGTCTCGGGGGCGGGCTCGCTTTCGCTGAGCGCCCTGGCCGCGTCGATCCAGGAGAGTCTGCCGTTGGCGGGGCGGCCATAGGGGATCACCACATTGGGCTCGATACGGTTGACGAGATTGACCACTTGCTCGACGCCCTCGTCGGCATTGACGACAAGGATCTGAGCGGCGCCCAGTTCCTCAAGCATGTCATTGGTCATCTCGGCGGCAAGGCTGGAAATCAAGGCGATGGTCACTCGGTCGATGTCCAGGGCGTAAAAGGTGGGTCCGGGCCGGCCCTCGGGTACCCGAGGGCCGGCGATCCCGTGCACGTAGATGCCGGAAACGTCGTATTCGCCGGGTCCGGTGGCCACATAGGGCGCGCGGCCGTCGTGGTTCGGGAGCACGAGGCGGTCAGCGCCTGGTGGGACATCAGGGTTGGTAAGGGCGACGAGGTCGGCCTTGGGGAACGCGGATTTTCGCGTCCGACCGGAGGTTTGCGGGTCGGTCACGAGGGCGCCGTCGCGTCCGCGGAAGCGAAAGCAGTCGCCCCCGATCCACGTGACTTCCATGCGCGAGGCAGGCTCCAACGCCTGTCGGACGCCAAAGCGTAGCACGGGGCTCGGGCGGTCAGGATTACCTGCGATCTGCGCTAGAATCTTCGGCCCCCGCGTCGAAAGGGGGGCTCCATTTATGGCCGCCGTTGCTGCAAAGGGGCGACTCGCCCCGGCCCGACACGTTATTGGCGCCGCGCGCGAACTGCTTGAGTACGCTGACCTGCTGCGGAACCTGGTCGTGCGTGATCTCAAGGTTCGCTACCGGGGCTCGGTGCTTGGATTTGCCTGGGCCTTGGTCAACCCCCTCCTGATGATGGGGGTCTTTACCCTGGTCTTTCAGGTGTTGGCCAAATCCGACCCGATCGAGCGCTACCCGTTCTTCCTCTTGAGCGCGTTGGTTCCCTGGCTGTTCACCCAGCACGCGCTGACCACGGCGATGCGCAGTGTCACCTCCAATGCCCTGCTGATAAAGAAGGTCTACTTTCCGCGCGAGCTGTTGCCGCTCAGCGCCGTGCTGGCCAGCTTCGTCAACTTCGTGCTGGCGTACCTGGTGTTCTGGCTGGTGGCGCTGCCGTTCGGCGTGGGTGTGACGCGGGCCATGCTGGCGGTACCGCTGGTGATGTTGTTGCACCTGATGTTCGTGCTGGGCCTGGGGCTGTTGCTGGCGACGGTGAACGTGTTCTTCCGCGACACCGAGCACATCGTGGAAGTCGGGCTGCTGGCCTGGTTCTTCCTGACCCCCATCTTCTACGCGATGTCCATCGTGCCGAATAGCACCGTGCTGGGGCTGGACATTCACCGCTGGGTGTTCATTCTCAATCCGATGGCCACGCTCGTGACGGACTATCGCTACGCGTTCATGTGGGGGTTCCTGCCGGTGCGGCACACGCTGGTGACGATCGTGACCGCCCTGGCGCTCTTGAGCGTGGGATGGTGGCTGTTCCGGCGGCTGGCCAGTCGCTTCGCTGAAGAGCTCTAACGCGCATGCGGACTCCCGGCTACGCATGACCCGGGCTAGGGCGAGGCCACCCGTGGTGACGCTGCGTTCGCCGCGTTCCGTCGTTGAGGCACGACCGAAGCGCCCGGTCGGCGCCGGGCGCCGACTAGCGCACCGGGAAGAAGATGTCGGTACGCCACTTCGACTGGTCGGGCTCGGCGCCTGGGTCGGTGACGTAGACCTCCCAGGGCGCGCCCGCGGGCTGAAGGCCTTGCGAGCCGATCCATTCCGTCAGCGCGGACCAGGTCTGCGGGAGGTCGTCGTACGGCCCCATGTGCGTGACCGTCGCCACGGTGCCGGCCGGCAACTTGCCTGCCTTCACGCGGCCAGTGCCCTCCATGGCCGACGCCACCGGCATCCCACATTCGAGATCGATCGTGTCGCCGTCCATCGCGTGATAGATCGACAAGGGCATTCCGGCAGGCGCCTGCCCGCACTGTTGGATGTACCCGTAAACCTCCCCGAAGAGGGACCCCATAAGCTCGCTGAGCTTGTCCACCGAAGTGGTTGCGCGGATAGACAGCACGGGTCGCGCTTCGAGCTGCTTCGTCGTGAACTCCGGCTGCATCGGCGGTGCCTCTCAGTGCGTCGCTGGCCGCGAGTTCGTCAATCGCGGTACGCAAAAATACTAGCTGGACGCGGGGACATCGGAGTCTGAATGTCTGCCGCCATTGAACTGCGGGGCGTCCGCAAACGCTTCAGGATCCGCCACGAGGCCGCGCGCACGTGGCAAGGCATGGCCCTGGCGCTGCTGGGCCGGCAGCGGATCAAGCACGAAGAGTTCTGGGCGTTGGACGGAGTGGACCTGGAAGTCGCACCCGGCGAAACCCTGGGCATCATCGGTCCCAACGGGTCCGGCAAGACAACCATCCTCAAGATGCTGGCACGCACGATCGGCCCGACGTCCGGCGAGGTGCTGACGCGCGGCAAGGTATTTGGGCTGCTCGAGTTGGGCGCCGGCATGCACCCCGATCTGACGGGCCGCGAGAACATTTTTCTCAACGGCTCGTTCCTGGGCATCGAGCGGCACGCGATGCGGCGTCTCTACGACCGCATCGTGGCGTTCGCCGAACTCGACCGCTTTATCGACACGCCGGTTCGCCACTACTCGTCCGGCATGTTCATGCGGCTGGGTTTTTCCATTGCCATCAACGTCGACCCGGACATTTTGCTGATTGACGAGGTGCTGGCGGTTGGCGACGCGAGTTTCACCGCCAAGTGCTACGAGGCGCTGGCCGAGATCAAGGCCCGCGGCCGGACGATGGTCTTCGTGTCTCACGATCCCATCCAGGTACGTCGGTTCTGTGACCGCGTGCTCTGGATCGACCGCGGCGAGATTCAGGCGTTGGGCGATCCGCGCGATGTGATTCAGCAATACCTCAAACACATGCGCGGCGCCGCACCCTCGGCAAGCGCCGCGCGGGGCGAACCGACACCCAACCTGGGCGGCGACACGCTACGCATTCTGGGTGCTTCAGCCGTTGACGGCGCCACCGGCGCCGAGAGCTACGCCTATCTGCCGGGTGGCAGCGTGCGCCTGCAGCTGGAGCTGGCAGCCGACGAGTACCTCGATGACGTCGTGATCGGCTGCGCCGTCCGACGCAGCGACGGGCTCCTCATGCACGAGACCTCCACGGCCGCCACGCTGGGACCCACCGCCGTGCAGCCGGGCCGTACGCGCGTGGAATGCTCGCTGGGACCGCTGCCGCTGGGACCCGGCAGCTACCAGCTATCGCTGGGCGCCTGGCCGTTCGAGGATCGGCTGCATCCGTATCACATGTGGCCGGATGCCATCACGTTCTTTGTTGGCAAAGCCACGGCGTCTCAGCGCGGCGTGGCCGTGGTGCCGTCACAGTGGCGGGTGGCGGTTGCGCCGCCCATCGGCGAATTGCGGGCCACCGAGTCGCCGATTGCACAACCTGACATGCTAACGGGGCCTGCCGGTCCGTTCTGGGCGCCGCCCCCGGAGGAATTGGCGATGGGCGCGCGCGACGCCGAATGGCTGGGCGAAGGCTGGTTTCCGGCGGAGAACTGGCCGCCGCGCGTGCGCTGGACCAGCGAGCGCGCCGTGGCGTACCTGCGGCAGGACGTTGGTCAGGGGGCGCTGATCCTCTCCGCCTGTCGGCCGCTGCATGGTCGAGCGACGGCACAGGGCCGCGTGAGCGTGGATGGGCAGCACATCGCGACCTTCCGGCTGCATGGCATGGACTTTGAGGACGTGGTCATTCCGCTGGATCCGGTCGTGGAGCCGTCCACCCGCGAACTGGTGATTGAGGTTGACGACGCCCTGGTGCCGGCTGAGGTCGGGATCGACTCAGACACTCGTCCGCTCGGGCTAGCCGTCCAATCCATTCGGGTGGAATGATCACGGACCAGCCGCCCGTTCGCATCGTCGTTCTCAACTACAACGGCGCCGGACGAATCGAGCGCTGCATCGAGCGCCTGCTGGAAACCCGCTATCCCGATCTGCGCGTGACCGTCGTGGACAACGCCTCGAGCGACGGCTCGCCGGCGCGTGTCGAGCAGGCGTTTCCGGAGGTCGAGCTCATAGAGAACGGCGCGAACCTGGGGTTTGCGCGCGGCAATAACCGGGCGTTGCGCGTGGCGACCGAGCCCTATCTGGGGCTGCTCAACCCGGACACCGAAGTTGAGCCAGACTGGTTGCACCCGCTGGTGGCGCGCCTCAATGACGACCCACTGGCCGGGGGGGCGGGGGCGAAGCTCCTGCATCAGTACGACCGTCTGCCCGTGAGATTGACGGTCCCGACGTTTTCGCCGCCAGCGCCCGACACGCGGCGGTTGGGTGTCCAGTTCTTCGGCGCGGAGGCAGGCGCCGGCGCGGCCGACGTGACCGGCGGCGCGTATGGCGTGGAGCTCAACGAGTTCGGCCATCCGTTTCGCTGGACCGAGGCGAACGTTGAACTTGCCGTGCCTGTCAGCGGCGGCGCGACCGCGCTGCGCCTGGACTTGGCAGCGGGCGCTGGGCGGGAACCGGCGCCGCTCACCGTGCAGGCTGGCGGCCATCTGCTGGGCGAGGCTCGGGTGACGAGCGCCCGCGCGACGATCCAGCTTGACCTGAGTGCCGATCTGGCCACGCGCCTGGCGCAACCCGTGATCGAATGCGCCGGGATCGCCCCGCTGAGCGACGGCTCAATGCGCGATCTGGGAACACACATGCTGGCCGGTACGCCGTGGTCGGCGTGGGACTCGCCCGACTTCGACGAACCGTACGAAGTCTTTGCGCTCAAGGGCGCGGCCGTGCTCTACCGGCGCACCATGCTGGAAGCACTCAATTATCTGGACGACGGAATTTTCATGTACTACGAGGACGCCGACCTGGCTTGGCGCGCCCGGCGACGCGGCTGGCGCTTCTGGTACGAGCCGGCGTCCGTGGTGCGCCACGAACACGCCGCGCTCAGTCGGGAGTGGTCGCCGGGATTCGTGCGCAGCGTCGAGTTCGGCAAGCTGCGGATGCTTGGGAAGAACGCGCCGCCGGCGTGGGTGGGCCAACACGCGGCGGCCGCCCTTAAATTTGCGTCGGGCGATGTCCGGCATGCGCTGGCTCTGCGCGATGTCGAAGCCGCGCGCCGCGTCGCGGCGCGACTCCGGGCGCTGGGTGACGCCATTGTCGCGGGGCCGGACACGCGGCGGTTGCGCGGCGTGGAAGCCCGGCTGGCTCCGCTGGACGGACGTGAGTTGCGTCCGTTCATCGAGTCGCCGTGAAAGCGGCGGTCTACAACCGCTGGCTGCACGAGAAGGGCGGGGGCGAGCGTCACGCCGTGATGGCTGCCCGCGTGCTGGCCGAACGATTTGAAACCGAACTCATCACGCACCGCCCGATCGATCGGGCGGCGTTGGCGGATGCTCTGCACATCGATCTCGATCGGATTGGCATTCGGGTGATTCCGGCGCTGCCTCCCAATCGGTTCGCTGCCGTCACCCGCGAATACGATCTGTTTGTCAACGCCTCGTTCATGACCAACCAGCCGTCCGCGGCGCGCCACAGCTTGATGCTCGTGCTCTTCCCGTCGCCGATCGATCGCAGGCGGATCGAGCGGTTGCGTCAGACCATCGGCCGCTTCATCAAGCGGCAGCTCCTGCTGCCCGAGTGGACCGACGGCTTCTACGACGTGCAGGCACTTGGCCGCGGGTGGTTTCGGTACACGACCGACCGCGCCCGGGTGCGCCTGCGCGTGCCGGGCGGCCGAGGCCCCGTGCCAGTAGACATCGTCGCCGGGAACTTTCGGTCCGACAGCAGCTTGCCGGTCTGTTGCCTGTCGGATGGCGAAGTCGTGGCCGAGCACTCGTTCGCGCCGCGTCCCGGCGCCTTTGAAGCCTGGCGCATCAATCTGGACCGACGATTCGTGCGGGACGGTGTCGTCGAACTCACGTTGACCGCTCCCACCTTTAACCCCGCGAGCGAAGTGGCCGAGGCGGACAATCGCGAGATTGGGCTGGCCGTGACCGACGTACGGGTCCGCCATCCGCGGCACTTGCTCTACGAGCTGTTATTCCGTCGGGCGTTCCCGGAGCTTGGCTGGCGTCTCGAGTGGCTACCCGATCAGCATTCCCTGGCCAATCTCGACACGTACGACCTGATTTGCCCAATCTCGGAGTACAGCCGCGCGTGGATGGAGACCTACTGGCAGCGCAGCGGGCCACTGCTCTATCCACCCGTGGACACGAGTTGGGCCCTGCCGCGGTCAAAGTCGCAGACGATCCTGAGCGTTGGCCGATTCTTTCGCGGCTCGCACGAAAAGAAGCACGGCGTGATGGTCGAGCAGTTCAAACAAATGTGCCGTGAGGGTCTGCAGGGATGGACACTTCAGCTGGTCGGCCATCAAAGCCAACGGGATGTTGACGTGGCCTACACCGATGAGCTGCGTCGGCGTGCGGAGGGCTATCCGATCAATTTCGCCATTGATGCCCCGTTCGAGGATTTACAGCGCTTCTACGGTGAAGCGCAAATCTACTGGCACGCCGCCGGGTACGGTGAGCGGGTCGAGCGCGATCCGATCAGGTTCGAGCACTTTGGGATTTCCGTGGTGGAGGCAATGGCGAACGCCGTCGTGCCGGTCGTGCTGAATCAGGGTGGACCGCCCGAAGTCGTGCGAGACGGACATGACGGCTTTCTCTGGACGACGCCCAAGGAATTACGCGAGCTGACCTGGCGCCTTGTGCGAAATCGCGACTTGCGGGTGAGCATGGCCACACGCGCCGGCCACGCAAGCCAGCGTTTCAACACGTCCGCGTTCCGGGATCGGCTCAACGAACTGGTGACCGAGCTCATTGGTCACTAGCCGCGCCCGCGGCCGGGCCGTTGCATGACGCGCGCGCGTCGCCTGATGGGCTGGGGCCAGGCGCGTCCCGCATTTCTCCTGTTTTTCTTCGCCTTCGCGCTGTATGCGTTGAGCATGGGTCCCGCGCGCAACGGCGCCGGCTACAGCGCCGACGGCACCTTTGCGTTCGAAATGGCCAAGAGCGTGATGATTGATCGCGGCCACGCCTATCTGCGCGACCAGAACAAAAACTTTGCTCGTTGGGGCGTGGGTCTGCCGACGGTGTTTGCGCCGATCGTGGCCTTTGCGGAACCGCTGGCAAAGAAGGCCCCGCAGCGGGACCGGATTCCACTGGCCGAGCACGACGTGCTGCTCGTGAATCAGCCGCCGCTCGGTGGGACGCCGGGGCCCAACGTTCGGCGGGCACTGGATCTGGATATTCCGCGGGGCGCCTACGACACACTGGCACTGGTTTCCCACAGCGGTTTGAGCGCCGGGTTCAGGCAGGGAACCGAGATCGCGCGGCTCCGGCTCACTGATGCTTCCGGGCGCTTCACCGAGCATCCGATTCGCGTGGGCATCGAAACCGCCGAATGGGCGTACGATCGTGGCGATGTACGTGCCGTGATCCGGCACGAGCAGCCCCCGCCGGTGGCCCGCCACATCGGCAATGCGCGCGCGTACTACTACGCGACTACCTGGAACTTTGACGCTCCCCGGGAACTCACGGCGGCGCGAATTGTCTATCTGCAGGCCGACGGAAACTTTTACGTGGACGGCCTGGCGCTACGGACGCCCGAGGGGACGTGGGTTGATGGGCCGGGCGTCGGCCGCGTCTGGTCTGAGCGCCAGAATCACGAGTTCTTCCGCCGCATCTGGGTGGCGGCGGCCAACGCGCTCATCACGGCTCTCGGCGTGGTCCTGGTCTTTCGGATCCTGCGGCGCCTGCGCTACAGCGAGCGCGTGGCCATTGTCGGCGCGCTGATCTACGCCGTCGGAACGATGGCGTGGCCCTACGCGAAATTCGACTTTTCGGAGCCGGTGGTGACGACGCTCCTGCTCGCGTCGGTCTGGCTCTCGCTGGTCTATGGCGCCACGGGGCGGCAGCGTTACGTGCTGCTCGCCGGCGTGGCCGTGTTCGCCGCCGTGCTGACGAAGTACGTCACCCTCATCGCGGTACCGCTATTGCTCGCCGGACTCGTGGTCCACGTGAAGCCCGGGCGGAGCTGGGGCCGGGCCATCCGCGACTCCATTCGGCCGGCCCTCCTGTTCTCGGCCCCGTTTCTCTGCATCCTGCCGGCGGCGCTGGTGGTGGCCGCGGTGCTGTTCGATTTCCGCCTCCTGTACGAGCAAGAGTTGCTCGGCGGCTTGCAGCGCGGCTGGTTGGAACTGCCGTTTGGCCTGGGACTGGGCGGCCTGATCACAAGCTGGGGCAAGGGCGTGCTCTGGTACAACCCGATCTTGCTGGTCACCCTGCCCGTGCTTCCGTGGTTCGTGCGTCGGCATGGCTGGCGCTCCCTCGTCTTCATAGCCATCCCCGTCGCCTATGCCTTGCTCTACAGCCGCAAACAGGTCTGGTACGGCGGCAACGCCTGGGGCCCTCGGTACCTGGTACCGGTGCTTCCGCTGTTGGTGATCGTGGGGGCGCCGCTCTTCGAGCGTGTGATCGAGCGGGCCAGAAGCTGGCTTCCCGGCGCGGCGTTGGCCGCGGTGGTCCTGGTCAGCGCCAGCGTGCAGTTCCTGGGCGTGGCCAAGGACTTCATTGGCTACCAGGACCTCTTCCAGCAGCAGGTGGCCGGCGCCGTGCCGCTGAAGGGCGCGATCTACGGCGGCGCCGACTACCAGCCGTGGTCGTCGATTCAGCCGGAAGGCGACTTCGCGGCGGTGTTGTATGCCTACCAGTTCTCGCCACTCCTGGCTCACGCCTGGTTGCTGCGGGCGGATGCCGTCAACCTGCTGGCGCCCGACCGTACCGATTGGCTGGCCGACGCCCTGGGCCGCACGCCCTGGTCCAGATTTGGCATCGATGCGGTTCCGCCTCGTCCCGAACATGGGTTGGGGCTGGACTTCTGGTCGTTGAGCCTGGTGGAGAGCTTTCTGGCGTATCCGGCCTTTCTGTTCTGGGTGGCTGCGCTACTGTTCGGGCTGCAATTTGCCGCGCTGGGATCCTGGATTGGCCTGAGCAGCCGCATTTGGCCGTCCAAGTGTGCAGTCAGGTCGGTTCGATTTGTTGCAATTGGCGCGTTCGCTGCATTGGTGATTAGCTTTGACACGCTTCATTTCATGCTCTAGCTTCCAGTGAAGGGAGCAGGCGCTACCGATGACTGATTCGGACGCGAGGTCCGCGCCGCCGCTCATTCCAGACGACTTCCTGGCGATTCTGCGCTGCGTGAACGACGATCATCCGCGCGATGACGGCGTGCTGCGTGTGGATCTCGAACATCTGGTCTGCACGGTCTGCGGCTACCGCTACAAAGTCGAGGATGGTATTCCCAATATGCTATGGGAAGACGCGATCCCACCGAAGAGCGGCAAGGCCGCCGTCTCGTGAACACGATCAGCCAGGCCAAAGACCTGCTGGTCAACTACCGGCGGCACCGTGCGGTGCTGAAACCGTCGTTGGGACGGTTTGCCTATCACTGGATGCGCGGCTCGACCGAGTTGCCGTACGGACCGATCAAGCTCCACATCGAACCGACCAGTTTCTGCAATCTGCGCTGCCCGATGTGTCCGCAAAGCGTGGGCGCCAACGAGAACAACGGATTCATGGAGATGGATCTGTTTCGCAGGATCATCGACGAGGCGCAGCCGTCGGTTCGCGAGGCCAACCTGTTCTTCCGCGGCGAGTCGCTGATGCACAAAGACATCTACGAGATGATCGAAGTCTGCGAACGCGCCGGAATCGCCGCGCACATCAATACGAACGCGACCCTGCTGCGGGACGAGAAGATCGAGCAACTCCTGGACGCCGCGCCAAGCAAGCTGACCATCAGCTTCGATTCCGGCGAACCCGAGCAGTACGAGGTGATGCGCAAAGGCGCGCAGTTCGACCGCACGCTCGAACGGGTCCTGCAGCTGCTGGAGTCCAGAAAGCGCCGGTCCGGCCCGAAGCCCTATTTTGTGATGCAGGTGATTCAGCTCTGGGACTCAAGCTTCCCCAAGGGCGCGACGCCAGTCGTTCCGGAGCACTTCCGCCAGCGGTTCGACGGACTGCCCGTGGATGAGTGGGACACATTCTGGGCGCACGGCTGGGCTGGACAGTTGGATTCGTCCGACTTCTACACCGCGCGTCCGCACGGTCCCAACTACTACCCCTGCAACTGGCTCTGGAAGTCCATGGCGATTTATTGGGACGGCAAGGTTCCGTCCTGCTGCGCCGACTTCGGCGAGGACCAGATCATGGGCGATCTGGCGAATGCGTCGCTGCTGGACATCTGGAACAACCCGGAGTACCGCGCGATTCGCGAGGCGCACGTCAGCGGCAAGCTGGACGACTACAAGCTGTGCCGGGGGTGTGACGCCATCTGGCAGGACGGCGGTTCAACCTGGAATCTCTTTACCGGCGCCCGCGGCGTGGTGACCGGGGATCCCTTGCCGGTTCTCCAGACCGGCGCCAACGGATCGCACACAACCAACGGGACCGGCGCGCCGGGCGGCTGACTCCCGGGCGGCGCGCGAGGCCCCGCCGCCTGACGGGCGCAGCCAGCGCCGTTGTCCGACGCCATGCCCGGTGCTAGCGTCCGAGCAATGCGCGTCACCTTCGTATCAAACATCTTTCCGCCGACGGTCGGCGGACCCGCAACGCACATCTACAACCTTGCGCTGACCCTGCATGGCCGCGGCCACTCGGTGAGGGCGGTGGTCTGTCCCGACGATCCCGAGGGCCTCGTACGCCCACCCTTCCCGCTGGTGCGCGTTTCCTGGAACACGCCGGTGCCGCTGCGCTATGCCCTGGTGTGGTGGCATACCTGGCGGGCCGCCCTGCAATCCGACGTGGTCTACATCAACGGCATTGAGGCGCCGTCCACGCTGGCCGCCCTGATGGCGGGTCGGCCCCGGGTGCTGAAGATCGTGGGCGACTGGGCGTGGGAGTCGGCCCAGCGGCGTGGGATGACGTCGCTGGGAATCGAGGAGTTTCAGCGGGCGCGTCACGGGCCGCGGATTCGGGCCTTCCAGTTCATCCAACGGATGTATACCGCGCTGGCCACGGTGGTCGTGGCGCCCAGCGGGTACGTGGGCGCGTTCGTGCGCCGCTGGGGCGCCGGCGCGGACAAGATTCGCGTGGTCCACAACGCGCTGACCGAGATCCCGGAGATCGACATTTCGCGGGAGGAAGCGAAGCGGCAGCTTGGCTTCAAGGGGCCGCTGGTCTGCACCGTATCGCGCCTGTACGGGTGGAAGCGGGTAGACGACTTGCTGCGCATGGTCCCTGAGTTCGCGAACGATGCGGTGCTGGCCGTCGTTGGCGACGGGCCGGAACAGCCAGAGCTGGAACGTTGTGCCGCAGCCCTGGGTCTCGGCGACCGCGTGCGGTTTGTGGGCCGGGTGCCGCACCGTGACGTAGGCCTGTACCTGCGCGCAGCGGATGTCTTTGTGCTGAACACGGCCTACGAGGGCCTCTCGCACACGCTGGTGGAGGCGCGCGTGGTTGGAACGCCGATCGTCACAACCGATATCGGCGGGAACCGCGAGATCCTCACGAACGAGCACAACGCGTTGCTCACGCCGCTCGGCGATCAGGAAGCATTTGTAACGGCCGTGAACCGCCTGCTGACCGACCGCGACCTGGCCGAGCGTCTGGCGCGTGCCGGGTCGGAGGGTCTGGATCACTTTTCCTGGGACCGGCTGGTGGACGAAACAATGGAGATCCTGTTGGAGGTCACGGCTTCGCCGACGCGCGGCCGTCCGTGAGCGCCAGGCTGCTCATGCTGAGCGGTGACCGGGACGTCACGACGGGGCGTCATGGGCCGTTCCACACGACGCTGGAAGGGCTAACAGCGGAGTTTTGCCAAATCGATGTACTGACGCCGCGCGCCGCGGGGGCCGCGACCGTTAGGCCGTATCCCGGCGTTCGGGTCGAACCGGCGCCCGTGTCACGACTGCGGCAGTCGGCCTGGATGCGCAGACGTGGTTCTGAACTACTGAAACGCCATGGGCACGGTCTGATCGTCAGCCATGACTATGGGATCTTCGCCAACGGCCGGGCGGCCGCGTGGCTCTCGCGCCGTCGCGGCGCGCCGTACGTCAGCGAAATCCACCACGTGCCCGGGCATCCGAAGCGCGCGCAGTGGTGGGAGCCGCTGGAACAGCTGGTCTACCGCGCCTACGCGACGCGCGTGGCGCGCGGAGCGGCGGCAATTCGCGTGGTCAACCGGCGGGAAGTGCCTGACCTGCTGGCGCGATGGGGCGTGCCGGCTGAGCGGATGCTGGTGCTGCCGTCGGCCTATATCGATCGGGAAGTCTTTGCCCCGGGCGAGGTGGAGAAGGACTTCGCGCTGGGATTCGTCGGTCGGCTGGTGGCGAACAAGAACCTGAGCTATGTCACCCGGGTGTTCGCCGCCGTTGCGGCTGAAACGCCCCGGGCGCGGTTTGTGGTCGCAGGCCAGGGGCCGGAACTTGACGCGCTGCGTCGCGGCCTGAAGCGCTTCGGTGTCCTGGACCGCGTCACCTTTATCGACTGGCTGGACAGTCCCGCCGACCTGGCGGAGCTGTACCGGCACATGCACGCGCTTATTGCTCCATCGCTCAGCGAGGGCGGACCGAGAGTGTGTCTGGAAGCCATGGCCTGTGGCACGCCGGTCTTCGCCACGCCGGTGGGTGTGATGCCGGAGACCATTGAGCACGGTGTGAACGGCTGGTTGCTGCCGTGGGACGAAGAGGCCGGTGTGGCACTCGTGCGCGACGTGCTGAGCGATCCTGCCAATCTGCGTGCGGTGGGCCGCGAGGCGCGGGTGGCCACGGCACAGTTTGAGAAGGCGGATGTCCTTGGAGCCTACGCATTGGCGTATCGGCGACTAGCCGAGCGTAAACGGCCTTGAGGAGCGCCTCCGGCGGCGATCTGCGCCTGCTGTTCGTGACCCAGGAACTCGACCGTTCGAGCACCAATCTCGCGGTCGTCCACACCTGGGCGACGGAACTGGCGCGGCAGGTTACGGCCGTGCACGTGGTGGCGGCGCGGGTCGGCGAGGTTGATCTGCCGTCCAACGTCTACGTGCACGGCCTGGGCCGGGAGCTCGGCAGGTCGCGCTGGGCGTCGGCCCTGGCGTTCGGCGCGGTCTGCGCGCGGCTCATCGGGGGCCGACGCGTGAACGTGGTATTGGCCCACATGGTGCCGGCCTACGCCGTGGTGCTGGCGCCGATCACCCGAGTTGTCCGAACGCCGCTGGCGCTCTGGTACGCCAGCCACGGGCTGACGCCAATGCTCAGGCGGGCCGACCGGCTCATTGATGCCGCGCTGACGGCCTCGCCGGACAGCTATCCGATCTCCAATGAACGGGCGTTTGTGATCGGGCATGGGATCGACACCGAACGGTTCCGTCCGCCGGCTGAACGCAGAAGCGACGCTGGGCCGGTCATCGGGATGGCGGGTCGCCTGACGCCGCTGAAGGGGTTTGAGCCCGGCATACAAGCCTTGGCCGAGTTGCGTCGGGGCACGTTTCCACACGCAACGTTGCGTATTGCCGGCGAACCGTTTTATCCCGCGGATCGGGCCTATGTGGACGAACTGAAGCGTCTCGCCGATACGCTAGGCGTGCCTGACGCCGTGACGTTTGTGGGCGCTGTTCGCGGTGACACGATGGCGGAGTTCTATGGATCGCTGGATGTCTTTGTGAACTGGCGCGCGCAGCCGGCGCTGGACAAAACGGGGCTGGAGGCGCTGGCCTGTGCCACACCGCTGGTCACCAACAACCGCGCCTACCGCGGCGTGCTGGGCACGTCGGCCCGGAACTTTCTCGTTGGAGACTCGAGCGCGGCGTTGGCCGCCGGTTTGGATCACGTGCTGAACTTGCCTGCGGAATCGCGGCAGGCCGCGGTCGAGCGACTGCGCGCCACGGTGGTTCGCGAGCACGGCGCGGCCGGCCTTGCGGAACGAATGTCGGCGGTGTGCCAGGCGCTGCGCGCCGGTGAGCGGCCAGAGTTTCCCTCGGTAGCCGGGGCGGAGCCGTCGTCGTGAATCTCGATCCGTCGCGTCAGCTTGCTCGCCTGGTTGGACAGCTACCGGACTTGCACATGGCGCCGGCCTATCAGCGCGCGCTTTGGCGAATCCGGGCGCAATTACTGCAGCGGGCCGCGGGCGTAATGTGCGGCGACGGCGTTCGGGTGGACGGGCGCTTCTATTTCCCGGCTGGGCTGCGGCTGCGTTTGGGCGATGGCGTACGTATCAAGCGCGATGTGCGCGCTGGCTGGGAGCCGGGGCATGCTCCCAATGCGGAACTCACGATCGGCGCCGGGACGGAGGTTCTCTCCGAATCACGCCTCGACTGCACTGGCGGGATACAAGTGGGCGAGCGCTCGCACATCGGGCGCCGCGCGACCATCTACACCCACCGGCATGTGCTGGATCGACGCGACACGCCGGCGCTCGACGCGCCGATCGAAACGGCGCCGGTGACGATCGGCGACGACGTGATGATCTACAGCGAAGTCGTGGTGCTTCCCGGCGTGACGATTGGCGACGGAGCGGTGGTGGCCGTACGCGCCGTGGTGTCGGACGACGTGCCGCCCTATGCCATCGTGGGCGGAATGCCCGCGCGCGTGATTCGAGAGCGGACATAGAGCCATGACGATCGCATCGGTTAAGCGTCCCGTGCTGACTTCCCGCGCGGCCTGGGTGCTGGCGACGGCGTCAACGGCCTTTGAACAGCTTCGAGACGATCACGGGTACACCCGCTGCCCCGAGCATGGGGTCGATCACACCGGCAAGACGGCGCGCGGCATCGTGATTGACTGTGCGCTGCACGCGCACACCAACCAGGAGCGCTATCTCACCAAGGCCGTGGCAACGGCGCGGCGCGTGGTGGCGCGCCTGGCGCCCGACCCTGCCGCCGGCGGGGCCTGGGTGTTCTTCCCGGGACTCCACGATCCGCGCAATAACTCGACCAACATCATTGACGCCGGTGAGTGCGTGGACGCCTTGGCGTCGCTGCTGCTGCACGCGGGCGATGCCCTGGCGGCACGCGATCGTCAATCCGTTGAAGAGGCGATCCGGCTGTGTTGCGACACATACCTCCTCACGAATGTCATCGACAAGCCCGTGATCAATCAGCGCCTCTGGGGCGCCATGGGTCTGGCGGCGGCAGCGGCCGCGTTGGACGAGCCGTCCTGGGCGCGCGCCGTGCAGGACTCGGTGGCGAGCTCGCTGGACGAGATGCGGTCGGACGGCTCGTTTTCCTATGTGCGCGACGCGGCGTTGCTTGGCGAAGGCGTGGGAATTTCCGATCTGACCGTGTATTACCACAGCCGCTGCGTGGCATTTGCACGCTACGCACTGCGGCAGATCGGCGCGGAGGCGTCGTTCGCGGGCCGCTTGCGTGACGGCGCGGATTTCCTGGCCTTCGTACTTCGGCCCGATGGGGTGATCCCGCTCGGTCTCGAAGGCAAGCGCTGGTTCTGGGACGCGGATGCCGAAGTAGGGTCGGCGCCCTACGACGCGTACGTGCTGGCTGCCGACGGGCGAAACGAGCTATTGCCGCTCGCCGGCCGGGTCGCGGCTCAGAGCGCGGCGGCGCTGAGCGAAGGCGGGCTGATTGACGCGACTCGGGGTACGCCCGCCTTTGTCTGTCGGTTCATGCACACGGCCGATCTGGCCTGGCTGGCGAGGGCGCATGCCGCTGCCAGCCTCGACGACGTGCCGAGCAACCCGCCGGCGGCGGGTCGCGCCGCCCTGTCCGTCGCGGCGGACGCTGGCGTGGCCCGGCTGGAGGCGCCGCGCGTGTGCGCGCTGGTGCGGACGAGCAAGCGTCCTTCCGACCGGCTGGTCGGCGGCCGCATCGGCGGCGGCGGCCTGGTCTACGTGGGAAGCGCCAGGCATGGCTGGCGCAATCAGCTGCGCTACCGCTCGGAGCCTGGAGTCCCCGAAGGCACTTGGGAGATCGTGCCTCACGCCGCGCGGCTGACGCTTCCAGATTGGAGGCGTGTGCTGGCTGGTCGGGAGTCGCGCTTCCTCGTGCACATCGCGCGTTCGCACTGGCGCGCGGGCCGATGGCGGTACGCCTGCCTGTCGCTGTGGCGTTGTTTCGGTCCGCCGTTGTGGCGGGCCAGCCGCCGCTGGCTGTCGAGCCATGCCGTGGCTAGTGATGTTGAAGTTGCAGACGACACACTGACCGTGGCGTCCGGCGTGGCCCGAGCCGATGGAAGCACCCTGACCGGAGTGCGCAGCCGCCGAACGTATCGGGTTGGGGCGTCCGCAATTGATGTCTGCGATCAGATCGAGACCTCCGCGCCAGTCGCCGACGTTCGCTACTGGGCGCCTGCCGCCGCAGGCGACCTTCAGATTCACGCTGATGGTCCGTGGCGTCAGGGACGGGACGTCATCGAATTTGGCGCGCGAGCGGCCGGTGTGAACGTGCGTATCGAATATCGGATCTAGCCGTGGACGAGCCGCCGCGCATCGTGATGGTTGCGAACGCGCGGATACCCAGTGAGCGGGCTCATCCGCTGCAGCTCATGCACATGGCCGCGGGCTTCGCGTCCGGCGGCGCAACCGTCATGCTCGCCTACGCCCGCCGAGCGAACACCACGGCGATGCGCGCGGTGAGCGACCCGTTTCAGTACGCCGGCGTGCCCAGGTCATTTGCTCTCGCCGGGCTGCCGACCGTCGATGCCATCAAGCGAGTCACGATTGACTGGCCGGCGCTCAACCACGGTCCGATAAGGCTTGGGGCACACTTGTTGCAGCTCTGGTCGTTCGCGTTCGCCGCGCTTACCGTCGTGCGCCGCTGGCGCCCCAACGTGATTTACAGTCGCGATCTGCTGCCATTGACGGTCTTGCGGCTGTTCCTGGGTCAACCGGCCCGGTTCTGTTTTGAGGTGCATACCGTGCCTCGTTCGCGTCTGTCGGCCGCCGTGCATCTGTGGGCCGCGCGTCGCATGGACGCGGTGATCGCGATCACCGAGGGGCTGCGCCGCTGGTATCTCGACGCGGGTTTCGATCCGCGGCGACTGTTCGTGGCGCCGGACGCGGTGGACATTCGAGCGTTTGCGAACCGCGACCGTGGCGCCGCCCGAACCGAGCTGGAGATTCCCGCTGCCGCTTCAGTGGTCTGCTATCTGGGCCACCTCTATGCCTGGAAGGGTGTGGACACACTCGTGGAGGCGGCGCGCTCCGCCGCGCCCGACGTGCAATGGATCATCGTGGGAGGGATTCCGCCTGACCTTGATCGCATCAGGGCGGCCGCCGCCGACTTGCCGAACGTACACGTCGCGGGGCATTTGCCGCCCGACAATGCACGTAGATATCTGATTGCGGCGGACGTTGCCGTGATTCCCTTCAGTGCGCGTCAGGTCATCGCGCGCGAACACACGTCGCCGTTGAAACTCTTTGAATACATGGCCGCGGAGCGCCCGATCGTGGCCAGTGACCTACCCTCATTACGCGAGGTTTTGCACGATGAGGGCAACGCCCTGCTGGTTGCGCCAGACGATCCGAGTGCGCTGGCAGCGGCCGTCACTCGTGTGCTGAATGACGCCGCGCTGGCCGCCCGCCTGGCCC
>JAKZUJ010000094.1:0-3104 GCA_047516685.1 Chloroflexota bacterium | reverse complement strand
TCGTTGGCGCAGAGGCGTTCGGCGACCGGGCAGGGGGCGTCTGCGTAATCGATGTCGGGGACGCCGTTGTTGCGTGACCAGAAGCGGGCGAGTTCGCCGTCACGGTCCTGGAACAGAGCGGTGCGGTGGAGGGCGCGGCCGTAGCCGGCGGCGACGGGGATACCTTCGGCGTTGAGGGCCTGGATGAAGGTTTCGCGCGGGAGACCGTCGAACGCGCTGGCGTCGTAACGGCAGATGTAGAGGTGCTGCGAGTTGCGGGTTACCCAGGGGTCCTGGCGACGGGGTTGGATGCCTTCAAGGTCGTCCAGCAAGCCATCGAGGTAGGCGCCGTTGGCGGCCCGGAGTTCGGTCTGTGCTTCGAGGCGCGCGAGCTGGCGGTGCAGGAGGACAGCCTGGTAGGTGGGCAGGCGGTTGCTGGAGGCGGCGACGGGGTAGTCCCAGGTCGCGCCGGAGCGCATGCTGCCCTGGCCGATCTGACCTTCGCGTTCGAGCATGCCGCCGGCCCAGAGGTCGTGGTACTCGATGGCGCGGGTGTAGAGCTCGGCGTTGTTGGTCAGGAACATGCCGCCTTCGCCGGCGTTGAGGTTCTTGCTGGCCTGGAAGCTGAAGCAGCCGATGTCGCCAATGGTTCCCAGACCGCTATCCCTCCAGCGAGCGCCGTGGGCGTGGGCCGAGTCCTCGACGACGCGCAGGTCGTGCGCCCGGGCAACCGCGAGCACAGCGTCCATGTCGCAGGACAGTCCGCCGAAGTGGACGACCAGGATTGCGCCGGTTTGGTCGGTGACGGCCGACTCAAGACGAGTGGGGTCGATGTTGTAGGTGTCCTCGTCGATGTCCACGAACACGGGCGTCAGGCCGACGCGCAGGATGCAGGTGGCGGTTGCCATGTAGGTATAGGCGGGGACGAGGACCTCGGCGCCGCGCGGCAAGTGCAGGGACATCAAGGCGAGTTCGAGGGCACAGCCGCCGCTGTTGACGCCGAGGCCGTAGGACGCGCCCTGGTAGGCGGCAAAGGCCTGTTCGAAGTCGTGGACCTGGCTGGCGCCGAGACGGCCCCAGCGGCCGCTGCGAACCACTTCGGCCACGGCTTGCACGTCGTCTTCCTCGACGATGGGCCACTCGGGGAAAGGTTCAGAGCGGACTGGCGGGCCGCCCAAGATGGCGAGTTCACTCATGAAGACCGCGACTTTCAGGCACCGGCGAAGCGGTAAGCGTAGAGGGTGGCGTAGGTGATGCGGATGCGCAGGCGGACGCGGCGGCCGACGAGGGTGGCCACGTTGCTTCCGTTCCAGGTGGCTTCGACGTCCACACCGTTTGCGATTCCAAGGTCGCAGTCGTCGAAGTCGAAGCCGGGCAGGGGTTGGGCGTCGTCGCCGGTGACGGCAACCGAGAGCGGGCCGCAGGCGGCGCCGATGTTGAGTAGCAGGCGCGGTCCGCCGACTTCGACCCAATCGGTGGTCAGTTCGCCGCCGTCTGGTCCGGCGCGCAGGCCGGCAAAGCGGTCGCGCGGGGCGCGGGCCAGGCCGATGGCGGAGTCGAAGGGAAGGCCCTCGGGCCGGCGGTGGGCCACGGGGCGGCCGGTGTACCAGAGGAGCATTTCGTCACCAACCACGATGGGCGGGGACGGCGGGAAGACGACCCAGGTGCTTTCCCAGGAGTCCGATGAACCGACATCGAAGTAGGTTCGTCGGGAGCAGGCGCGCTCCCAATGGTCGCCATCACGGCTGGTGGTGAGCTGCACATTGAGAATCTCGTTGCGCGGGTCGTAGTACTCCAGAAACCCGATCCACTGGTTGCCCCACATGAAGAGGGGCATGCCGTAAAACTCGGTGGCGGGCGGATCGTCGTCGTCACCTTCGAATACGCGCACACCCGCGGACCACTCCAGGAGATCCGGGGAACGCGAGATGGCGATATCCCGCCGAGTTTGGTGGCCCGCCTGGCGGTCACGACCCCTGTGGTCGCCGCGCGACGTCATGACGAATCCGCCGTTGACGAAGTCCTGGCCGACAGCCGTGCGGTCACCACGCGGCAGGTGCACGCGGGGGGCGTACGTCCAGTCGATCCCGTCCGGGCTGAAGCCGACGGAGTAGCCGCGGTTGTGTTCCGCGTCGTTCATGTATGCGACGAGCTTGTAGCGGCGTTGCGGATCGGGTTCGAGGGGGTCGCGGATGACGGTGAAGGGGTGGCTGCGGCGAATCTCCGGCTGCCGCTCATCCCTGTAGACGAGGTTGTTGCGAGGGGCTTCGGGGAGGGGGTAACGATCAAAGTCGCCGCGCGTCCAGTTCACGCCGTCCGACGAGGCGGCGTAACAGATGCGGTCGTAGCGCCAGCCGCGTTCGGGGGTTACGGCCATGTACCACATCTGGAACTCGGCGCCGTTGTGGAGGACCGAGCCCCAGAGGGAGACGTGCTGGTGTTCCCAGGGCATTTCGGCCTGGAGCACGGGGTCCAGGGAAACGCGCTGGGGCTGTTCGACGAAGCGTGTGAGCCCGGTTCGGTACAGGACCTCGTGGTCGTCGATCAGGAGATGCAGGTGCGGGTCGTACATAGCGCGTTCCGCGTATGGACCGGGACCCGCATGATACGCGGGCGATTCAGTTGGACGCGCGCAAGATACCGGCCGCGCCGCGCCGGGCGAGAAGCAGAGCGAGTGGAAGCGAGGCGACCAGGATGAGCAGGAGCGCCGAAGCCGCTGCCTGGGCAAAAAAGGCTTCGGACGCCGCCGACCAGGTAACGGTGGCGAGCGTGCGAAAGCCGACCGGGGCCAACAACAGCGCCGCCGGCAGCTCTTTCATGACGAGCAGGAAGGCCATGGCCGCGCCGGCCGCCAGGCTGCCGCGGACGACCGGAATCGTCACGCGCCACAACACTTGCCGTGGACTCTTGCCAAGCGTGCGCGCGGCTTCCTCAACACGCGGATCGATCTGGAGGAGCCCGGAGCGCGCGGCGCCCAGGGTCGCGGGCAGAAACAGGACCACGTAGGCGGCAATCAGGAGCACGTGTGTCTGGTAGATGGGCCGCGCCACGTTGATGCCGAAGAATATGAATGCGATTGCGACGGTGAGACCGGGTAGCGCGAAGCCGACGTACGAACCTCGCTC
>JAKZUJ010000093.1:0-16805 GCA_047516685.1 Chloroflexota bacterium | reverse complement strand
ACCATGCCCGGCGTGCTTCGCGGCGCCGGGGACACCCGGGCCATGCTGCTGATCTCGCTGCTGGCACTCTGGGTCATCCGCGTCCCGTTGGCCCTCGGCCTGGGCCTCTTCGGTGGCTTTGGGTTGACCGGTATGTGGATCGGCGCGGGCGTCAACTACCTGACAATCGCCGGCGCTTCGCTGGCGCGCTTTTCCTCTGGCCGCTGGCAGACCATTCGCCTATGAGCCTCGTCAGGGTCGAGCTGCTGCCGGGATCCCTCACGCCTGACCCACGCGGCGTCTGCGCGGTGGTGGACGTGATCCGAGCCACCACCACCCTGGTCGCGATGGCCGAAGCCGGCGATCCCCAGGTCTGGATTGCCGGCGACGTGGCCGCCGCCCGCGAAGCGGCCCGGCAACTCGGCCCCGGCGCCCTCCTCTGCGGCGAACGCGGCGGCCTGCCGCCCCAAGGCTTTGACCACGGCAACTCCCCCCGCGAGTTCCAGCAGATCGACCTCAGCGGCCGTCGAGCCGTACTGTCCACCACCAACGGCGCCTTCGCCATCGAACGCTGGCGCGAGTCCCGCCGCTCCTTCATCGCCAGCCTTCGCAACGCGGGCGCGGTGGCCGAACGGTTGCTTGAGGACCGGGACACCCCCTCAATCACCATCGCCTGCGCCGGCCGCAACGGCGCCCTGGCGCTTGACGACGTCTACACCGCCGGCGTCATCGTCCAGCGCCTCCTCCAGACAGCGCCGGACCTCGACCTGGACGAATCGGCGGTCACCGCCCGGCACGTGGCCGCTGGCTATCGGTCGGCGGAAGCCGCGCTCGCCGCCTCCCGCAGCGCCCGGCTGCTGAAGCCGGTCGGCCTCTGGGCCGACGTGATCTACTGCGCCCAGGTCGACGCCTCCCGCACCACCCCCGAAGTCGGCGGCCAGGGCCGCATCCAGGTCTGGCGCGGTGTCTAGGACTCCGCGCTTCGCCGGGCGACCAGCCCCGGCGCGTCGGCTTCCAGCTGCGCGGCGCACTCCTTGGCAATGCGGACGTTGTAATTCGTCCCGCGGTCCTCAGGGTAGATCTGCGACGTGTTGCAGATGTAGAAACCCGGAATCGGCGAGGCGTACGGCGGCTTTCGCCTTTGATATCCAGCCTCGATCACCGGCTGCGCCACCGGATCGCGCGACACCCAGGCCTGCTCAATGTGCTCGCGCCGGAATGTCGGAAACACCCGCGCAATCGGGTCAACGAACCGCTCGATCAGCGCGTCGTCGTCCAGCTGAAAAAACTCATGCTCGGGCGGCAGGTAGTTGCTGATGTAAAGCAGCCGCGCCCCGCCGTAGCGTTCGCGGTCCACGTAGTTGGTGTGCTCAATCAGGCCGGCAAAGGGCAGGTCGCGGTCGCCAATGTTGGTCCAGTAGTAGCGCGAGAGCTGTTCACGAATTTGCAACAACACCACACACGCGCCCACATAGGCCGTAGCCGCCAGCGAGTCCGTGAACCCGCGGCGAGACGGCGGCAACAGCCGGCGAATAATCGGCAGGCCCACCGTGGCAATCACCGCGTCCGCCTCCACCGGCGCGTCGTTCACGCGCAGCGCCGGCGCGCCCGGTTCACCGATGGTGATGGCCTGCACCGGCGAACTGAGCCGCAGGTCAGCCCCGCGCCGCTGCACGGACTCGGCCAGCGCGTCCACGATCACCCGGAAACTGCCGCGAAAGTAGCCCAGCCGCTCGCGGCGTTTGTCGGGGGTCCGGGTACGGGCGCGAGCCATCAGCCGCGCCCACATCCACGCCATCGACACGGACTCCCAATGCCCGGCGAACTTGGCCCGCAGCATGGAAGCGAAGATCGCTTCAAACGCCTCGCGGCCCACGTAACGCGGCAAGACCTCGGCGGCAGTCCGATCTTCAAATGGACGATAGTCGCTCCGCCGCTGCAACAGCACCGTGCCAAGCCCCAGCCGCAGACGCGCCCAGGGGCTGAGCGCACCAAAGCGCAAAAGGTCAAGCGGCGACGTGAATGGGTAGAGCCGCCCGCCCAGGTAGTAGGCCATTTCAGGCTCCGGCCACTCCAGCCGGTCGCCAACGCCCAACTCCTCCGCCAGGTCGATCATGAAGCGGTCGTGAGTGAAGAGGTGGTGGTAAAAGCGTTCGACCGGCTCGCCACCCACGTCCACCGTGGCCAGCTCGCCGCCGGGTCGTGGCGCGGCCTCGACCAGCGTGACGGTGTGGCCGCGCTTCAGCAGTTCATGAGCCAGCGCCAGGCCAGTGATGCCAGCGCCGACGATGACGGTTTTCACAGACGGAACGGTCCCAAGGGTCCTGCCTGCAGCAAGTCCGTCCTTACGTACAGCACAAAGTCAAAGGATCCCGTGGGAACAGGCGGCGCTTCCCTGGTCAACAGCCAATGAATGAATGAACTCCGCGCCTCCGGGTCGCCCAGGAACTCGCCCAGGAATCCGGCGTCCCAGGTCTTATACGCGTGCTCCGGGAACCACCAGCGCAGCTTCATTCGGCGACCCACGTACTCGGGCAGCTGGATTCCGTATAGATCGGCGTCGGCAGGCGACATGAGCACGATCTGCGCCTTGCGGGCATCCTCCAGCGTAACGCTCTTGGTATAGAGCGCGTCCGTATAGTCCCGCAAGTACCAGACGGTCGGCCAGGCGTAGTTGTTGTGGATGAGGATCGCCAGCTTGAACCCTTGGCCGCTCCGCTTGGCGGCCTCGTCGGCGATCGTGGCGACATCCCGCACGTCGGGCGTGGTCTGCACGTAGACAACCAGATCGTTGGGGACACCGCCGCGCTCGTAGGTGGCCGGAATTGCATACCACGCGGTCCAGGTCAGCAGGCCGGCGCTGAGCAGCCCGACCGTGAGCCGAGGAATCAACGGACGGGCCTCGTCGAACCACCGGCCAACCCACCAACTGGCCAGCAACATCGGCGGCCACAGCAGATGCAGGACCAGCCAGGGCGCCTTTTCGCCCGCGGCGGAATACACGATCCAGGTCACGACAATCCAGACGCCGAGGACCAACGGCAGTAGGTGACGGGCACCGCGCCCCCGGACCAGCGCCACCGCGCCCAACACGAGCGCAAAGGGTTCGTAAAGGCCCAGGACCATCGTGTAGTAGAACCAGGGCTGATTGACCCGTTCGGACTCATGCACGCTGGTCCAGTACTCGATGGAGCGGGTGAACGCATCCCGGAAGCCGGGGAGGTGGGTCAGGAATGACGTGTAAAAGACGAAGACGATAAGGACAAATGTCAGCGCGCCGTAGACCAGGTGCTCGACGTCGCATCCCAGCGAACGAAACGCCGTGAGCGCCTGCGTTCCCAGAGTTGAGGCGTTGGGTCCGCGACGCCACGACCGGAAGGCCAGCGCACCTAGGCCCAGCAGAACGACGAGGAGCGCAAAGCCGTGAATGAAGGTGTTTTCCTTCGTCGCCAGCGAGAGGCCCAGCATCACCCAGGCCAGGTAAATCCAGCGACGCCGCGGCTGTTCCAGGTAGCGCATGACTGAGCCGACGAGCAGAAGGGTAAACAGGGCCACGTAGATATCCATGCGCAGAAATCGGGAGAAGTAGAGGAACGAGGTCGAGATAGTCATGGCCGCCATGGCCAGTGGCGTGCCGGTGCGGCCCAACTCAGGGCGAAAGATCAAGAGAGCGGCCACGGAGGCAACACCGAAGACCGCCGGGATCACCCGTCCCAGGGCGTCGCTGACGCCCGCGGCAAAAAACAGCGCCACGTTGGCAAAGTAGAGCAGCGGGCCGTGGTACGCGGGGTCGTAGCGGTACTGCTTGCCGTTGATGATGTCGTTGGACTCTTTGGCGTGGATGGCCTCATCGTGGTGGTAGACGCGGTCGCCCAGATCAAAGAACCGCAGACCGGCGGCGACAGCCAGAATCACGGCGTACAGCAGCCACTCGCCGCGCGTCCAGCCGAACCAAGTCGGGCGTGCCAGCCAGCCGCCAGGCGAGGACGTACCAGCGCTCATGGCGCTGCTCCAACCTGGAAAATCGTGGTCGCGCCGCTGGCAAATGCCACGCTGAGATCCTGACGAAGGCGGGCCTCAAGCTCGGCGCCGTAGCGCTCGCGCTCAATGCCACCGGCCACGACATGGGTCACCGAGTAGCGATCCAGCACCGCCCGCCGCAGGGCTGAATCGTCGGTCCGATAGGCAGTGTCAATGTCGGCCGCGCGCGCCGCGATGCGAGGATCGGGTCCGCGCCAGAGGTCCTCGTGCTGGATCCAGCCGATGACCGTGGGGATCCCGGTCCACGTGGAGATTCGCGAGTCGCCTGAGTAGGCGCGTCCGGGCGCCTCCAATATCACGGCGTTGCTCGGCGCATGCGCGCGCAACCACTCCGCCGCCGCCACCTCGGAGGGGCGACGCCGACGGTCGGCGGCAAGGCCGTCCAGCGATCCGGAAACCGGACTGGCCTCGGCCTTCGCTTGCGTGGCGACGAGCGGATAGACCAGCGCCGGGACGGCCAGCAGGGCAAAGACGGCCACAACAGCCGCGCGCGCCAGCTGCAGGCGCAGACCGCCGGGCTGGGTGAGACGGCGCCAGGCCATCGCCAGGCCCGGCCCGGCGGCAACTGCCAGCAAGCCCCACGCCTGGTAATGCAGTTTGAAGACGGTGTTCATGCGTTCATTGGGAGATCCAAAGAAGTCATCTACGTACAGCGCCTCGACGACGGTCAGCAACGCCAATCCGGCAACCAGCAGCCAGAGAAGCGCCGCCACCCCTGGCCTGGCGCGGTTCGACCAGAGCGCGTACACGCTGAGGATGAGGAGGGCGGCCAGCGCCACAACCACCTCGCCGCCCGCGAGCACCGTGGCGACGGCGCCCGCGGCAAGCAGAACGACCAGAAACAGCCGGCCATCCGGCCGCACGTCCCAGAGCAGAACCGCCAGCGTGACGACCACCGCGGTCAACAGCAGACCGAACACCTGGAAGTAGTCAACCGCTTCGCTTCTGACCGTTACCACGCCGATTCCACGACTGCCCGGCACATAGTTCAGGGTATAGGGCAGCCAGGCGACGACTCCGACCACCAAAGCGACAGCGGCCGGAGGGGCCAGCCGCAGCAGACGCTTCCGGTCGCGCCAGGCCGCCACCGCGCCTCCCGCGAGCACCAGTCCCGCGAAAGTGGGCGCGTCCCAGGCATTGAGCGCGTAGAGACCGCCAAGCATCAGGCCGGTCAGCGCGCCGCGAGCCAGCCGCAGCGCCGGGGACTCGTGCTCGGGCTGACTTCCGGCAACGATCCAGCTCACCGCCAGCGAGACGGCGCACAGGGTGATCGGGAGCGCCATGACGTGCGGATGCAGGTCGCCCAGGATGAATGAGAAGGCGGGAAATTCATTGATCGTGTAGTCGAGCACCTGGCCGGCCTCCTCACGCTGGATGGTGCGCGTGGCGTTCCAGCCAATGCCCTGCCAGAAGCCGGTGGGCGTGTCCGAGCGATCCGAGAAGATGTCGCGCAGGACAGCCAGATTGCCGGCCAGCATGGTGAGACTCAGCGACAGCGCGGCCGCCACCTGTCGCGCGCGCTTCCCGGCCCCCGTGAGAACGGCCAGGTCGTAGCCCGCGGAAGCCGCCGCAACCGAGGCCAGGGCGAACAGCGAGGCCAGGGCCAGGTTGTAACCAACGGCCGGGTCGGCCCCGCTGAGATGCACGCCCATTGCGGCCATGGAGTAGCCCAGGTAGTAGTAGTTAACGGTTTCCCCGGCGAACCAGGGGTCGGACGGGGGAAAGGCCGTCGCGCGAGCAGCCGCGTTGAGTAAGGCGAAATCCATCGGCTTTTCGGTTCCGCTGATCTCCGGGTTGAGCCAGCGCAGACCCACGGCGAGCGCGTACATCGCAAGGAGCAGCAGGCTGCCTGCGATCCACAAGCGCCGTGAGGTGCGTAGGTCGCCCAAGCTTGGCCACAGCCGCCAGGCCAGGACCACGCTGAGTAAGGCAAACGTGAGAAACGCCGTGATGGCATAGCCGCGCCCATTGTGGAAAAACCCGGTGGAGAGCCCCAACCAGGCGAGATAATGGACCAGGAACAGCCCAACCGGCGCGGACAGCAGGACGCCGCGCGAGGGCAGACTGCGGCAAAGCACGAAAGCCCACGGCATCCCAAGGATGGACAGCACCACCAAGGCGCCAGCCCAGAGCAGCACGTCGATGTCGCGACGCCTTTCGAGTTCCTGAGATGTCTAGGAGTTGAGGTCAGAATAGCCAGTGAGGCTCAACCGACCATGATCTTCCGGGTAATTCGGCCACGGGTGAGCAGCGCAGCTTGATGCTGACCAGCGACAAGCGCGTGGCGCGAGCAATTCACGAGCCGGCGGCGGCTTCGGGATCGGCCGCGCTCTCACGGAGGGCTCTGCTTCGCGTGGGACTCACTGGCGTCAGCAGCCTGCTCATGGCCTGCACGCTCGATCGTGTCGACCACAGGCTTCCACCCGTGACTGTGCCACCGGTGCAGTTAGTGCAGCCGCCCCCGCTGCCCACGGCAACGCCACAGGCGACCTCGGTGTCGCCTATTGCTACGACGGCAGGCGCGGCCGCCCCGCGGGCGGAGGCCGCCACAATCCAGTTCGAGGCCTGGGGTCCACGAGTGCTACTGGACGCCTTTCGCGAAATAGAAAGGGACTTCCGAAGGGAATCGCCGTGGCTGACGGTGAAAACGCGCCTCGACAATGCGCTGACGTCGGACGGTCTGCGCGCCCGCCTTCGAGCTGGCGACGGACCAGATCTCTCCCGAATCGCAGCGGAGGATGTCTTCGATTTCACGGCGGCAGGCTTTCTGCACGGTCTGGGCGCCCGTATTGACGCGGATGCCGAAGTGCGAGCCGCGGCGCCGGGCGCCGCCAAGGGCCGAACGGGAGCGGGTGGCGAGCGGTCCGCGCTCAGCCTGGGCGCCGCGCATCAGTGCGTGCTCTACAACACGCGGCACCTTGAGGCGGCCGGCGTCACGGCGCCAACCAATTGGCGCGGCGCCTGGACCGTGCCGGAGTTCGAGGAGGCGGCGCGCCGCCTGGTTATCGCCACCGATCAGCGCGTGGAACGGTTCGGGTTGACGGCCATTCCCGCCTACGCGCGTCCCGTCCTGGCCGAGGGAAGTGACGGCGAGTTCCTGGACGCCGAGCAGCGGGCGTCGGCCCTGGCCACCCCGGAACGCGCCGCACGCCTGCAACGTCTGGCCAGCTGGCAAACCACGCTCGGCATCGAGTTGCCAATTGCCAATCGGTTTGTGGCCCCGTTCAGCGGCGGTCTGGCGTCGATGCTCATCGATCGCACCGACGTGGCGCGCTTGATCCGAGCCAGCGTGCCCTGGGCCGCGGCGCCGCTGCCTACCTGGGATGGACAACAGGCGCTGACCGAGGCCAAGGAGCTATGCGTGGCGGCGCCGGCGCACGGTTCGGCGCCGGACGCGGCCTGGGCCTTCGCGCGATTTCTGCTCAGTGCGTCGGCGCAGCGCGCGCTGGCCCGGACCAACCTGCTGACCCCCGCGCGGCTGGAGACGCTGCGGGACCCGGCGTTTCTGGATCCGAACCAGCGGCCGTTCGATCGAACGCCGCTGACTGAGGCGGCGACACGGGCCATGCGCAGCCCGGCGCACCCGGGCGCCAAGGCGTGGCATGCGCTGACTGGAGACCCGATGGCAGTCGTGCGGCGAGGCGAGCAGGAGGCCGCCGAATACCTGGCGCAGGCCGACGCGCTCATCACCCGGCAACTCCGGCTGCGCGGCTGGTCGGCGGTTACCGACCGCTCCGGCTACCGTCAACCGTTGCCCTACGGCAACCGTCTGCTGGCGGAGCTGGAAGCGCGCGGGATCTAGGCGACCCCGTGGTCGCCGGGAAGCAGGCGGAGTTCGACGCTGCGCGTACGCGGCCCGTCGCATTCGATCAGCAATACGTCCTGCCACACGCCCACCTGCAACCGTCCGTTAGCGACCGGTACCAGGACTTGATGACCGATCAGGTTGGCGCGGACATGCGCGGCCGCGTTGTCCTCGGATCCCTGGTTGTGGGCGTACGGACCATGCCAGGGGACCAGTCGCTCCAGCGCCCGAGCCAGGTCGTCGAGTAATCCGGGATCGGGTTCGTTCAGGGTCACGGCGCAGGTCGTGTGCGGGACGCTGACGAGCAGCAAGCCGTCGCTGACGTCCTGTTTGTCAAGAACCGACTGGATCTGGCGGCCGATCGGGTGCACGCACGTTCGCGACGCGGTGGCAATGCGCAGCGTGGCAACGGACATTTCAGGCCTCGGCTTACGTGTCGGCTGGATCCGGCGCCGAATCGCCGCTCGTGGTCGCTTCGAGCGAAAGCGTCCGCCAACCGGGCGCCAGGGCCATGCGAGCGGCGTCCGCCAGGTCGCGGGCCGCGGCCACGCCGGGAGGCCCCAACGATCCATCGCGTGCGATCCAGACCACCGGCATCCCGCAGCGTTGCGCGCCCTCAACATCGTTCACCAGGTCGTCGCCTATGAGCACGCACTCGGCCGGTTTGGCGCCAACAGCGTCGGCGGCCGCGGCAAAGATTCGCGGATCCGGCTTCTCGGCGCCCACGGCGGACGAGAAGACCACCGGATCCAGGTGGTCGGACAGTCCCACCTCGTCGAGCACGAGCGGCAGCAGGTAGCTGTAGTTGCTGAGGACGCCGACGCGCACTCCCGCGGCTCGCACGACGTCAATGGCCGGCCAGGCGTCGGGAAGCACGCGGGTTGCGAAAGCCTCGGCCAATTTGTCGGCCATCTGGTCAACGTTGAGACGCACCGGGCCCGTATCGCCAAGCTCCTCCACGTAGACCCGGGCGTCGGCGAGCTTGAGCCGTTCAAAGTCCTCGGCAGTCCGCAGAGCGCCGAAGTGAGCCTTGAAGTACCGCATCTCGGCGTGCAGAGCCGCGTCGAGACGCGAGCGCGGCAATTCAACCCCTGCCCGCCGCACGGCGTCGGCCATGAAGTCGAAGGGCGAGGGGTCTTGCGAGAAGTGGATCAGCGTGCCGTAGGCGTCAAAAAACACGGCCGCCGGACATGGGCTGGTCACACCGGAACGGTACCACCGGCGCTGGGACGAGCCGCCCGACGCTTGAGCGATTGCCTTTGGCTTCGCCATAGTCAGCCTTGCGCTTTCTACGGATTGAGACGTGCAGAGCACCAAAGCCGTGATGTCTTACCGCGCAATGGCGGTCTTCTTTCTGCCGTTGGCGGCCTCGCAGGTGTTCCAGACGCTGCGCAATCCGGTGCTGGACGCCGGCATCTCGCGGGCGGTCGATCCGGCAACGTCGCTGGCCGTGTTCGCGATCGTGGCGAGCGTCATCCAGATCCTGAGCGCGTCTGGCACGGCGATTCAAAGCGCCTACCTGGTGCTGGTGCGAGGCCGCCAGTCCTTCGCGGTGATTCGGCGCTACATGCTGCTCTACATGGCGGTTATTACCTGCATCAGCGTGCTGTTCGCGTTGCCCGGGATCGGCGAAGGCTTTTTCCGCTACGCGATGGGCACGCCGGAGGCCCTGCTGCCCGAGGTGATGGCCATGATGCGGATTTCACTGCTCATCCCGCTCTTCAACCTCCTGCGGGTGTTCAACCTGGCCCAGCTGGCACATCGGCGCCGCTCCAATTTGATCTGGATCGCGCCGGCGATTGGACAGGTGGTGTTGATGGCGCTTGGCCTGGGTGTGGTACCCCAGCTTCCGGTTCCGGGCACGTACAGCGCGGCCGTGGTGTGGCTGATCGTGGCGGTGGTCGAGGGCCTGCTGGCCATGGCGCTGGTGCGATGGGTGGACCGCACGGCCCCCTATGCGCCTGACCCCGACGGCGATGCGCCGCTGGACTTCCGCTACCTGACCGGGTTTCTGATTCCGCTGATCATCACGCAGTTCGCGCTCACGATCGGGCATCCGATGGTGAACGCGGGACTGCTGCGACTTCCCGACCCCGAGGCGACCGTGGGAGCGTTCCGCATAGCGTTCAGCCTGGGCATGTTGCCGCTGACCGCCATGGCGGCCCTGCGGCAGGTGGTGTTGGTGCTGGGGCGGGACGCGGTACAGCAGCGCCGCGCCCGCCGGTTCGTCTACGGCGTGGGGTTGTGCATGGGGGCCTTAATGGCCCTGATAGCGTTTACGCCGCTCAGCCACGCGATCATTGCCGGGCTGGTGGGCGCGCCGGAGGCGCTGGTGCCGGACGCCATCGTGGCGCTGCAGATTCTGGCGGTCTTCCCGCTACTCATGGCGGTGCGGCAGTTCTATCAGTCCATGACGATGAACCAGCGCAAGACGCGCCGGGTGGCGATGACCGCGTTCTCACGACTGCTGATGATGGCGTCGTTCCTGTTCGTGTTGACCCCGGTGATGGGTTGGACAGGAGCGGGCGTGGGGGCCGTGGCGCGGATCGCGGCCATGGGCACCGAGGCTCTGGCGGCCTATCTGGTGGGACGTCGTTTTGTGGGGATGGATTCAGCTACGCGGGAAAGCGCCAGCCAGCCGGCGTCATCCACGACGGTCCGCTCGAAGTAGGCGGATGAGTTCGGCGTTGCGGCGATCAAGGTCCTCGTCGCGTTGGTCCTGCGTCCAGGCGTAGAAGCCCTGCCCGGCGGTGGCCCCGGTGTGCCCGGACTCCACCGCCTCGTCCAGGACCGCCGGCGGCCCCTCGATCCGGCTGAGGTCAGCCGCCAGATACCTGAAGATCTGCCGGTACACATCCAAGCCGGCCAAATCGGCCTGGCGGAACAGTCCCAGGATGGGCATGCGGCGCGCGATCGAGCCGCGGACCGCGCGGTCGATCTCTTCGGCTGATGCGACGCCCTGCCCGACGAGTTCCATCGCCTCCCGCAACAGCGCGAACTGCAGCCGGTTGATCAGATAGCCGGGCAGTTCCCGTTGCAGCACCACGGGCCACTTCTCCAGCCGTACCAGCAGGGCGCGCACGGCGTCGATGGTGCCCGCGCTGGTCCGCGGCCCCGGAGCGACCTCCACCACGGGAATCAGGTGAGGCGGCAGGATCCAGTGCGCCAGCGCCACCCGCTCGGGCCGCTGGCAAGCGGCCGCGATTTCGCTGATGGCCAGACTCGAGGTGTTGGACAGCAGAAGGGCCGTGGCAGGCGCCGCCCGGTCAAGCCGGGCAAACACACCGCGCTTGACGTCGAGGTCCTCCGCCACGGCCTCGAAGACGACCTCGGCGTCGGCGGCGGCGCGCTCCAGGTCGGACTCGGGTGTCAGGCGGTCAATGATGGTCGGAATGTCAGAGGCTTGGATGCAACCGGCGGCGACCAGGTCGTTGGCGTCGGACGCGGCCTCGGCGATGGCCGCCTCGGCCCGACCCGGCTGCGAGTCATGGATGGCAACACTAAAGCCGCCGCGCGCGGCCTCCAGGGCAATCCCGTGGCCCATGCGGCCGGCGCCAATGACGGCGGCGCGCTGACGCTGATCGGACAGCCCGTGTGTCACAGTCCAGGCCCCCTTGCGAAGCCCCGTGTCGCGTCCATGGATCCAAAGCCTCCGGCGATATACTGCCCTGTATTAACCAATGTCTCGACCTGACCCGTCGCCGCCGGCCCGGAGGCTGGACGACCCGCTGCATCTCCTGGAGCCGTTGGGCGCCGCCGTTTCAACCGTGGTGCGGCCGGGCGCGCTGGCCATCGGCTTGGGCGCCGGGGCGCTGGCCGGAGGGCTGGCCGGTCTCGCGGGCGGCCTCGCATTCGTCAGGTCGCCCGCGGCCCTGGCGGTAGTCCCGCTGGCGGGGGTTCTTAACCTGATCCTGTGGTCGTGCGCCCTGGGCGCCGCGGCGCTGATTGCCGACCGCGCCGCCGACGAGCGCGACGCGTCGGCCCGCCGGGCGCTCCGAGACGCCTGGCGCCAGGTACCGGCGCTTGCACTATCCGCCCTGCCGACTCTGCTGATTCTGGGCGCGCTGATTGTGGTGCAAACCGCTGTCTTCAATCTGACGCGCCCACCGGACACCGTTCTGACCACCGACCGCCCGGTGGCGCTGATCGCCGTGGTGTTCGTGGTCATGTTCCTGGTCGACGCGGTAGTGCTTACCGTCGCCAACGTCTTTCTTTGGGCCGTCATTCCTCAGGTCATCGTCCGCGGCTTCAGCGCGGCTGCCGCCTACAACGAGTCGTACGCGCGCTTTCGGGAACGCCCCGCGTGGACCGCTGCCTCGATGGCCGGCGTGCTGGTCGTGGCCGGGATGGTGACGGGCGTGGGAGTCGGTGGCGTCACGCTGGCGCTGGCGTCCGCCGCGCTCACCGAGCTCGCCGGCGCAAGCGAGTTGATTTTGCTGCGGTTTTACGCGGCCCTGTTCCAGGGATCATTCGCGGTAGCCACCGGCGACTTCGCCGCAATGGTCATTCTGACCACCGGCCTGGGTGCGGCAATGGGGACCGCCGTGGGTCTTGGGCACGTTTTTGGCGTGGCTGGCGGCACCGGTCTGCTGCGCGCCGCGGCCGATTCCAAGCGTTGAGCATCTCGCGCACCCGCTGCGTCTCCAGCTAACGCCCCATGCCTGAAATGCTGGCGGTCGGCCTGGAAGCGGCGACCGTCATTCTGGCCCTGACCGCCGCGTGCTTGATCGCCGGCTACGGCCTGACCCGGCTGCTGGCGCCGCCGGACCTGCGGGCGACCGGCTTCCTGCTGGTTCCGCTTGTGGGCGCGGCCGCGCTGATCGTCGGCGCCTATGCGCTCAATCTGATCATGGACCTGCGGATTGCCACGGCTCTCCTGTTGGTCGCCGGGGCCGCGGTGGCCGCCTGGACGGTACGCCAGGACGGCTGGTGGCTGCCACGGCCCACAAAGCCGCAAACCGTGACCCTGATCGCCGGCGGGCTCCTCCTGGCGACGGCTCTTCTCCCCCACCTGCATGCACGGTCCGGCGCGATGTTGGGACTGAACATCGACGAAGACCTGTACGTGCCCCTGGCCGAGGCCCTCAAGTGGAACAACGTCTTCATGCCGGATCTCACCGAGGGTCCATTCCAGGAAGAGTTCCAGAGCCTGCGCAATCACTCGCGCGGCTGGGGCTTCCCCTATCTCCTTGCTATCGGCTCGATCCTGTCCAACGCCCCGGCGTTTCACGCCTACGCGCCGTTGCTCTACCTGCTGCTGGCCGCCAGCGTGCCCGCCGTCTTCATCTTTGCGCGGATCGGCCTGCAAATGTCCGAGCGCCCGTCGGGCATGGCGGCGACCTTGTACGCGCTGCACGGCCTGCCGCTCTGGTTCGCGGGCATGGGCTTCGGACCGCACGCCGTCGCCTTCGCGCTTTTTCCCCTGGCGGCCGCCACGGGAGTCATGGCCTTACGGCGTGGAGGCAGGTCCGCGCTGATCCTGGCGGCGCTGGTCAGCGCCGCGCTGCTGGTGTCGTACTTCTGGGCAATCTCAGCCGTCTACCTGGCCGTGGCGGTGACGCTGGTGGTGGTGCTGGTCGTCACGGGCCGGCAGCGGCTCGCGACGCTGCGCCGAGCGTTGGCGTTGAGTATCGGCACGGCCATCCTGGGCGCGCCGGGGCTGGTCTGGCTCTTTGTCTGGGCGCTGCCGAAACTCCGGGACATCGCGGGCGACCTGAACGGCCAGTTCGGCAACGCGTGGGGCGACACGCGGTTCGCCAACGTGGAACTGGCCTTCGGTCTGGAGGCCTACCGCCTGATCCCGCGCGACGGCCCTCTGGAATCGCTGCTGGGCACGGGCGGCGCCGACGCCCTGCAAACCCTCCTGAGCGCCCTGTTCTGGCCGGCGCTCGCGCTGGCCCTGCTGGGCGCCGTGACGATGCGCGGCGACAAACGCGTGACGCTGGCGCTGGCCGCGGCCTTCGCCGGCTTCATGTTCTGGGTCGCAAAGGGCGCCGGCTACCACTACGGCCACCTCAAGAACCTGTCCTACGTGACGTTCCTGGTCACGGTCCTCCTGGCGTCGGGAATCGCGAATATCTACCACGGCGAGTTCAAGCTCTGGAGCCAGGCTTCCACACGCCGCCTTGAGGCTTGGCTGGCCCCCTACGCGCCTGCCCTGAGCCGTGTGGCGGTCGCGGTCTTGACCGTCCTCAGCCTCGCGCTGATCTACAACACCTATTTGAGCGTGTGGTGGAACTGGCAAGGCGTCGGCTGGAACGTCGAGCGCCGCATCGCCCACGACGCCCGCGCGGTGGCCGATAGGGTTCCGCCGGGAAGCCGGGTGTTCTTTGGCCCCCACCTCGCATATCCCGTTCCCGGGGAGCGACAACGCATCAGCGACCACACCCTGGGGTTCCACTTCCCCGAACATCAGGCGGAGGCATGGGCCAGGCGTGCCCGAGGCGTGTGGGCCGGCCTTCTCGCGGGGCGCGAAGTCAGCGGCTTCGCCAACTCACCCGCCTTCTTCACCTACCAGAATCTGGACGACACGCCCCATGACTTCGTCGTCCTCAACAGCGCTGACGATCCCCGAACCCACGGGCTGCTGGCGTCGGCTGCCGTCTCGTCAACTCCCTACTGGACGGTCTATCACGTTGCGCACGGGCAGCGACTGACGGCGAACGACCTTGGACAGACGCTTGGCGCGCTGGATCTCGCGCCCGATGTAATCGTCCGCCTGGGAATCCGAAACGGAAGCCTGGCCACTGGCGACAATCTGGAACCAGCCAGCCAGCCGATTGGCTTCGGCGTAGTCGCCGCGGCGCGCGGAGTGATCCGGGCGGGGATGTCTGAAATCGAAGTCGATCCCGGCCTGACCTGGATCACGGCGCCGGCGGTCGAGGGGGCCGTCCTGGCGGTCAGCGCCAGTGGTACCGCCTTCACCCCACAGATCATCGCCGCGTGGCTGGCTCCGGACAGCGTCGGAGACTCGGCTCGCGCCGAGCACGTTGCGCGGCACGTGATCTCGGTGGACATCGATGCGCGCGACGGCGCGATCCAGGGAACCCTGACGGCCATCAACCCCACGGGCGCCGGACACGACGCCGGGTTCACCTACCGCGAAGAGCCGCTGGACGGCGGTGCGCCGTCCCATGGCTTCTGGGAAAGTGCCGCCCGCGTGGTAAGGCCAGCGCAGCGAGTTGAATTTCGCTACGACCTGCGTGATCGCGCAGTCCGAGAAGAGATCAGTGGGAAGCCATTCCCGCCCGTCACGGCACGGGACGTGAGCCTTGAAGGCCATCATCGGCTTTCGTTCCAGGTTGCGCGCGGCTTCGTTCGCGATCTTGTGTTTTCGCTGATCGAGTACCAGGCTCGATCAGGCAACTTGATTTCAGCCCAGCCCTTCCGCCAGACCTACGTTTTCGACCTGCCGGTCCGTCCCTTGCCGGGCCAACAGTAAGCTCGGACTCAAACCCGCACGAGGTTCGCCAGCTGGCCCTCAAGTTCCCTCGCCACGTGCTTTCCGGCGCCGCCTTCCCCCAGCACGCTCCGGCCGACCTCGTGGCCGAGGCTCTGGCGCTGGAGCTGGACGCCATCGATCTGATCGTTGCTCCCGGCGGGCAGGTGGAGCCGTCCGAAGCGGCCGATCTGATCGACGTCACCGTCGACTGCGCCGATGCCGGCGTCCAGGTCGTCATGGTGACCACCAACCTCACCTCGCCCTTCGACGTCCACGCCGAGACCATCCACCGCGGCTGTAAGGAGGCGCGCGTTCCCTACGTCCGCTACGGCGCCTGGGCCAGACTTGATGGCGCGTCCTACCTCGACTCCCTGCAAGCCGCCCGGGCCGGCCTCCGCGGGCTCGAAACACTCTGCCGCCGGCACAACCTACGCGCGCTCGTGCGCCAACTCCCCGGCTCCCTGCAGGAACAGTCCGGCCACGCCGCCGCCCTGCTGCACGGGCGCCTGCCCGGCTACGTGGGCATGTGCCTGGCGCCCGGAGAGCTGGGACCCACGACCCCCGAAGCCTGGCGGCTGGACCTGGACGCTCTCGGCGAACACGTACAAGCCCTTGGCATCTCCAACTCGGCCATCGTGCCCGGTCCCGACGGCTGGTCACGCACCCCGGCAGACCTCACCCAAGGCCTGACCGAGTGGCCTGTCCTGCTGGACGAAATCACCCAACGCGACCTGGACGTCTTCGCAATTCTCGAAGGGCGCTATGGTCAAGGCGTTGTCTGGGGCCACGAGGCCGACACGGCGCCAGACGCGCGAAAGTTGCTGCAGGCCGACCTGCGCCTGGTCCGCCAGCGCCTCGGCCCCAAGCCCGTCCGCCGACCGTCCAACAAGCCGCGACGCTGGTACAGGCCCCGCTAGCCGCAGGCGCCCCAGCCGCAGGCCGGACAGCTGAGACACCGACCCAGCGGCCGCAGCTGAACGCCACAGTCCGGACACGCGTGCACGGCCCGGATCTGTCCGAAAGCCCGCGAACTCGGCGTCGCACGCGCAGCGGACGCCAGGGTGGTCGGCGACTGCCGGTCATGCCCCATGAGCCGTACGGCAAACGTTCGTTCGGCATTCATACGGCATCCTACCAGCCCGTTCGCTTTTCGTCAGGCACCCCCTGCGGCTGAGCGGTGGGTCGCTGGCATCTCGTCGTTGCCGTGCGCCCCGCCGTGGCTCCCGCTCAGAGCCGGACCGGCGGCGCCAGCGCAAACCGCCGACCGTCCCCGGCTACGATCATGGAGACACGTTCTGATCGGTCGATCCCGGCAGGCGGCTGCGCGGCATGAGCGACGAAGTGAGCGACGAAATGAGCAACGTGGATGTTGCCGTCGTCGGCGGCGGAATCGTCGGCTGCGCCGTGGCCCTGGCCGCCCGTCGCCGCGGTCTCACCGTGGCCGTCCTCGAGCGCGGACGCATCTGCGGCGAGGCCTCGTCCGCTGCCGGCGGGCTCATCTGCGGGCAATACGACGCCGACCACGACTCGCCGCTCGTG
>JAKZUJ010000092.1:0-2680 GCA_047516685.1 Chloroflexota bacterium | reverse complement strand
GGCTAGCGCGCCGTCGCCCGGAGTCTACGCCCGACAACTACCGGCCCCTGCCAACCAGGCGTCCGCCGGGGATGTTTCACGTGAAACCTTGGCCAGCCAGCGGCCAACTCTGGCGCGACGAGCACGGTGAACCACGGCGGCCGAACGTCACGGGCGGCCTCAGTTCTGAGGAGTACGTGAGACGGCTGCGGGATGACGACTGACGCAGATCCGCAACACCGCAAGACCTATCTCGATGCATCCGTCTACATCGCGGCAATCAAGAATGAGTCCGGGGGCGAGGCGTCTGGACAACCCCTTACCGAACCGCCGTCACCTCCAGGCGGATGCCTTCATGCCGCTGAAGCTGACTGATGACCTCGAACAGGTTGCGCGCCTGCGGGTTGCCGTTGGGACCGAACATGCGCATCAGGCTCTTTGATGACTTGCCGGTCAGCCGCCCCAGCTCTTCGAACCCCACGGCGGCGTTGATGTAGTCGCGCAGCAGATCCTTGCCAACCTCCAGCTCGCCCCGCAGCAGCGCCGCAACACCCTCGTTCAACAACCCTTCCCTGAACTCCGGGTCGCATTGGGCACGGGCCATCACCGTTTCTCTGAAGTCTCGCGTCAGTGGCATGTCGCTACTTTTCCTCTCCGTTGCGCCGTGTGTAGGACGCCCAGCGATTCTGGGCAGCCGCGATGTCAGCCGACTGGCGCCGCTTGGTTCCTCCGCCAAGTAGAAGCACCAGTGTGTCGCCGTCCCTGCCGAAGTAGATCCGATAGCCGGGGCCAGTGTGCATGCGGTACTCCAGAACTCCGCCGCCGACGCCTTTCACGCTTTGCCAATAGCCAGCGCGCATCCGCGACAGGGCCACGCGCACTCTGAGCGCCACCGACCCGTCGAGTCGCTTGAACCAATCGGCGAACGGACTACGGCCTCGATCGTCCAGGTACTCCCTGAGTTCGATCACCGTATTGGTAACATACATATTACCATTGTGCAAGGGCCGACTCGCGTATCTCAGCTGCCACTTGCTCGTGTGGGATGTAGTCGGACATCGACGTGTCGGCCAGCCGCTGGCTCACAATCGCCAGGTCCTCCGCGTCTTCCATGTGTTCCGCAAGTTCCGCCTTGGTCGCGGATACCAGGTTCGCCAGGTCGAGGCCAACGTCGGTCTCGCTCCGCAGCAGCGCCTCGGCGGCCTCGCGCAGCAGACCCTCTCGGAACTCCGGGTCGCACCGGGCGCGGGCCTGATCGGTTTCGTCAAAATCTCGGGTGGGCGGCATGCCGCTCGACTCCTTACTCCGCCCGAGTGTGTGCCTCGTCCAACCCTAGCGCGTAAGGCCTCAATTGCACCTCACACGACAGCGGGGTACACGTCTTCCTGGCCCACAAGCGCCGTCAGTTCCACGGCAACCGTCAGATCGTCCGCCGCGAACCCGGAAATGCCAGCGTGCGACGGGTCATCAGGAAGCGGATCATGCTCGATACGCAGGGATAGCGCGACCTCGTCACGAACAACCGCCTTGGCGGCGCCGACATCGAGGACGGCAAATCGACCGTTGGCCCGCAGCCCGAATCCCCGAGCAAGGAACAGTGCGCGAACGCGGCCAACCGCGTCCTGCATGCTCGCTGCGCCAAGAGTCTCCAACCAATTGACAGAGAGGAAGTCTTCGTACGATCGGAGCCGGAAGGCGCTGGCTAACGGCAAGCCGTGCGCGCCGACTGACGATGGCTTGCAATATCGCGATACGTGGTCATCGTCAGGAACCGGATCGCCTTGCACAGGTCAGGATCAGGACAAAAATAGCTTAACGGCTTGCAACGCCTTGGTCTTAGGTAAAGTACCGCTAATTCGCAGTGATTCACTATCCTGACTACCGGGACCTGACGTGCCCGCGAAGCGTATAAAGCCCGAGCCCAGGAACTCCATTGCCAGGATTCCACCGCCCATGACGCGCCACTGCGCCAGTGCGACGCCGTTTGGGCTAACGCCGATCTCGGGTTGTCCGAGTTGACGTTCGTCCATGAGAAACGACGTCAGTTGTCGCAGCGAGGCGATACCTATGGGCTCTTCGTCCGGGTCCTCGTCCGCCAATCGCTGCAGATAGCTGAGACGGTCCGCCGACTCGACAAGGCCGGACTCCCTGAGCGCCTCCGTGAACTCGGCGCCGGCTCCGTGTTCGACGTGCATCTGGTTACGCATGCAAGATGCCCCACTAAAGCTTCCTGCGCCCAATCTCCTATGGCCGGATTGTAACAAGTGGCCGATCCACGCCCATTGAAGTCACATACTCATCACTTTGAAATTCGCTAATGCGCCGTAGCGACCACTACCGACGACTCGCTAGATTCGGATAGCGCTGCCCCATCTTATTGCACGACCACAAGCTCGCCGGCCACCCCGGCTACGATTAGGCGTGTTAAGGTCCCCCGCCACTCAGATCGACGATCAGTAAGCCAACCAGTCAGAAGGTCACTTCCGGTGTCACGGTCGCGCGTCTACCGCAACGCGCGCCAAGGGTCGCAAGCCAATGTTGGACACCTGCAGGTACAATCTCGCAAGGGCGGTTGTTTATCGACCACTGGCCCGCGTCGCCTGATCGGCGGGGTACAGGGACTTTCGACGCGGAGGAACCGCCATGACGGCCGAATTGGGCACGATTCTCGGACTCAGCATTCCCGTGGTTCTCTCGGTTG
>JAKZUJ010000091.1:0-2539 GCA_047516685.1 Chloroflexota bacterium | reverse complement strand
GAGTACGGAACCAACGTGCGCGCCATCGAGCGCGACGTGCTGCGGCGGCTGATCGAAGACTCGCCGCACGCCGACGAGGCCGAGGCGCTCACCGCCGCCGCGCTGGACCTGAAAGCCGCCGCCCTGGAAGGGCAGTCGCCGCAAGTCCTGGCCCAGACACTGGAACGGCGGCTGGACTGACGTGTTCGTCCACGCGGTCGCGCTGCGCAATGTCAAGAGCTTTGTAGAGGCCGAGGTTCGGTTTCAGCCGGGGCTCACGGCCGTCGTGGGACCCAACGGCGCCGGCAAGACGACCCTGCTGGAGGCCATTGGCTACGGCCTTTTCGGCTACATGCCGCACCGCCCGCAGGTGCTCTTCATGCGGCACGACTCGACGGAGGCGCTGGTACGGGTGGAGTTCACCTCGCCGCGCGACGGTCGCGTGTACCGCGTGGAACGCACGATGCGGCGCGCGCGCTCGCGGGCCTCGGGTGACTTAGCGGCGAACGCTACGACCACGGTGTCGCTCTTCGACGTCGAACTCAACCGCGCCATCGACCAGCCGGCCGCCGAACTCGAGGCCTGGCTGGCGGATCAGCTGGGGGTGGACGGGCTGAGCAGCCCGGCCGACCTGTTCGAACACGTGGTCGGCGTGCCCCAGGGGCGCCTGACGGCCGATTTCCTGGACTCGCCCCGCCTACGTCAGGCGCGCTTCGACCCCATCCTGCGCACCGCCGAGTTCCAGCAGGCCGTGGAGCGCCTGCGCCCGCTGGTCCAGCACTACGCCCAGGCGCGCCACTTGCTGCAGGTAAAGGCCTCGCACCTGCAAGGCCGGCTGGCCGCCGAACCGGAACTCCGGGCGCGCCTGGGCGCGGCGCAACAAGCACTGGAACAAACCCGCGCGGCGGAGCAGAGGGCAACGGCTGACCTGGACGCGGCAACAGCCAACCTGGCGGCGCAGGACGCGCATCGTGAGGCGTGTGAAGCGTCCGAACGGGCATACGCGGCCGCCATCGAGCGGCGTCGACAGGCGGCGGATCAGGCGAACCGCACCACCGCCGCGGTGCGGGAAAGCCGGCGCGCCGCGGACGTGGTGGAGCACACCCACAAGGCGCACCTGGCCTACCAGGCGGCTCAGGGGCGCGTTGTCGAGCTCCAGCCCGTCGAACGTCGGGCGCAGGACCTGCGCCTGGAGAGCGCTCGTCTGGCCGCTCTGCTGGACCGCGCGCGGGACGACCTGGCGGAAGCCCGCCGCGAAGTCGGGGCCAGGGTCGTGGCGACCGATGGCGAGCTCGACGGCGATCTCGAAGCGCGGTTCCGGCAGGTGCGCGCGGCCTTCCGGCGGGTGGTCGATGAGGAAAAGGCCCGCGATGCGGGCGCCCGCACGTCCCTGCGCCAGGCCCACGAAGACACCCGCGCGCTGCGCACCCGCTGGATGCGCGAACGCGAGTCGGTCATGCAGACCTACCACCAGGACCGCCGCCGGCTGACGCTGCTGGAAACGCGCGCCGCCGTGGCCGCGACACTGTCGGACCGTCGGACGCTACTCGACAAGCGGCGTCAGGAACGCGCGACCGTTGAGGCCTTGCTGGAAGCCGACCGCCACGCCCAGCGCCTGCTCACGGACACCCGCACCTGCCCGTTTTTCATGGATGTCTGCCGCAACCTGGACGATATCCCCGATGTGGCCGGGGTGTTCCGGCGTCAGGCGCTGGAACGCGAGAAGCGGCTGGCCGAACTCCGGGCGGCCATCGCGGACGCCGAGCGCGCCGTTGCGGAAGCGGAGCACGCCGAGACCGAGTCTCGCGAGGCCGACCTGGCCCGCGAGCGGCTGGCGGGGCTGCGGGACCGCCTGGACAACGCCGACGCCGACATCGCCGCCGCCACGGCGCTCCTGGACGCGCTGGAGACGCGCAACGCCGCCGATCTGGCGACGCTGATGAACGGCCAGCAGCCCGCGCGAAGCGCCGAGGGCGTGCTTGTCCAGTCGGCCCGACGCGCCGCCGACGCCTTGACCCAACTGGCGTCAACCCAAGGCGCCGCTGCCAGAACGACAGGCGCCAACCTGCTGGCGGTGGCCGCACGCCGGGCCGAGGCCGCTGGCGAAGCGCTTAAGGCCGTGGACGCTGAGTTGGCCACCCTGCGCGATGACCTCAACGCGCTGGCCGCGGCGCGCGCCGCCCTTGAGGCAAACGCCGACGCGCATATCCAGTTCCTCAAGCACCAGGTCGTGGCCGGGCAACTGGAGGCGTGCGCCAATGAGCTCGACGCGGCCCGGCAGGCCGCCGAGGTAGCCGAAGCCGCCGTGGCCAACGCGCTGGTTGAGCTGACGGAGGCCCGCGACCGGTTTGACCCAGCGGCGCTGCTGCAAGCGCGCCAGGCCCGCGACGCCGCCCTGGGCCTGGCCCGCCAACTGGCCGAACGAATCGTGCGCATGCAAGCCGACGCGAAGCGTCTCACGACCGACCTGGAGGCCCTGCGCCAGGTGCGCGTGGACCTGCAAGCCGCGCAGGACGGGATTGCCCGCGTCACCCGACTGGAAGACCGCACCGAGTTCATC
>JAKZUJ010000090.1:0-33893 GCA_047516685.1 Chloroflexota bacterium | reverse complement strand
GGTCAGATCCACCTGCGTTTCGAACGGCAGGATGCGCAGCACGCGGCCCTGGGTGCTGGGTTCGGTGCGGACGTTCAGGCCGTCCGTCGCGTTCACCTCGCCGGTCCGCGATGGGGTTTGCGTCGGCGTTGGCGCGGGTGCCGGCGTGGGGCCGGGGGGTGACGTGCTTAGCGGCGTGGGCGCCAGGACGGTGGGCACCGGGCCGGGGTTCGTTACGCCGACTTCGGCGGCCGGCCGCGGCGAAAGCGGCCGGGGACTAGTGACCAGTTGCACGTCGGGACCGAACAGCAGAAAGCGCAGGATCAGCACGCCCACCAGCGGCACGGCCAGCGTTCCCAGCACCCCAATCGCCAGCGCCAGGCGGCTTTGCCGCGCCCAGTTCTCCCAGAAATTCACAGTCCGTTGCCCGGGTGCGCCGTTGCAGGGAAACGGTATCGCACGGCGGGCGCCTCAGCCGCGTTGCGTAGACAATTCCGCCGCCCCGCCCCTACAATTGTTCCACGCCGGCAACGCCTGTCGGCTGTCCGCGCTCCAGCGTCGGAGCGTTGGGAACTTGATCCTCCCGCCCCTACGGCAGCGATGGCCGAGGGGCGTTTTTCATATAGCGGGCAGGCCAGGCCGCAGGAGGCGGGCGGGCTGCCAACGCGAGGAGCGGCATAGCGATGTCTGAGCCCTCTCGAGACGATCTCATCCAAAGCGTCATGCGCAAGGCGCGCGACGCCGACTGCCGGATTTTCGACATCCGGTTCACCGACCTGCCCGGCACCTGGCAGCACTTCTCGCTGCCGATCGACAAGCTGGAAGAGGAAATCTTCGACGATGGTCTCGGCTTCGACGGGTCCAGCGTCCGCGGCTTCCAGCAGATCCAGGAAAGCGACATGCTGGTGGTGCCGGACCCGACCACCGCCTTCGTGGACCCGATCCCCGAAGTCCCGACCCTGGTGATAAGCGGCGACATCCGCGACCCCATCACCGGCGAGTCCTACTCGCGCGACCCGCGCAACATTGCCCACAAGGCCGAACAGCACCTGATTGACAGCGGCATCGCCGACACCAGCTACTGGGGTCCCGAGGCCGAGTTCTTCATCTTCAACAGCGTCCGCTTCGACCAGACGGCCAATGCCAGCTACTTCTTCATCGACAGTGAGGAAGGCATTTGGAACTCCGGTGCGGACGACATACACGTGGCCAACCTGGGCCACCGCCCGCGGCACAAGATGGGCTACTTCCCCGTCCCGCCGACCGACAAGCTGCAAGACCTGCGCACGCAGATGGTGCTGGCGCTGGTGGACGTGGGGCTTGACGTCGAGGTTCACCACCACGAGGTAGCCACCGCCGGTCAGGCCGAGATCGACCTGAAATACCAGTCGCTGGTCAAGTCCGCCGACGGCATCATGCTCTACAAGTACATCGTCAAGAACGTGGCCCAGAAGGCCGGCTACACGGTCACCTTCATGCCCAAGCCGATCTTCGGCGACAACGGGTCGGGCATGCACGTCCACCAGAGCCTGTGGAAAGACGGCACGCCGCTCTTCTACGACGAGAGCGGCTACGCCATGCTCAGCGAGACCGCGCGGCACTACATCGGCGGCCTGCTGAAGCACGCGCCCGCGCTGCTGGCCTTCGCGGCGCCTACCACCAACTCGTACCGGCGCCTGGTGCCCGGCTTCGAAGCGCCGGTAAACCTGGTCTACTCCATGCGCAACCGCAGCGCCTGCGTGCGCATCCCCACCTACTCCAACAGCCCCGCCGCCCGGCGCGTGGAGTTCCGCCCGCCCGACCCCACGGCCAACCCGTACCTGGCCTTTGCCGCCATGCTGATGGCCGGGCTGGACGGTGTGCGCAACAAGATCGAGCCGCCCCCGCCGGCTGACATGGACCTGTACGAGCTGGAACCCGAGGAAGCGGCCAAGATCCAATCGGTGCCGGGCTCCCTCTACGAGGTCCTGGACGCGCTGGAAGCCGACCACGAGTTCCTGCTGGTCGGCGACGTATTCACGCAGGACGTCATCGACACCTGGCTGGAATACAAGCGCACGCGCGAAGCCGACGAGGTCAACCTGCGGCCGCACCCCTACGAGTTCATGCTCTACTACGACGCCTAGCGTCCAGCCTCAGCTTTATCTACCGCGGCTCCCGGCAACGGGGGCCGCGGGGCGTTAGGTGGACCGCGGCCTCGGTCCGGTCCGCCCGCGTCGCCGCCGGCGCCCACGCCGCCGCGACCGCGGCGGCGGCTCCTGAGCGGCGCCGGCATCGGTCTTCTCCGCGGGCGCGCCCCCAGCCCGCCGTCCGCGCGCCGGCCGCTCACGCCGAGGCGCTTCCGGCCGCTCACGCCGAGGCGCTTCCGGCCGTGGCGCCGGCGCCGGCTCGGGCGCCGGCTCATAGCCCGGCGCCACCGCCTGGCCCAGCACGTCCTTCAAATCGTGAACCCCGCAGCTATCGCACGAGCCACTCGTCGCGCAGCCTCCGCCGCCCTGCGCCTGCTCGGCGGCCAGCTTTTCCTCTACGTACCCATCGTGCTCGTACTGCAGGCAGCACAGCAGCCGTCCACACGCGCCTGAGATCTTGTCGGGATTGAGCGGCAGATTCTGGTCCTTCGCCATCCGCAGCGATACGGTGTCCAGTTCGGATAGGAACGTCGCGCAGCACAACTCGCGCCCGCAGCGCCCCATGCCGGTGCGCATGGCGGCGCGTTCGCGCGGGCCGACCTGCCGCAGTTCCACGCGCGTTCGAAACCGAGCCGCCATCTCGCCCACCAGGTCTCCCAGCTCCAGCCTGGCGTCCCGGGACGAGAAGTGCAGGGTCAGCGTGGCGCCGTCAAAGGTGTACTCCGCCTTGACGGCCTGCATGGGGAGCCGGTTGGCCATGATGGCCGCGGCAAAGGCGTGCTCAGCTTCGACCTCCTGCTCCCGATAGTTCGTCATGCTGACCAGGTCGTCATCGGTGGCACACCGGTCAATTGGTTTCAGTTCGCCACGCATATCGTCCGGATCGACCTCGGTGGCGGCCATGACCACGCGGGCGGCGGTGAGGCCCCGTGGCGTTTCAACAATGGCGTAGTCGCCAACGACAAAGTCGACATCACCTGGGTCGTAGTAGTACAGGCGGCCGGCGCGTCGAAAGCGGACACCAATGGCGCGCGCGGTCTTGGCGGGCGCATCAGCGGCGACCATGACCACCTCCTTGTGCATCGCTCAGGTCGGGCTCCGGCCGCAAGGCCAGGTCCTCCAGCGCGAGTCGCGGCGAGACATTGGCAATCAGCGCTCGCTGCGTGTCGCGCAGCCGGGCTAGACGGCCTACGGCGCTGGCCAGGGCCGCGCGCCGTTCGCCGGGAGCGCCGTGCGGATGACCCAGCATCGCCGACCGCAGTGTATGCGACTGCGCCAGTTCTACCGTTCGCAACCAAGCCAGCGCTTCATTCGTCTGCGCCACCATGCGTCCGCGCGGCAGCAGACCGCCGATCGTGCGAAACCGTGTTGGCGTGGGGGCCGCCTCGAAATCCGCTGCGGCTTCGCGGGCGTCTTGCTGGGATTGCCAGGCCTCCGGGTCGCGCGCCATGCGGATCGCCCAGCCGGGCCGTCCCCGCGCCGCCTGTGCGATCTGGCCCGCGATGTCCGCCGTAAGCGAGAAATGCGCGGTCAGGTGATCCGCGATCTCGGCCGACGGCACGGGTCCAAGTTCGATGACGCGACAGCGGGAGACGATGGTGGGCAGCATGTCCGCGGGCCGGGGCGCCATGAGGATAAGGATGGCGTGCGCGCCCGGCTCTTCCAGCGTTTTCAGCAGCGCGTTGGCGGCCAGGAAATTGATCTCGTGCGCCGCGTCGATCAGGCCGATGCGCATGGTCTGGGTGGCCGGCGTGCGGTACAGCCCCGCCCCCCATTCGCGCACACCGTCGATCACAATGTCACGCGCGCTGTCCGCGCGCCGCAGCACATGCAGGTCGTGGTACGCCGTGAGCACGAACCGCAGATCAACCTGCCGCCCGTCGGCGCTCGTCAATTTGTCCGGGTCAGGCTCTTCGTTGGGGTGGCCGCGACGCACGGCCGTTCGCCACATGGAGTTGGCATCGTCCAGGAACTGGTAGGCGTGGGAGGACTCCACCGGTTCCGGAAAACCCGCGCACCAGATTTCCTGCGCCAGCCGGATGGCGAAGGTGCGGCGTCCGACGCCAGGCGGTCCCGCAATCAGATAGGTCTGAGCGGCGCGCCCCGCGCGCAATGAGCCTTGCGCGGCCCGAACCGCGTGCGCGTTTCCTACAAAGCCCCAATTGATCACGCCGCCACCCCGGACACCGTCACGATGTCGTTGATGGGAATCTGCAGCTGGAGCGACTGCGCCAGTTCAAAGGTCTCGGGGCTGTAGACGGCCACGGTGCCCTGGTCGGCGCTGCCCACGATCAGAAATCCGGTCGCGGCATCCAGCGCAAGCGCGCGCGGCGACTTGGCTACCGGCAACAGAAAGCGGGTTTCCAGGGTCTCGGCGTCCAGGCCGGTTACCGTATCGGACCAGAGGTTCGTTGCGAACAACGTCGAGGTGCGTTCGTCCAGCGCCAGCCGGTTCACCCCCTCGCCCAGGCGGCGCGTCTGCCGCACCTCCAGCGTGACCGGGTCAAGCCGACTGACGCTGCCGTCGCGCAGGCTGGCCACGAACAGGCGGCCACTTGCGTCACCGATGAGCGCCTCCGGCCATGAAGGAACGATTGCCCGTGCTACTTCCTCGCCGGTCTCCACGTTAAAGCGGACAACCGTAGAGAACGGGCGGTTCGCCAGATACACCGTGGTGCCGTCGCCCGTCGGCACGATGTCGCCGACCCCGGCCGGGACCTCCCAGTCGTGAATGACCTGGCGGGAATCCGCGTCGAGGACAAAGACGTGACCGCGGGCCAGATCAGATCCGGTTACGTACACCCGTCCGTTCTTGGGTTCCACGGCAATGTCGGCCGTCACCAACGCGGTAGCCGGAGCGCGGTCGGCGCCGGTCAGAGGCGCAAGCCGGAACTGGGCGCCAACGCCGCCGGCCGCGCCGGGTTCCCCTGACCAGCCGCTGCCTTCGGCGCCGGGAGCCTCCCTGCGCATCACGAGGATGGCGGTCGAGATGACGTTTGGCTTGATCACCACGGTTGTGCGCTCGCCGAGCGGTTGGAAGTAGCCGTCGGCAGTCGCGAACAACTCGTACTGACTGCCGCTGATCAGGTCGGGAACGCGAAGACGGCCTTCGGCGTCAGTCCGGTCCGACTTCACGAAGACCCGGGTGCCGCGGACGTTCCAAAGCAACCGCACATAGGCGCCGACCACCGGGCGTTCGCCGGTGTCGACCACACGCACCTCAAGCGCGAAGGTAAGCGGAATCGGCAGCCCCACGGCGCCCGCAGCCGAGTCAATCACCTCGACGTGCGTGGCAACCTCATCCACAGTGAATGTCCGCCCGCGCACGGAGTCGGACGCGATGGCCCACGCCGCGGGCAGGACGCTGGCGGCGGCCGGCGGCAGCGGGGTGAGTGACGGCAGGTCGATTACGGCCATCGTCGCCGCCGCCGCGGCGCCAACCAGGGGAACGCCGCCCGCCACGATTCGTCCGGGCGGACCAGCGGGCATTTCGAACCGCACGGTCGATGGCTCGGCCTCGGCCACGGTGACTCCGCGCGACTTCAGCACCTGGTAGCCGGGCACGCGCGCCTGCACGTCGTAGCCCGTGCCTGGGGCCAGGCCGGTGAACGACGCGGTACCGTCAGCCGCGATCGGAAGGATGGCTAGCAGGTCGCCCCGAAGTCCAAGCAGGTCCACGAAGCCATTGGTCAGGGCCTGGCCGCTGACTTCGTCCACGACCGTCGCTTTGATGACCCCGGGTCCGGTAATGACATCAAAGTCCGTCTCCGAGGCGCCGGCGAACTCTCCGCCTCGGTAACTGGCCACGGCACGAAAGCTGATGGTGGACTGGGCTGTGAGGGGCAGGGTGCTGGGCAGTTGAGTCTCGAGGGTGAAGGTACCCGCGCGCGAGGCAATGACCTCACCGACATAGACGGCGGGTGACGGCGTCTGTTTGTTGTCGATGCGGCCGTCCGCGGTCAAGGCTGGTCGTCCAGACGCCACGATCATCTCCAGGCGGATGAGGGTTCGCGGAACCCAGTCGACGCCGCGGATGGTGATGTCCGAGCCGATCACGCCGCTGGGCGGTTCGATCCGCAGTTCCGGGCCTTGATCCTCGGCCAGCGGGAAGTCACCGGTGATCGAAGAGCCGTACAGCCCCAGGGCCAGAATCACGAGCACCGGGATCAACAGAATTGTCCCGACTATGGCGGCCATTGTGAGCGCGCGGCTGGTGGACATAACTACTGTTCGCGGGTCCCTACCATCTCAGGATTCGACGGAACCTGTGCCCGCCGCCGCACACTGCCCGTAGGCGTGCGCCCGACGCCGCGCCGTGGGCTGAAGTGTAGTCCGTTCCCGCTCCGCCGCCGATCAGCCCGCTCGGCGGCGCCTCCAGCCAATCCGCGGCCAGTGTGGTTAAGGGCCACTTTCGCCCAAGGGCAAACGCCGTTTCGCTGGCTTGGGTCAGGTGGCGGACGACCCGCCGTCCGGCCAGGCCGGCCACACCCCGGAAGACCTGCCCGGCAGTTGCCGTCGTTGTCATGCCTTCATTGTCATGGTGGGTGCGTACTTGAGCGCTGGTCGGCGCTGACGGTCATGGTGGGGCAACCGCGGCGTCGGGGGCCGCGAAGACCGCTAGACAGCCAGGGCCGCAAGGCAGCCGGAGCGGCGGGGTACGACGATGCGTCCGTCCGGCCGAGCGGCGGCCGCCGCGATGTCTCGCAGGTGCGGCGACAGCCTGGCTGCCAGGGCGGCGGCTTCGTCCGGACCCTCCAGCGCGCCAGCACCGCGCAAATGCAACCCGCTGACATACAGCGCCAGCAGCGCGTCCACGGTAGGAAACACAAGCGCTTCGTCACGCGCGTGCACGTCGACGGTTCCGAATTTACGCGACAAGGCGCCCACGCCGTTCTCCAGGGTGAATCGGCCGCGGGCGGAGGGAAGGGCGGCCCGCGTGGCCTGATCGGTCAGACCGGCCCGCCGGCAGGATTCAACGTGCCAGCCCAGGAGTCGCTGGCCCGACGACTCGCTATCGGCGCTGGCGAGCAGGACGCCGCCCGCGGTCAGCACGCGGCGCAACTCGCGCACGGCGCATGGGATGTCCGTCGCGGACGGCAGCACATGGCCGGCGGTCACAAGCTCGAACTGGGCCGCCGGCAGCGGCAATGACTCGACGCTGGCTTGCACGCCGTCCACCCCGTGCCGCGCCCGTGTGCCGGCGACCGCGGCCGGCTGCACGTCCAGAGCCACGATCCAGGCGCCAGGCGCGGCCCGAGCGCGCAGGGCCTGGGTCATGCGCCCCTGACCGCAGCCCACGTCCAGCGCGGCGTACACACGCCCGATGTCAATCAGGCTGAGTTGCCAGTCATAGAAGGCAGTGGCGGCGGGCGTGGCTCGGGTAGCCGTGGGTTGGGTGTCCATCAACCGGTCCGACGCCACGCCGTGGTTGGTGCGAGCCGCGGCCTCATTCGCCGGGCAGGTCGAGGTTTGGGCGCAGCCGGCGGTGCGCCTCGCGAGCCAGTTGCTCGCGCTCGACGTCGTGTTGACCTCGATAGGCCACGACGAGATTGCGACAGATTCGCGCGGCGATTTCCTGCGGACTGACCGCGGCCAGGTGCTCGCGCGTCAGTGTGAAGCCGTGCGCCCGCACGATGTTCCGACAGGCGGCCTCGTCCAGCAGGCGACCGCCGTTGAACGCGTCCAGGTACGGGCGATCGGTCGCCCCGGGATGGCGCAGTACGAAATGCGCTGGCAGGCCCACGCCTGCCAGCGGCATCCCAACCCGTGCGGCCACCGCCAGGTAGACGACGGCGAGCGTGATGGGCAGACCCGTGCGACGCACGATCACGCGGTCCAGCAGACTGTTGGCCGGATTTGGATAATCGGCCCGGGCGCCGTCGAACCCGCGCTGCCGGCACATGTAGGCGGCCAGCGCCTGTAGCCCCACCGTGGGGTCCGAACTCCGCACGTCGTCCGGCACGGCCGCCGCCAGGTCGTCCAGGGCGCGGCGAACCTCGTCCGGGTCAATGCCAGGGTTCAACACCCGCGCAACCAACAGCGCCCCGGTTTCGGCGGGCCCGTCCGGTTCGACGGAGCGGAACCACTCGAGCGCGCCCAACGCGTGAGCCCGCCGGATGGCAGCCAACGCCTCCGCGATCCGTTCCGCGTGCAGGGCCGTGGGCCTGGCCGAATGCAGCGCGTCGATCGCGCGTTGACCGGCTCGCGTGAGGTGATCGATGACGCGCGCGCGTATCTTGGGATCGGCATCGGCCAGTAGATCCACCATGGCCCGCACGTCGCGGTTGTCGGGCGACGGCGACTGGCTGGCGGTCATGCGATCCGGCGGGGGGGCAGGGCCATGGGGTCACGCGTGGCGACTAAATGCTGCCTGGATTCTGTCACGTACGTCGCCCCGCAATCAGATCCGGCGGTCGGGCCTATGACAGCCCGGCGAGCTTGGGGCAGTATGAGGGGCGTGTCCCGCGGGGTTTGACGGAAGACAATGGATGTCACTCGGCGCGTGTGTACGAACGGCCGCAAGGCGAAGGTTGACGAGATCAGCACGGATCAAGCGCCATGCCCGCGCCGGCGAGCATCGGCGGCGTCAGCGCGTCAGCCCGCGGTCCGGGGAGCGTTGATGGTCTGAGAGAAGGCATGGCCGACATGGAACACGATGCGCGGCAAGTGGACGTGCAAGGACTCTGGAAAGTATTTGGCGACAAGCCGAAGCGTGCCCTGGATCCCGCCTATAGCTCGAAGTCTCGAAGTGAGATTCAGGACGAGCTTGGACTCGTGGTCGCCCTGCGCGATGTGTCGTTTAGCGTGGATCAGGGGCAGATCTTCGTTGTCATGGGACTTTCGGGCAGCGGCAAATCAACCCTGGTCCGCACGCTGATCAGGCTCGTCGAACCCACGCGTGGCAGCGTGGTTATCGATGGCGAAGACGTGCTGTCCTATTCACCGAGCCAGTTGATGCAGTTCCGCCGCGAAAAGATCGCCATGGTGTTTCAGAGCTATGGGCTGCTCCCGCATCGTTCCGTGCTCGACAACGTAGCCCTTGGTCTTGAGATACGGGGGATCGACAAAGAAACACGCTATCAAATGGCGTCGGAGACCATAGAAACCGTGGGCCTCAGCGGCTGGGAAAACTATCGCCCGAGAGAGATGAGCGGTGGTATGCAGCAGCGCGTCGGACTTGCGAGGGCGCTGGCGGTCAACCCCGAAATGCTGCTCATGGACGAGCCGTTCAGCGGGCTCGACCCGCTCATACGCCGGGAGCTGCAAGACGAACTTATTTCCCTGCAAACCAGGCTACATAAGACCATTGTATTCATCACACACGATCTGAACGAAGCCCTGAAGATTGGCGACCGCGTCGCCATCATGCGGGACGGGCAGATCATCCAGCAAGGCTTGCCCGAGGAAATCGTCGCGCTGCCAACGGACGAATACGTGACCGAATTCGTGCAGGACGTTTCTCGGGCCAAGGTCATTCAGGCCAAGGCTATTATGCAGGAGTCCGAAGCGGTCGTGTACGAACGGCAGGGTCCCCGCGCGGCGTTGCACATCATGGACAGCCACAGTCTGGAGGCAGTGTTTCTGATCGGGCACGACTTCACGCTGCGGGGGATCCTCACGAAGGAGCGGGTCATGGCGCTCATCGACGAGCGGCGGAGTTCCCTGGAAGGCGCGCAGGTCGATCCGGCGACGACCACGACCCCTGACGCTTTTATCGAAGAAATTATCCCGCTCGCGGCGCAGACCCGGCATCCGATCGCCGTGGTTGGCGATACGCGAGCGCTGCTGGGCGAGATTCGCCGAGGGCCGCTGCTCGCAGGAATGGTTGAAGGAAAGCAGGAGACTTAACATGGCTCGAGTTGACCGTGCGCCACCCGGCCAGAAGATTTCATCGCCGCACAGCCCGCTCGACGTACTTCGGCTCCACTACGCCTGGCTGGCCGGGCTGTCGGCGGTCGGCGGCGTGCTGCTTGTCAGCTTGCTGATATGGGGCACTGAGATGGAGTTTCCGACCACGGTATCCAGCTCCGAAGTTCAGACCTCAGGCGGCGGTTCCATCACGCTGGAACGCAGCGTGCGCGATGTCACGAGCGGAGCCATTGACGATGCGGTCACACGGATAACCCAGGATGGCAGCTGGCTGTTCGACGGACTAAGCACGGCCGTGGATACTGTGCTGATTCTGATCGAGAACGGGCTGAAATGGGTGCCTTGGCCGGCAATTATCATCAGCCTTGCGCTCCTGTCCTATGCCGTAGGAGGAGGGCGGCTGTTGGGGTTCACCGCGGCCGCGCTGCTCTTCGTCGGCTTTATGGGCCTGTGGGAAAACATGATCGATACCATAGCGCTCGTGGTGGTGGCGGTGTTTATTGCCGTGTTTAGCGGCTTCCCGCTGGGCATCCTGGGCTCGCGGAATCAGCTTGCCGACAACCTGATGCGCCCCATTCTGGATGCGATGCAGACCATGCCCAGTTTCGTCTATCTATTGCCGGGCATTCTGTTCTTTGGCCTCGGGAAGCCAGCCGGGATCTTCGCCACGATCATCTACGCCGTTCCGCCCGTTATCCGGTTGACGAGCCTGGGGATCCGCCAGGTTCCCAGCGAAACGATTGAAGCCGTTCGGTCGTTCGGGGCGTCACCGTTGCAAATACTGACGAAAGTTCAGATTCCGATGGCCCTGCCGACGATCATGGCGGGGATCAATCAGACCACCCTGATGGCCCTGTCCATGGTCACCATCGCCAGCATGGTGGCCGCCGGCGGTCTGGGCGACAACGTGCTGCGGGCGCTTCAGAAGAATCAGCCGGGCAACGGGGCGATCGCCGGACTGTCCATCGTGTTTCTCGCCATCATCATCGACCGCCTCACGCAAGCTGTGTCCCGCGGCCGGCAAGAAATGCTGCGGTCCGCAGGCTGATTGCGGCAAACGCGCAGGGCCTCGCGGGCGGGCCGCGCATTGGGCGGCCCGCCCGCGGCTTGATTTGACAACGCTGGCTTGCCCCGCTACGCTAGCGCGGCAGAGTGCTGGTGCAAAGCTACTACTACTTTAATCATAAAGTGCGAGGCTCGTTGCGGCAGCCAGATGCAGCGGAGGGCCGTTCTGGTCGTCCTGCGTTAAATGGAGGGCTTGTATGAAATCTGTCAGCAGGCGCCGGATCATGCGGCTGGGAGCGCTGGGATTTGCGGGCGGCCTAATCGCGGCTGCGTGCGGGGAAACCAAAACCGTTGAAGTTCCAGTCGAGGTTGTGAAGGAAGTTCCGGTCGAGGTTGTGAAGATAGTTGTGAAGGAAGTTCCGGTCGACAGAGTGGTCGAGAAGGTTGTGAGGCAGGAAGTTGTTGTCGAGAAAATCGTCGAGGTCACCCCGCCTCCCAGAGAGAAACCAAGCCTAGTATTCAGTGACCTTAACTGGAACAGCGCCCAGATACAGAATCGGGTTGCCCAGTACATTGTTGAGAAGGGCTACGGCTACCCGACGGACGTCGTGTTCGGCGCCACCCTTCCCTTATTCCAGGGCCTTCGTCGCGGTGACAACCACATCACGATGGAGATTTGGCTGCCTAACCAGAATGAATCGTGGGAAGAGGCGCTGGCCGCAGGCGAAGTGGTCCCCATAGGTCATAGCCTGGGCAATGACTGGCAATCCTCGTTCGTGATACCGGCCTATCTCCAAGAGGAGTATCCGGACTTGGACAGCGTGGAGGACCTGAAAGAAGAGCAGTACAAGGCGTTGTTCCGGACGACGGGAACCGGAGACAAAGCTCGCTTGGTGTCGTGTGTGATCGGCTGGGCCTGTGAAGAGGTGAACGCCGCTCAGATCGAGGCCTATGGTCTCTCCGATCATGTGGAAGTCATCAATCCCGGGGACGGCGCGGCGTTGAACGCCGACCTGTACGGCGCGTATGAGCGGCGCGAACCCTGGCTCGGCTACCAGTGGGGCACGAGCGCCCCATCCCTGGTGCTGGACCTCGTGCGGCTCAAAGAGCCCGAGTACACCAACGAATGCTGGTTCACCACCAAGGCGTGCGCGTATGAAGACGCGACGATCCTGATCGCGGTGCATCCCGATGTTCTGACCGGCGCGCCCGACGTCGTGGAGATGCTGAGGGCCTGGGGCCTCAACATCGAGGTCTATAGCGCTATTGCCCAATGGCAGCAGGAAAACCCAGACGCAAGCGCCAACGACGCGGCCCTCTGGTGGCTGAAGAGCAGCCCCGGCATCTGGAACGGGTGGGTGACCACTGACGCCGCGGCCGCCATTCAGTCTGCCCTGGACGCCAACGACGTCCCCGACGGCTGGCCGGTGGAATAGGCCAGCGCGGCGACATCAGGGCGGGTCTCCATCCGCCCAGCATCCGGGCGCTTGACGGCCGTGGGATCGGCATCCCCGCGCCGCTGGCCGACGGCAAGCCTGCCGCGGGCCAGCGGCGCGGGGATTCACCTGCGTGATGGGCGTCAAGACCGGTGTTATGTCAAGAGATTTGGCGTGATTTGGCGCCTGCTCCTATAATTGGACCCTTGTGCCGCTCCGGCACGCTCTTCCAAGCACCTACAACCCACACGTTGCGCCTCTGAATATGCCTCGGCGCTGACGATGACCCGCCTGTGCGCACTGGCCGCGCGCTCTGTCAGGACTAACCCACTGTGAGCCGAGCACTTGATCGTCTTCGAACGGCCTTTGCCGGGCCAGATCGTAAATACGCGCCGCTGGCGCTTTGGTTTTGGAACGGCCGGCTGCATGAATCCGAGCTTGGTCGGCAGGTCAAGGAATTCGCGGACAAGGGCGTCGGCGGCGTCTTCATGCACGCCCGCGAAAGCCTGCAAACCCCGTATTTGGGCGAGCGCTGGTGGGACGCGGTTGATTTCGTCGTGCGCAAGGGGCGAGAGGCCGGGCTGAAGACCTGGATCTACGACGAATACGCCTGGCCCAGCGGGTCCGCTGGATCGCCAAACGGCCGTAACGGGCAGACGGAGTCCGCCGTCCTGTCGCAGGGCAGCCAACACTTCGCCAAGACGCTCACCCGAATGATTCACGAGGTCAAGGGTCCGGCGGAGGTGGCGCTCGAAGGTCGCTACCCGACGGGAACGCCCCTGGTGCAGATTGCCGCTCGTCTCGATGCCGACGGCGACCTGGATCCCGAGACCCTCGTGGACGTGACCAAATCCAACACCTGGTCCTGTCCCGAAGGCGTCTGGCGCGTTCTGAGTTTCGCCGTCCACACGATTGACGACCGGATCGACTACCTGCGTCCCGCAACCGTGAAAGCGTTCCTGGACGCGGCCTACGAACGCTACGCCGAGCGTTACAAGGCGGACTTCGGCGATGGCATTCCCGGCGTCTTTTTCGACGAGCCGTATATCACCGCCGAGCCGATCCCCTGGACCGACGACCTATCGGCCCGATTCACGAAGGACAAGGGCTACGACCTGCTGACGTCACTCCCGCTGCTGGTGCTGCGCGGCGGCAATATGACGGTAAAGGTGCGCTGCGACTTCTACGACGTCGTGGCCGCGCTGTATGAGGAAGCCTGGTTCGTGCAAATCAGTGCCTGGTGCAAACGCCACCGACTCGAGTGGACGGGGCATACCGAGGAGCACGCAGCGTCACACCCGGCTCGGCAAGGCGACTATTTCCGTGGCATGCGGCATGTCAGCATTCCGGGCACGGACCATCACGGATACCGCTACTCCCGGCCGCGCACCGTGCAGGCGGCGGAAGTCAAACCGGCGGTGTCAATTGCCGCCATGAACGGTCGCGAGCGCGTGATGGCGGAGGCGTTTGGCGGTGCCGGCTGGGGCGTGACCCTTGATGAACTACGGCACGGCGCCAACCTGCTGGCTGCCTACGGCGTGAACATGCAGGTGCTGCACGGGCTGTTTTACTCCATGGCCACCGCCGAGGCCGCCGCCGACTGGCCGCCCAGCCTGGGGCACCAGAATCCGTACTGGCCGCACTTCAAGGGTTTCTGCGACTACATCGCGCGCTTGTCGGCGGTTGTGGGTGAGTCAAGGGCTGCAACCACCGTGGGGATTCTGTATCCCTGGACCAGCATTGCCGCCAACACCGCCGACGGTCGTCCCAACGCGCGAGCGCGTGCGATCGCGGAAGCCTATGAGGGACTGATCGACAGTCTGACCGACGCCAGCCTTGACGTGCAGGTCGTTGACGAACGGTTCATCAGCCACGGCCAGGCGCGTCTGGAAAACGGCCGGCTCAGGCAGGCGGCGCTCACGATCACGACTCTGATTCTCCCGCCGATGCCCGTCATCAGCCCACAGGCCATGCGCCGCCTGGGCGCTTTTGTGCGCTCGGGAGGCAAACTCGTCGTCGTGGGCGAGAGTCCGTCCGGCAGCAGCGACGGCGGCTGGAGACACCGCCCCATCACCAGGGCCATAGGGTCCCTCTTCGGCGCCGACTCGGCGGCGGCGGCGGGCTCAACAATCGGCAAGGGCCGCACCTACCTTGTCCCAGAGCGGCTGACGGACGCGGTTGAGCGGATTGTTCAGATCGTGTCTCCCGGAAGCACGGTTGAGAGTGACGATGACGTCATCGTCGTTCCTCGGCAGCTCGATGGCGCCGAGGTGCTCATGGTTGTCAACCGCTCGGCAAGCGACGCCACGGCCAAGGTCCGCACCGATGTGCGTGGCAGGCCCGAAGTCTGGAACCCCGAGAGCGGGGAAGCGGAAGCGCTTACCGTGACCGCCGCGCGCGGGAAGCGGCGCTTCACGCTGGAGCTCCCGCCTCGCGCCGCCCGCTTCGTCGTCTTTGACACGTCCGTCCGCGCCTCGCGGAAGCGCGTTCCGAAACCCGAGAAACCGCGCTGGCAGGACTTGGAATTCAGGACCGACTGGACTTTTGCGTTGGCCAGCGGGACGCCGACCGGTCAGGGGTCCATCCGTCGGTCTGAATTGCCTGTGATGCGGGTAGCCAGCTTCTCGTTGGGAGCTGGTCGTCTGGAGCAGTTGCGCGATCCGGCGTTCGACCATGCTGACTGGCCCGAGACCTGGCTGGCGCGTGCCGGGGCCGACACCATCGGCAACTGGCGGGCCAGTTGGATCACCGCGGTGCGCAAGCACGGGAACTGGGCCGTGAAGCGCACGAGCGATCGGCACCAACGCCTGCGGTTCCACCGGTCCATCGACCTGGCGGAGCCGCCGATCAAGGCGTGGGCCACGTTCGTGGGCGTGGACCGCGTGACGGTGTACATGAACGGCACCCAACTCGGCGAGTCCGAGGACTGGTCCAGCCCCGTGACCTACAACATCATGCCCTACCTCCGGCCCGGCCAGAACACCATCGTCGCTGACGTGGAGTGCACGTCCGACGCGCCGATTTCCTTCCTCTTTGAAGGCCAGATCGACCTGCGCTCGGGCGGCTCCATCGTCATCGTCTCCGACGATTCCTGGGACGTGCAGGCTACTCCGGCCGAAATCTGGTCGGGTCTCGCCTACGAGCGCGACACCCCGCTGGTGACCTGGGAGCGGGGACGTCCCCCAGTCGAGCCGTGGCGGCACATCCCGCTGCTGGGCGAACCGGTGACGTTTCCGCGCACGCTGGTCTACCGCCAGCGCCTGCCCGTCGGGTGCGTGGGCATCGGCATTCCAAACCTCAAAGGCACCCACAAGGTGTACGTGGACGTCCGCGAACGCACGCCCGACATTCGGGGTATTTACAACATCACGACCGGCCGGATGCTTACGGTCGAGATTGAGGCAGCCGACTTCTCCAACGGCATACTCGCGCCGCTGGCGCTCTTTGCCCGGCCCACAACCATTGCCCTTCAGCCGTGGGCGAATTTTGGATACGGCTGGTACTCGGGCACCGGCGTCTACGAACGCAGCTTCGATCTCACAGCCGAACAGGCGAATTCAAAAGTGATGCTGGACCTGGGAGACGTGCGCCATCACGCCGAGGTCTTTGTCAACAATCGACGGGTCGACGTCCGCCTCTGGCCGCCCTATCAGTTCGATCTCAGCGGCTTCGTACAAACCGGGTCCAACAGCCTGCGGGTGCGCGTGAGCAACCTTTACGCCAACGAAATGCGCTGGAAGCGGGACGAGTCCAAGATGGGCAACGCGTGGCACCGCTATTGGCACGAGGACAACATTGAAGCCGAGTCGCTGGTCTCGGGTCTCCTTGGTCCGGTCCAGTTGCGCGTGGGTTAGCCGCCGCCTCCGCCGGACGCGGCCGACTGCGGTTGGCCCAGCCCCGCGTAGTTCCGCACAAAGTTGTAGACGCGGCCCTTGTCGTAGGAATCCAGCTGCTCGATCCGGCCCCAGGCCGTCAACGCCACCGGCGTTTCGAACGGCAGGGCGGCGTCCGGTTGCACGATCACGTCATGCCCCTCGAACTCCGCGGCCAGTTGCCGCATCTCGGAGTCCAGGGCCGTGTTGTTGAAATGGACGATCACAAAGCCGCGCGAGAGGTTCGCGACCTGGACCTCGTCTGGCAGCGTGTCGGTGCGGTAGCCGTGCTCGGCTAGTTGGCTCACGTGCGGTCCCGACGTGGGTGGATCGGTGGCGTACGGTTCGTGCGCGTCGTTGACGGAGTTCAGCACCGTCGCCGCCTGCTCATCGGTCGCTTCACCGGGGCCCGGCGGGTTGACCTGATTCAGGCAGTACAGGTTGAGCGGGATAAATACGGCCATCACCGCCACCATGTACAGCCAGAACCCGCGGCTCAGCCCGCCCTTGCGCTGCTCGCGCTTCCCACCCTTGTCGTTCTTTGACGCGCGACTGCCGCCGCGCGCGGCGGTAGGTTTGCCACCGCTGTCCTGGCGGCGGGTTCGGCGGCGGCGGCGCGATGCCATAGGGGTTCACCTGCGAGTGGGATGCCGCGAGTATAGGCAAGTCGGCCCACCGCCTCGCTAATATTGCTCGTTCTCGCTCTCATCGGCGGTCACCGCGTGTCCTGCCTGCCATGCGTCTAGCGTCGGCTGGCCGACGCATCGGCCGCCGGGCCGTGCTGGCCGGCGCGGCTCTCAGCCTGCCGGCCTTGCTCACGCGCCGGACGCGTGCACTGACTGGACTTGGCGGCGTCACGGTGAGGCGCGTGACCTTCGACGCGGCGCTCGGCCACAACATCGCCGATCTGACGGTCAATCGTGACGGCGTCGCGCACTCGGCGTCGCTCCTGACCTACTACGAGGCGTCGGGCGGCTTGCGTCGCTGGGGTCACGCCGTCTCCGAACCGGCGATCGAGAACGGCCAGCTGGTCCAATACTTTCAGCGGGGCGTCATGGAGTGGTCGAGCGAAGTCGCCAATGCCAGGCCAACGCCGCGCCTGGTGTGGGACTTCATTGGCGGCGGTTTGGACGGGAGCCCGGATCTCGGATTCGAAAGCGGGACCACCAATCCATTTGGCGGCATGGCCGTGGGTCCCTTCGGCCACCTGGTGTCCAACCAGTCGGTCGACGGCGATGACCTTGGCTTTCTCGACGCGTTCCTGGAGCTGGGCGGCGCCGCAAGTCTGGGCTATCCAAAGACCGAAGCCCGTCGTGACACGGGGGATCCCGGCACGGTGTTCGACCCGTCGGCTAAACCGGGTGTCATCCGGCAGTACTTTCAGGCCGGCGTGTTGGAGTTCGCACCTGGCCGATTCGAGCCGGTGCGCCTGCGCCTTAGCGGCGACGCGGTGCGAAACCGCGTCTATCCCGCCGGCCTGTGGACGCTGCTCCGCAGCTTCCGGTCCGCCAGCCCGCTGACGGTTGGCGACAGGATTGACCTGGAGTCGCTTGAGCGCAAGGTGGGCGTGGTCGCAGCGGGAACGCCCCGGGCCCCGGCGGGCTTTACCATCGCGTCGCTCCTCGATACCGCTGACCTCGGCTTGCCGGTTGCCCTGGCCTTTGGGCCGGACGACCGGCTCTACCTGGCGATGTCGAACAACGCGATCCTCACGCATGCCGGCGTGCCCGGCGCCGAAGCGCCCGTCGCCTTCGCGCAGGGGCTGGACCCGCTGGGCGTGGACGAACCGCGCGGCATCGCCTTTATCGGCGACGCCGTGTACGCCTCCGTGCGACGGAAGATCATCCGCCTGCGCGACACGAGCGGAACGGGCGCTGCCGACGAGTCGGTGGAAATCGTGACCGACCTGCCCGAACGGGCAAACCTGCTCCACCGCAACAACGGCATCGTGGCGGGCCCAGACGGTCAGTTGTACGTGGCGGTTGGGAGTACGAGCAATCTTGGCGAAATTCCAGAGACCGACCTATCCGGCACGATCCTTCGAATCGCGCCGGACGGCTCAAGCGTGGCGGTGGTGGCGCGCGGATTTAGAAACCCGTTCGATCTGGCCTTTGCGCCGGATGGGGAGTTGTTCTGCACCGACAACGCGCCGGACGTTCCGGTGCGGTCGGCGCATGACGCGCCGGACGAACTCAACCACGTAATTGAGGGCCGGGACTACGGGCATCCAAACGTCTGGGGCGAGCCGCCCGAGGACTCGCCGACTGAAGGTCTCGTGGCCGCGCTCCCGGCGCACGCGGCGGCGGCGGGCATCACCTTCTTTACCGGGCCGCAGGCGGGTGAGTTCGAGGGAGACGCCTTGATCGCCACCTGGGGGCCGGGCCTGGGCCGCAGTTCCTACACCCACAATGTCCTGCGCGTCAGCCTGGAACCGCGGGGTGAGACCTACACCGGCCAGGTCCATCCGTTCGTAACCGGGCTCGACCGGCCGACCGATGTGGTTGTTGGGCCCGATGGCGCGGTGGTCATCAGCGACCACGTGGGCCGGCGCATCTACAGAATGACGCGCCGCTAGGCGGGCCAATCCGTCGATGCAGGACCTCCCGGCCGGGGGACTGATTCGCGACTGGCATGCAGCGCCACCGAGCGTTTGAGCAGCACGAAGCGGAAGCCTAAGTAGGCGGCTGCCAGTTCAGCGCCCGCTCCAGGTTGGCGAGGTATTTGGCGAACGCGCGGCGACCCGTCGGCGTGGCCCGCACCCAGGTGCGCGGCTTGGCGCCCTCGAACTCCTTCGTGATCACCAGGTAGTTGGCGTCGCCGAGCTTGCGCAGATGCGTGGTCAGGTTGCCGCCGGTCAAGTCCAGCGTCTGCTGAATGAATCCGTACGCCAGCCGGTCGGTATCGGGCTGGCTAACCAACATCGTCATGATCCGCAGTCGCGTCGACTGGTGGATGGTTTCATTGAGGACGATGGCTTCGTCGGTCAATGGGCGCCGCTCCGGTGAATCCACCCCGCGCCCAGCGTGACCACGAGAAGCGTCGCTGCCGCCGACACCAGCAGCGCGGCGTCGCCCGAGAGGTAGCTGGGTACGTAGAACGCCACCACAAATCCTGCGCCCACCGCTGCGATCGCGGGGCGGTGCATGATGCCGAACAGGATGTAGCCCAGGGACACAATGCCCACGGTGACCCGCGCGACGGCGGCCCCCGAGGTATCCGCTGTCCACATCCCCGCGGCCGCCGGGACAAGCAACGCCGCCACTACCACGGCCAGCCAGAAGAAGAACACGCGAAGCCCCGCGTTGCGAGCAGCGGGACCGGCTACATGTTCCCGGCCGGCACGGTGTCCCAAGATGGCGCTGCCCACCATCCCAGCCGTCGCCAGCAGGCCCCACAGCGGCGCCGGAAACCAGGGACTGTCCGCCGCGACCTCGGGCGCTAGCGCCGCAATGGCGTATTGCGCCAGGAGGCCCAGCGAGACGATCGCGCCCCACAGGAGCAGAATCGTGGCCGTTCCGGCGACATACATGGAACTCCGCGCCTGGTCCATGGTGGCGTGGATCACGTTCCAACTCTGCTCGGGCGGAAGGGCGCCCGTTTCGCGCTCAGTGTTCTGCATCCGATGCTTGCCTGTCGTTGTGGGGCCACGTTGCGGCCCATTGATTTGTTGTACAAACTAGTTTATGACACTTAATTGGATGGTGCAACATGGCCGGACCACTTGCAGCGCGAATTGCGGAACCGCGGATGGCTGTCGTGCGGTACACTTACGAAATTCGGGCAGCGTGATTGACGCTTTCCTTCCGCGGCTGGACGACCCACCTAGGGTCGGCGAGACTGAAGCCCACGCATGGTTGTTACTTCACCCAAGCGCGAACTCATTGACGAGCTTCGCCTAAACGACGACGACACCGGCTCCGCGCCGGTGCAGATCGCGCTGCTCAGCGCCCGAATCGAAGAGCTCACCGGACATCTCCAGCAGCACAGGAAAGACCATCATTCGCGCTACGGTCTGCTCAAGATGGTCGGGCGTCGGCGTCGGCTCCTCCGGTACCTCCAGGATCGCGACCCCGATCGCTACCGACAGGTGATCGACAAGCTTCAGATTCGAGCGCGGCGCTAACGGCGCGTGAATACCTGGCGATACGCGGCACGCCGCCTCAGGCGCGGCGTCCTCGCACGGATTGATGAGCGGTCCGCTCCGAAGCCGGACCGCCTTTCTTTGTTGTAAACGGCTTCGGATCAGAACGCCGGGGGGACCTGACGGAAGAGCCAAGAACCGAGGGCGCAACAGCGGTTGCGGGCTCGCTTCTTCGCTCTTCGTCCAGACCGCCGGCGAGGAGTGACCTGTATGCACAGCATTGAGACTCAATTTGGCGGGCGTCGGCTCTCATTCGAGACCGGCCGCTTTGCCCAGCAGGCGGACGGCGCCGTCCTGGTGACTTATGGCGACGCCATCATCCTCGGCACCGTGGTGATGTCCGATCGCCTGCGCGAGGGGATTGACTACTTCCCGCTCTCCGTGGACTACGAAGAGCGCAGCTACTCAATCGGCAAGATTCCGGGCAGCGTCTTCCGGCGCGAAGGCCGGCCGCCCCTGGCGGGCATCCTGGCATCCCGGTTGACCGACCGCCCGCTGCGCCCGCTCTTCCCCAAGGGCATGCGCAACGAGGTGCAGATCATCCTGACCGTGCTCTCGCACGACCGCACGGTCGAGACCGACGTGATTGGCACCATCGCGGCATCCGCGGCCCTCATGATCTCCGGCATCCCGTTCGGGGGGCCGGTTGGCGCGGTGCGCGTGGGCCTGCGCGACGGCGAGTTCGAACTCAACCCAACCATCGAAGACAACGCCAATGCCGAGTTGGACTTGGTTGTGTCGGGGACCAGCAACGGCGTGGTCATGCTTGAGGCCGGCGCCCGCGAAGTCGACGACGACACGATGATCCGGGCCATCGCCTGGGGTCAGGAGCAGCTGCAGACGGCAATCGACTTGCAGCTCCAACTCCGGGACCTGGTGAAGCCCGAGCCGCGCGAGATAAAGACCGAGACGCTCGACCCCGCGGTCCTCAAAGCCGTGGATGCCCGCTGCGGCGCCGCGCTTGCCGAGGCCACCCGCGTCACCGACCGTGGCCCCCGCGGCGAGCGGCTGGCTTCGATTCAGGCAGAGGCTGTGGCCGCCTTCGACGGCGAGCACGAGGCCGGCGACGTTGGCGAGGCCCTGCACGAACTCGAAAGCGCCTACACGCGCCGCGCGATCGTGGATGACGGCATCCGGCCGGATGGACGCCCCGACGACGCCATCCGCGCCATGACCGCCGATGTGGGGATATTGCCGCGTACCCATGGCACCGGCTTGTTCCAGCGCGGTGAGACCCAGGTGCTCTCGATCGTGACCCTGGGCAACCAGCGCGACGAGCAGAAGATCGGCCTGAGCGACCTGGAGCCGCTCGTCCCACCCAAGCGCTACATGCACCACTACAACATGCCGCCGTTCGCCTCCGGCGAAGCCGGGCGGCTTGGCTCCCCGCGCCGGCGCGAAATCGGGCACGGCGCCCTGGCTGAGCGCGCGCTGCTGCCCGTGGTGCCGGGCTACGAGGATTTTCCCTACTCCATGCGCGTGGTGTCCGAGGTGCTGTCCTCCAACGGCTCCACCTCCATGGCCTCCACCTGCGGCAGCACGCTGGCGCTCCTGGACGCCGGCGTCCCGATCAGCGCCTCGGTTGCCGGCATTTCGTTGGGCCTGGTCACCTCGGACAACGGTGCGTTCAAGCTGCTCACCGACATCCAGGGCGCGGAAGACCACTTCGGCGACATGGACTTCAAGGTCGCCGGCACCGAAAAGGGCATAACCGCGATCCAGCTCGACATCAAGGTCGATTACCTCACGCAGGAGATCGTGGAGCTGGCGGTTCGACGCGGGCGTGACGCTCGGATGCACATCCTGGAAGTGATGAGCGGCGCGCTGGCGGCGCCGCGAGACGACGTGGGCGAATTTGCGCCCAAGATCGTCCGAACCCAGATCAATCCCGACCAAATCGGCACGGTGATCGGCCCGGGTGGGCGCATGATCCGCCAGCTGGAAGCCGACACCGGCGCTTCGATCGACATCCAGGAAGACGGCACGATCATGGTCGGATCGCCGTCACGCGAGGGCGCCGAGCAGGCTGTCCAGATGATTCGGGACATTACCGGTGAAATCGACGCCGGGCGCACCATGCTTGGCAAGGTCACCCGCATCTTCGGGTTCGGCGCCATGGTCGAGTTCATGCCCGGTCGCGAGGGCCTGGTTCCGCGTCACGAACTGGCCGAAGAACCGCCCGGCATGATCGAGGATGTCGTGAATGTCGGCGACGACATCATGGTGATGGTGATCGAGACGGACGACCAGGGTCGCGTTAACCTGTCGCGGCGGGCCGTGCTGCTGGGTCTCTCGCCGGAGGAAACGAAGGCTTCCGCCAGTCCGGGCCCGCGCGGCGGCCGGGGCGGCGGTCGCGACCGCCGGGGCGGACGCGGTGGACCACAGCGCGACGGCGGCGGGCGCGGACCAAGGCGGCCCCGCTACCGCGACTAGAGGAGCGTAGTGATGGGAACGCCGTTGCGAATAGCCGTATTCGGAGCCTCCGGCCGCGTGGGTCAGACCGTGGTGGACGCCGTAAAAGGTGCGCCCGACATGGAACTCGTGGCTGGCGTCGACCAGGTGGCGCAGACCGTCGATTTCGCCTGGTTCGACGAGGCGGAGGCGGCCATTCGCGAGACGCGTCCGGACGTCGCCATCGACTTCACGGTGGCTGATGCGGCGGCGGGCAACGCGCTGAGCGCAATCGCGGCCGGCGTGTCGCCGGTTATCGGGACCACCGGCATGTCGGCGGACCAGGTTGAGGCCATCCGCTCTGCGGCCGCGACGGAAGGCGTGGGCGCGTTCATCGCGCCCAACTTCGCTATTGGCGCCGTGCTGATGATGGCCATGGCGCAGCTGGCGGCCCCGCACCTGGATCACGTCGAGGTGATTGAGCTTCACCATGACCAGAAAATCGACGCGCCCTCGGGCACGGCCGCTCGCACGGCCGAATTGATCGCCCAGGCGCGCGGCGGGCGCCCGGCCATGGACGCGCCCACCGAGCGCTTTACCCTGCCCGGGGTGCGGGGCGGCGTGGATCATGGCGTGCGTGTGCACAGCGTGCGCCTGCCCGGGCTTGTTGCGCACCAGGAGGTCATCTTCGGCGCGCTGGGGCAGACCCTCACGATTCGTCATGATTCAACCAGCCGTGATTCGTTTATGCCCGGCGTGCTGATGGCGGCCCGCCGGGTTCGAGCCTTGCCAGGCTTGCTCATTGGCCTTGAGCACCTGCTCTTCGAGGAAAGCGACGACGCATGAGCCGCAGGTTTGGTATCGGGGTTGTTGGCGCCACGGGCGCCGTGGGCCGCGAGTTTCTGAGCGTGATGGCCGAGCGCAATTTCCCGGTGGGCGAGTTGCGCCTGTGGGCCTCGGCGCGCAGCCGTGGCAAGCAGATCGAATTCAACGGCGCTTCCTACACCGTCAACGTGCTGGATGACGACAGCGACTTCACAGGTCTGGACTTTGTGCTGATCTCGGCGTCCGGCGCCATCAGCCGCGCCGTCGCGCCGCGGGTTGCCGCAGCCGGCGCAATCGCCATCGACGACAGTTCCGCGTTCCGCTATGACGACGATGTGCCACTGGTCGTCCCCGAGGTGAACGCCGAGGATCTGCGGGAGCACAAGGGCATCGTGGCGATTCCGAACTGTTCCACCACCCCGATCGTCCAGGTACTGGCGCCGCTCAACGAGCACAGCGCCTTGCGGCGCGTGATTGCCGACACGTACCAGTCGGTATCGGGCGCCGGCGGAAGGGCGATGGAGGAGCTGGCTGAGCAGACCGCCGCCCTGGCCAACGGCGACGGCGCCGAGTTGGCGCCGGACGTGTTTCCCCACCCGATCGCGTCCAACCTGATCCCCTCCATCGACGATCCTCGCGACGACGGCTACTCGAAAGAGGAATGGAAGGTCTCGGCGGAGACGCGCAAGATCATGCACCTGCCCGACCTGGCCGTGTCCGCCACCTGCGTGCGCGTGCCCGTGTTCCGCGCGCATTCGGCAGCCGTCCATGCGGAATTCAGCGATCCGGTCGACGCCGACCTTGCTCGCTCGCTCCTGGAGGACGTGCCCGGCGTCCGCGTGGTTGACGACCTGGCCTCCGAGGTCTACCCCATGCCGACCATGGCCGAAGGCAACGACACCACCTGGGTCGGCCGCCTGCGGCAGGACATGTCGCACCCCAACGGCCTGGTGTTCTGGGTCGTCTCCGACAACCTGCGCAAGGGCGCGGCGACGAACTCAATCCAAATCGCCGAGTCAATGATCGAGCAGGGACTGGTCTGAACCTGAGCCTGCGCTAGCGCAGTCCGACTCCCTCTCCTACCACCGATAGGGAACAGGAACGGACTTCTTCGCCGCTATCCGGCAGGAGGAATCGGCGGGAGCCCTTGCCGCTGGCCTCACCAAGCTTGCGCAAGAGCGTGTGCTGTCCATCTGAAGCAGCTAGCCGATACCAGCCAGATCGCGCACCGTATCTCGAAAGACTTGAAAGCTTCTCGACCGGTTGCGATCCACATCCATATGTGGAGTGATGTGCTCCGCCCACTCGGATTTGGCCCGGCCCGACTCGGGATAGCCCACTCGTCGTAGATGCCCCGACCCGCCTCGGTAGACGGCATCCGCTAGAACCTCCCAGGTTCCGCAGATGCTGTCCTGCACGTACCGGTTAAGAATTGCGTCTCTTGCGTTGGGATAGGCAGCCTTCACTGCGTAACAATCGCCCAGCAGCCAAGCTTCTACTTCTTCGATTGCGATTCGAAACTTAGCTTTTGGTTGCGGGCTGCATGCACGAAGCACTCCGCTCAATTCCTGCTTGAATGATAGACACTCTCTGTCGTCGAGGTCGACGACTACGAGAACTGCGGAAGGATGTCTGAGGCTCCTGCCATATCCTCGGAGCAGGCTTGGTAAGCGATCCAGTAGAAGTCGTCTCGTTGGATCCGACGGACCACCCAAATCCCTCGGTATACGACCAATACCCTGATACGAATGCATTCTCCAGGAGTGCACGGTGTAGTTTTGGCCGAGAATCTTCTCTAAAATCGTGTTGACGGCGATACTTCCAGATCTATCCTCGACTAGTACTTAAAAGTGGATCGGCTTGGCGCTGGTCCAGATAGTCGCTGTACCAGAGACCGCCGAGCGGAAGACCTTCCTCGACCATAGCTCGGACAACGGCGTCATCGCTCGCTCTGCTAATGGTCGCGAAGCCGTCCGCCGCCTTCTCGAGCACCCAGGTTTCCTCAGGCGCCAGGGCGTCAACAAAGTACGGCTGGTGGGTCGTGACGAATATCTGGGGTGCGTTCCTACGTCCGGCCGCGTGGCTTCGAAACTCCTCGGCCAGCAACTCAAGTAGCTTGTGGTAGAGACTGTTCTCCGGCGCCTCGATGCATATGAACGGCGGCGGCTGCGGGTCCTCCAGCATCAGCAAATAGGCAAAGACTTTCAACGTCCCGTCAGACACCTGCTGCGCGTAGAACGGATCCTCGAAACCCCGATCGTTGAAGCGCAGCAGCAGACGTCCGTCGGGGCTGCGTTCCGTGTCGATGCGTTCGATGCCGGGAACTCTCGCAGCGATCCGCTGGAGGATACGTTCAAATCCATACCGCTGTTCACGCTCCATGAACTGCACGACGTTGCCGAGATTGTCTCCATGGACGCTCAAGTGTCGCTGAGGGCCAGCCATTGGTAACCCACGTGCGGCGTCCGGCGTGAAGTAGCTCAGGTACCAGCCTTCTATAAATTGACGAAACGAAGCGATTCTGGGATGTTGCTTCAAGGCTCCGAGTGTGGCTATGCCTAGCCTGCGTTTATCAAGAAGTTCGATGACTTCAGTCTCCGCGCTCTCTTCTTCTCCAATCCGACTCAATAATGCGTCCCAATCCAGATCCGCTTGCTCGTCCTGATCAGAAAGCCAAAGCGCATCTCCTTTCCATACCAAGCCTGTGCCGTCGCTCAGCGTTAAGAACGAAAAGGGCCGGCCATAGCGTTGTCCCCTTCGGCGCTGACGAAGGCGTTCTCGTGTGACATAAGGACGGCCGGAAGCATCCTTGTCGATCGCAAACTCGTATGTGATGGGTCGCGACTTCGTACCCTGCCGGTAATAGACTTCGAACTCGATCGGTGTCTGGCTGCCCTGCGAGCGGATGCGGTCGAAGCCGCCGCGTCCACGCGCGTCGCAGGCGTCTTCAACGCCGAGCTTCAGGCAATCAGACAGGAAGCCGAAGGCGTCAAACAAGGAACTCTTGCCGACCCCATTCTTTCCAATGACCGCCGTCAAGGGCGACAGCGGCTGGACGAACCTCGTGTTCCACAGCTTGCCCAGGGCGATATCCCGCAAAACGCGGAAATTCTTGACTCTGATGCCTTCAATGCGTGCCATGCGGCCAGGTTCGCTCGTTTAGCGTGGCGAGGCCAACAGGCTTCGTCGGGGCAGGTAATGTTCTTGCGCCGCCCCGGCTAGGATGGGGCCATGGCGCTGGCGCACTCGATTCAGCGGTGGTGGCGCGCGGTCAGGCGTTCGGGGGACCGGCGCGACGACTACCGCCTGGCCCAGCAGGCGCTGGTGCGGGCTGGGATGTCGCCCGAGACCTCGCAGGAAGAACTGGACATCTACCTGGAGGAGATTCGCGCGGCCCGCACGCCAACGCTGGATCTGCTGAAGGCCGGGTTTCTCGCGGGCATGGGGATGGTGCTGGCGGGCCTTGCGCTCTTTATTTTCATGATCGTTGCCATGGGCGTGGTCGAACTGCTGATTGATCCCGATGGCAAGGGCAGCCGCGCCATCGCCGAAGGCGAGCTTCCGCGCCCGCGCGACGGCCAGCCGCTGGGCACGCCGGGCGGCGTCATCGTTGCGGCCGGCGTGGTGATTTCCGCCGTGTTCGGCGTGATGGGCGCTGGGTTGGCCCTGCTGGAGCGCGCGCGCTTTGAGCGGCAGCGCGCGCCCTACTCCTTTGCCCACCGGCGCCGCACACGGCGAGTCAACGCGCAGGTCGAAATCCTTCTGTGGATTGCCATGTTGGCCCCGCTGCTTCTGGTGCTGGCCGCGTACTTGCGCGAATCCAGTGCCGTGCCGGTGCTGTTTTTGCTGGCGTTGGGGCTGCTGCTGTTTCGCTCGGTCTGGCGGTCGGCTTTCCCCGACACGCTGCGGGCACTAAGTCCGTATAACGCGGCCGGCCTGGCCTCGCAGATTCTCACCAGCGAGGCCGTGATCATCGAGGGCCAGGAAGAAGCCTTCTACGGCAAAGGCGTCTGGCGCCGCTGGCGTCGCTACTTCAGCCGCCGCGTCAACTGGTAGCGCAGTCCTTCAAGGTCGAGCGGTCCATGGCTCGCGCTGATCCGCTGGGCTCCGGTCTTTCCCGCAACTTCGGCTCAGCGCGCCCTGTATCCGTTATCCGGTAGTGGGTCATTTTGATCGCATCCCTCTCCACAAAGCGAACTCTCCTGGGGAAAAGGGTCAGGGTAAGAGGTCTTCGTCTTATCCCTCTCCTGGGGGAGAGGGTAGGGTGAGGGGTCTTCGCGGCTCACAACTCAAAGTGACCCACGACCCGTTATCCGCGCGGGCGGGCTGGCCGGCGAGCCCGTGATACATTGCCAGCAACGAGTTACGCACGGGAAAATACGACCTCTCGCCATGAGCGCCGAGTTGGTCGGCATCCTGAGCGTTGGCGCGACGCTAATCGTGGGCGGGCTAGCCACCGCCGGCGCGGTTGTCGGCCTGATCTTCAAGATTGAAGGCCGCCTGAGCGCCCGCATGGACCGCCTGAGCGTCCGCATGGACCGCTTGAGCGCCCGCTTGGACGGCCGCATGGATCGCCTGAGCGCCCGCATGGACACCTTTGAGACGCGTCAGTACGAGATTATGCAAATCGTCGTGCGCCTGGAAGCCACCCAGCAGACCGTGCTGGATGCGCTGGGCCGTATTGAGGAACGCACCCGTTCAGCCGGCAGTCCGCCAGCGCAGCCAACCATCTTCGACACGGGTTCCTCACCGGCCGACGGTCCGCGCCCATCCGCGCCAGCAAGCGCGCCGACTCCCGCCTAGCAACTCTGACCGCAGCCATCCGGTAACAGCCAGATCCGCGCGGCAACCCTGTCGAGGTCGAAAGGTACAATCGGCCCTACAGCACGGCGTATCGCGGCCGCCCGGGCGGCTGCGCGCGGAGGCTGTCGCATGTTGACCTTTGGCCGGCTCATTACCGCGGTTATCACCCCGTTCGCCGATGACGGATCGGTGGACTACGCCACGTTTGGGCGCCTCGTCGGCGGACTCGTGGATGCCGGCAACGACGCGGTCGTGGTCACCGGCACAACCGGCGAGTCTCCAGTGCTCAGCGACGACGAACGCTTCAATCTCTATCGCGAAGCGCTGGCGGCGGTGGGCGACCGCGCGCTGGTGATTGCGGGCACCGGCGGCTACGACACCGCCGAGAGCGTGCGACTGTCGCGCGAAGCCGCCGAGATCGGCGTCCATGGGCTTCTGCAGGTCACGCCCTACTACAACAAGCCGCCGCAGGACGGCCTGGTGCTCCATTTCGAGACCATCGCGGCAGCCACGCCGCTGCCCAACATGCTCTACAACGTGCCCGCGCGCACCAGCCTCAACATGACTGCGGACACCGTGGCGCGCCTGAGCGCCGTGGACAACATCGTGGCCGTCAAGGAGGCCAGCGGGGACTTTGACCAGATTGGCGAGATCGCCCGTACGGCCGAAGACGGGTTCGATATCTACAGCGGCAACGACAGCGACACCTACCTGGTCATGGCCTTGGGCGGCGCGGGCGTGGTCAGCGTCCAGTCGCACGTCGTGAGCGGCGAGACCCGCGACATGATCGACGCCTTTGTCGAGGGCGACCTGGAGACGGCGCGGCGCAAGCACCTGCGCCTGTTGCCAATCGCGCGAGCGCTTTTCCCGGCCGGCTGGTCCAACCCCATTGCCGTCAAGGCCGCGCTCAACCTCAGCGGCTTCCAGGTGGGCGTTCCAAGAACGCCGCTGGTCGAAATGCCGACCGCGATGCAGGATAATCTGAAGTCCGTGCTGGACCTCTACGAACTGGACGCCTTTATCCAGCCTGCCGCAGTGCATGCCTAACGCGTGATCGGCCTTCCGACTTTTCCGGATCTGGCGAGCCTCGCATCCGTTGTTCGGACCTGCACGCGGTGCGGCCTGCACGAGGGGCGTACCAACGCCGTTCCCGGAGAGGGCTCGCCATCGGCGCGCGTCGTCTTCATCGGCGAGGGTCCGGGCTTCCACGAGGACCGGCTGGGCCGCCCCTTCGTGGGCCAGGCCGGAAAGATGCTCGATGAAATGATCCAGGGCATCGGCATGCGCCGGGCCGACGTGTTCATCGCCAACGTCTTGAAGTGCCGCCCGCCCAACAATCGCGACCCGCTACCTGATGAGGCGGACGCCTGCCGTCCCTACCTGGATCAGCAACTCGACTTGATCGAACCCGATCTGGTGGTGCTGCTGGGGCGCCATGCGCTCAACGTCTTCTTTCCCGAGGCGCGCATCTCGCGGGCCCGCGGCGTGGCGCGGCGGTTGCACGGTCGCGTGTACCTCCCCGTCTACCATCCGGCGGCGGCCTTGCGGCAACTACGGTTGCGCGAGGTGCTGTCGCAGGACTTTCAGATGATTCCCAAGCTGCTGGCCGACGCCGCCGCGGTTGAGCCCGATCCGCCGCCGCCGCCCGATACGCAGCAACTCTCATTCTTCATCTAACGCACCAGATACCGGAAACCTTCACATGACTGGCAAACCTTCAGCCCAACGCGTGCGTGTCGTCTCCATTGGCGGCATCGGCGAAATAGGCAAGAACTGCACCGTGATCGAGTACGGCGACGACGCCATCGTGCTCGACTGCGGCATCACCTTCCCCGACGCTGAGATGTTCGGTGTGGACCTGGTCCTGCCGAACTTTGCCTACCTGCGCGAAATCCGCCACAAGCTGCGCGCCTTCGTGATCACCCACGGCCACGAAGACCACATCGGCGCGCTGCCCTACGCCCTGCGCGAGTTCGACCTGCCGATCTACGGCTCCCGGCTCACGCTGGGCCTGGTTGGCGTGAAGCTCGAAGAGCCAAGCCTGCGCGACCAGGCGGACCTGCGGGTCGTCAAGGCACGGGAGACCGTGACGATCGGTCCCTTCCGCTGCCAGTTCTTCCACGTCTGCCACAGCATCCCGGACGCCATGGGCCTGGCCATCCACACGCCCGTCGGGACCATCGTGCATACCGGCGACTTCAAGATTGACCACACACCGGTGGATGGCATCCCGCCGGACTTTCAGACCCTGGGCCGCCTGGGGGACGAAGGCGTGCTGCTGCTGATGTCGGACAGCACGTATGCGGATCAGCCCGGCCACACGCCCTCCGAAGCCGTGATCGCCGAGACCTTTGACCGCGTATTCAACGACGCGCCAGGCCGCATCATCGTCGCGACGTTCTCATCGCTGATTTCCCGCGTACAGCAGGTCATTGATGCCGCCTACGCCTACGGTCGCCGTGTCTGTTTCGTGGGTCGCAGCATGGAACGCAACGTGCGTGTCGCCCGCGACCTGGGCTACCTGCAGGTGCCGGACGACGCCATGGAGGTCGACCCGCGCGACCTGGGGAACTACCCGGCCGACGAACTTGCCATCATCTGCACCGGCTCACAGGGCGAGCCCCGTTCCGCGCTGGCGCGGTTGGCCAACCGCGACCACCGGTTTATCGACCTGCTGCCGGACGACACGGTAATCGTGTCGGCCTCGGCAATCCCGGGCAACGAAGAGGCCGTGAACCAGACCATTGACCGTCTCGGCCGACAGGGCGCGCGTGTGCTCTACGAGCGCCTCCTGCCAGTCCACGTATCCGGACACGCTGGCCAGGAAGACCTCAAGTACATGCTCACGACCCTTCAACCCAAGTTTTTCATGCCGGTCCACGGCGAGTACCGGCACCTGATGGAGCACCGGCGCCTGGCCGAGCGAGTCGGCGTGGACGCCGAGCATGTGCTCGTGGCCGAGTCCGGGTCCATCGTCGAACTGTCCGCTGACGACATCAGCGTGGTCGGAGAAACCGACGTCAGCAACGTCTACGTCGACGGTCTCACTGTTGGTGAGGAGAGCGACGCCACGCTCCGCGACCGTCGCCACCTTGCGGAGGGCGGGGTCGTCATTACCGTCGTAAACGTGGATCGCCACACTGGTAAATGCTTGACAGACCCGGATATCATCACAAGGGGATTCGTGTACGCGTCGGAAGCTGAAGATGAGCTTCTGGCACGTGCTCGCGACACGGTTCGGTCGGTCGTCGAGTCAGGCGACCATCCGGACCATTCCGCCGCGTATTTACAGAAGAAGATCCGGAACGCTCTCGGGAGGCGGCTGTTCCGGGAGACCCGGCGGCGACCGGTGATTCTGCCGATCGTCACTGAGGTCTAGCTAAGGGGCGGGTTTTGGCCCGCACCTAGGAGGGCCTCCCGTGGCCACGAGCCGAAAGGCCGCCGCGCTGCCAGCGCGCGCGACGCGGCCTGAACATTGGGACATTGCGGGCTTTGGCGGCTTTATCGTGGCCGCCCTCGGCGTGCTGTCGTTCGTCGGCCTCATCGTCGACGAGGCGTTGGTCGTCACCGGCGCCGCTGCAACCATGACCGCCGGCCTGGGCCGCGCCGCGCCCCTGGGCGCGCTGGCGGGCGCCCTGGTGGGTGGCGCCGTTCTGGTTGCCGGCGCCCGCCGTCGGGCCATCATCGACGTCACGCACTTCGTCGCGGCGGCCATTTTCGTTGCGGCGTTGGCGGCAATGACCGACCTCGCCGCAACGACCGTCCACCAGGGTCAGCCTGAGGGCGGCGGCGCCATTGGCGGGCTGATCGGATCGGCCATGCGGGCCGGCATCGGCGACGTCCCGGCGTACCTCATCCTGGGCGTAGCCGCGGTCCTGGCCCTTGCCTACGGCCTGGCGGCATCTCCGTGGGGCACGGAAACCGTGACCCGTCCCGGGCGGTACATCATCCAGGCCACCGCCCTCTTGGGGACCGGCCTGATACAGGTAGTCGCCGCGGCCAACGCCAGGGCTCGCCCCTGGTTCTCGCCGGCGGACCGTTCGGACGCCGAGCCGGCGCCTGAGCGCGCACGGCCCGCCGCTGATGGCCCGCCGGCCGACGACGAGGCCGGGGAGGCGCCCGCCTGGGGCCAGCAGCCGCTGATTCGTGTCGCGGACCGACTGCCGGCCGCCGCCGCGCCCCCGCAGCCGGAAGGTCCCTGGCAGTTGCCGGCCATGGACCTGCTCCTGCCGGCCGAGGACTCGGCCGAGGTACCGGAAGAGGAGATCGTCAGCAAGGCCGCATCAATTGAAGAGTCCCTGGCCTCGTTCAAAGTGCCGGTTCGCGTCGCCGAAGCGGTGCCGGGCCCTGTGGTGACCCAATACCTCCTGCAGCCGGGACCGGGCGTGAAGGTGGCACGCATAACGGCGCTGGCCAACGATCTGGCGCTCAAGCTGGCCGCGCGCAGCGTGCGGATCGAAGCGCCCGTCCCCGGGCAGCCCTTCGTAGGCCTGGAAACGCCGAATGACAACCCGGCGGTCGTAACCCTTCGGGAGGTGATGGAAAGCCAGGCCTGGGCCGAGTCAGACGCGGGTATCAAGGTCGCGCTCGGCCTGGATGTGGCCGGCCAGGTACGAGTGGCCGACTTGGCCAAGATGCCGCACGTGCTCATTGCCGGCGCCACCGGCGCGGGCAAGTCCGTCTGCCTCACGTCGCTCATCACCGGGATCATGTTCACCAAGACGCCCGAGGAAATGCGGTTCGTCCTGATCGATCCCAAGATGGTCGAACTGGTGGCGTTTGAAGGCATCCCGCACCTGCGGATGCCCGTCGTTACCGACGTGAACGAAGTCGTCGACGTATTGACCTGGGTCAGCAACGAAATGGCCCGCCGCTACCGCACCTTCAGCAAGGCCGGCGTCCGCAACCTGGCGTCCTACAACGCGGCGTTGCCGGAGGACGCGGACGGACCGCTGCCCAACATCGTGGTCGTGATCGACGAATTGGCCGACATGATGATGACGGCCCCCGGCGACGTGGAACGGTTGCTGGCGCGCCTGGCCCAGATGGCCCGCGCCACCGGCATCCACCTGGTGGTTTCAACCCAGCGCCCCTCGGTCGACGTCATCACCGGCCTGATCAAGGCCAACTTCCCCACCCGCATTTCGTTCATGGTCAGCAGCCAGGCTGACTCGCGGACCGTGCTGGACAGGGCCGGCGCCGAGCGACTGATCGGCCGCGGCGACATGCTCTACGCCCCGCCCGAAGGCGGCAAGCCGCAGCGGATTCAAGGCGTGCGCGTCACCGATGAGGAAGTTCGCGCGGTCGTTGAGCACTGGCGTGAACAGGGCGAGCCGGCCCAGGTGTCCCGACAGGAACTTCAGCAAACGGCGGAGGACGAAGAGGACGAGATTTTCGTGGAAGCCACCGAGCTGGCCATGCGCCACGACAGCATCACGCCCGA